>JANXXK010000223.1 GCA_025350685.1 Alphaproteobacteria bacterium | reverse complement strand
CGGCGACGGTGGCCTCAGGCACCGGGTCGGGCTTGAAGGCGCGGATCGAGATGCGCCGGGCGACGGCCTCACTGATGTCCATGGCTGATCCCCTCGCTTGACGCGCTCCCTCGGCGCAGCCCAGCTATCCACCACGCCCCCCGGGTCAAGCAAGTGGGGGTCAAGGCAAGGACGCCCCGCGTGGCCCGACGCCCAACCCCGCCTCGCCGTCGAGGGCTGATCGGCCGCCTGTTCCGCTGGGCGGTGACCCTGCTGCTGGTGTTCGGCCTGATCGGGCCGGTGGCGGTGGTGGCGATCTACCGCTTCGCGACGCCGCCGATGACCTGGCTGATGGTCGAGCGGATGGTCCAGGGCCATGGCTTCGACCGGCGCTGGGTCCCGCTCGGCAGCATCTCGCCGCAGCTGGTGCGCAGCGTGATCGGCGCCGAGGACTCGCGGTTCTGCGAGCATCACGGCTTCGACTGGGGCGCCATCCAGAAGGCCGCCGCCGCCAACGAGCGCGGCAAGACGCTGCGCGGCGGCTCGACGATCAGCCAGCAGACCGCCAAGAACGTCTTCCTGTGGCCGCACCGGGATTGGATGCGCAAGGGCCTGGAGACCTGGTTCACTGTGCTGATCGAGGGAATCTGGGGCAAGCCCAGGATCATGGAAGTCTATCTGAACTCCATCGAGTGGGGGCCAGGCGTCTATGGGGCCGAGGCTGCGGCCCAGGCCAATTTCCATGTCGCAGCCGCCCGGCTCTCCGCGCCCCAGGCCGCGCGCCTGGCGGCGATCATTCCCAGGCCGCTGGCCTGGAAGGCCGCCCGGCCCGGTCCCTATGTGCAGAAGCGGGGCGGCCACATCGCCACGGCGGCGGGCACGGTTCAGCGCGACGGTCTTGCAGACTGCGTGCTGCGTTGAGGCCGGGGCAGGTCGGCCCCAACCGGAGCTGAGGCCGACCCCCGCGTCGGATCAGGCGGCCTGGACCAGCCGCCCTCTCCACCACAGTTGTGCGCCGGCGAAACCGATGAGACATCACGGAACGCCCCTGGAATCGCCCAAGCGGATCCTGAGCCGGAATCTCAGGAGAGCTTGAGGCGCGCGGGCCGCCCAAGGCATGATGCATCTGTACTAAATCGACGCGCTTACCGTCGGTAAGGCGCGGAAATCCCGGTGGATTTCTCCCAACAGGCGAGCGTCGGGCGGTCCTGGGCCTAGAAGGCGTTCTCGCCGGTGATGGCGCGGCCGAGGATCAGGGCGTGGACGTCGTGAGCGCCCTCGTAGGTGTTGACCGTCTCCAGGTTCGCCGCGTGGCGCATCACGTGATACTCGCCGGAGATGCCGTTGCCGCCGTGGATGTCGCGGGCTTCACGGGCGATGGCCAGCGCCTTGCCGCAGTTGTTGCGCTTCATCAGGCTGATGGCTTCCGGCACCCAGGCGCCCTCGTCGATCAGACGCCCAAGAGCCAAGGCCCCTTCGAAGCCGAGCGCGATCTCGGTCTGCATGTCGGCGAGCTTCTTCTGGATCAGCTGGCGCGCGGCCAGCGGCTTGCCGAACACCTTGCGCGTCATGGTGTAGTCGCGGCTCGCATGCAGGCAGAACTCAGCCGCGCCCATGGCGCCCCAGGCGATGCCATAGCGGGCTTTGTTGAGACAGGAGAACGGACCCTTCAGGCCAGAGACGCCTGGCAGCATCTGGTCTTCGGGCACGAAGACTTCGTCCAGCGCGATCTCGCCGGTGACTGAGGCGCGCAGGCTGAGCTTGTTCATGATCTTGGGCGTCTCGAAGCGCTTGGAGCCGCGGTCCACCAGGAAGCCGCGGATCACGCCCTCAAGCTTGGCCCAGACCAGCGCCACGTCGCAGACCGGCGAGTTGGTGATCCACATCTTCGAGCCCGACAGGGAATAGCCGCCGCTGACCTTCCTGGCGGTGGTGCGCATGGCGCCGGGATCGGAGCCGCCGTCGGCCTCGGTCAGGCCGAAGCAGCCGATGATCTCGCCCTTGGCCATGCCGGGCAGGTACTTCTTGCGCTGCTCTTCGGAGCCGAAGGCGTAGATCGGGTACATGACCAGTGACGACTGCACGCTCATCGCCGAGCGGTAGCCGCTGTCGATCGCCTCGATCTCGCGGGCGATCAGGCCGTAGGCCACGTGGTTGACCCCGGCGCAGCCGTACTCTTCCGGCAGCGTCGGGCCGAGGAAGCCGAGCGCGCCCATCTCGGTCATGATCTCGCGGTCGAAGCGCTCCTCGGCGTAGGCCGAGACGACGCGGGGTAGGAGCTTGTCGCGGGCGTAGGCGCGGGCGGCCTCCCAGATCATCCGCTCGTCCTCGGAGAGCCGCGAGGCGAGATCCAGCGGGTCGTCCCAGCGGAAGGTTTTCTGCTCAGCGGCGGTATCGAGCGCCATGGAAATGCTCCTGGAAACCAATGCGCGCCTTATGACCGCAAATCAGCTCCCCGTGTAGAGGCCTTCGCGCTTCTCGATGAACGACAGGCGGGATTCCTCCACGTCGTGCGGCGCCTTGCGCGCGAACGCCAGGCCCGCCGTCTCGTAGCGCAGGGCCTCCTCCAGTCCGGCCTCCATGTTGTGCTGCAGGACGTGCTTGGACGAGCGCAGGGCGACCGGCGGCCAGCGGGTCATCTCCCCAGCATAGGCGACGGCCGCGTCGAGCAGGTCGGCGGCGGGGACCAGGCGGTTGAGCAGGCCGAGCTTCAGAGCCTCCTCGGCGCCGACGGCGCGGGAGGTGAAGATCATGTCGGCGGCGGCGGCGTAGCCCACCACGCGCGGCAGGAAGAAGGAGAGGCCCGAGTCCGGCGACAGCGATCGCTCGATGAACACGCTCTTGAAGCGGGCGTGCTCGGAGCCGATGCGCACGTCGCAGGCGAGCGCCGTGGACATCCCGGCGCCGGCGGCGACGCCGTTGATCGCGCCGATCACCGGCTTGTCGAGGTGGGCCCACATCATCGCCCAGCGGCCGACCCAGCCCATCTCGTCCAGCCGCTCGGCCTGGTTGGCGAGCACCGGCGCCTTGCCAGTGGCCACCGGGCCGAAGCCCTGCAGGTCGGCGCCGGCGCAGAAGCCGCGGCCGGAGCCGGTGACCACCACGACGCGCACCTCGTCGTCGGCCTTCACCTGGGCCACCGCGGCGGGCATCTCGGCCATCATCGCGCGGTTGATGGCGTTCAGCCGGTCGGGGCGGTTCAGCGTCAGGATCGCCACGTGGCCGCGTCGCTCCAGGGTGATGCTCTCGTAGTCGACCGCTTCGAAGGCCATGGCCGTGTCTCCCATCGATTTTTCCCAACATCGCGCCGAACGGGGCGGGCGTCGAATCCCGGGTTCTACGGTTAAGCTTTCGGCAACCGAACGCGGCCGACGGTGTTGCACATCCGTAGATCCCTTGAGGAGATCAACGATGACCGCGACCGCCCTGCACACCGCCCCGCACACCGCTCGGCCGACGCCGCTTCTGGCGATCCTGCAGCCGATCCTGCTGCCGGCGGCGGTGGCCTTCTTCGCGGGCTTCGGCGGCTATCTGATCCTCGGCCCCAACCACGTCATGCGCAGCGTCGAGCCGATACAACCGGCCCAGGTCTCCAGCGCAGCGGCCGCCGCCCGGCTGACCGCGTCGACGGCCTCCGAACCAGTCGCCGCCGATGACTGGAACGTGCCGAAGAAGATTTGATCAAGCGGCTTGGCGACGGCGCGAGGCGGGTCGCACTGGCGCCCATCCGATCAGATCAGGCAGTCCACAGCCTGCTGCGTGGCATGCACATGTGTCCCGCAGGTCTCGCAGATGAAATCATGACGGCGGCGCTCTCGTTCAGCTGGTCTTGGCGTATTTCCAGAACCGGCCCTTGCCTTCCGCGATCCAGGCCAGCGCTTCGTCGATGCGCTTGTCGCGCGTGGCGTCGGTCTTCGCCTCGCCGATCCACAGGTTGTAGTCTTTCTGGAACGAGGCCGATTTGACGTCGAAGACGGCCTTGACGGACGGGTTGGCGGCGAGGCGCTTGGCGAAGGCCGCGGGCACGCCGACGACGACCTTGGGCGTGCCGGCTGGCTTGCGGGGCGGAAGCTTCACGCCGCGCTCGTTGAGCGACATGGCCTCGCGGATCCAGGCGGTCAGCTTGGCGTCGGAGGGCAGGTCGGCGAGCGTGGTCAGCTTGCCCATGAAGCGCTTGGCGGCCGGCAGGTCGGCGTTCGCCTTGAGCCGCGCGTCGCTCATCAGCGAGCCTTTCCAGAAGCTGAAGGCGCAATGGGATTTGTAGGCGGCGAAGATGCACATCATCTCGCCCCGGTAGTCGAAATGGGGGATCCCCCCATTTCACCGTCTCGGTGGCATCGGGACAGGCCGCGCGGATCAGGCCGCGCAGGTGCGCCAGGATCGGCTTGGCGAAGGCTTCAGCGTTCTGGCTGTAGGCATCCACGTTGGGGTCGGCATTCGACATCACGTGCTCTTGGTTTGGAACGACAGAGTCCGAGGCGGACTCCAGTTATCTTGATATCAAGATAATCTAATTTATCTCGACGTCAAGATGAACTCGCGTATTCTTCTCCTCGCATGTCGAGTGCGACCCCCTTGGGCAGGACCGACCCGATGGCGCGCGTGAACACTCTGGAGCCCCTGTGCCGAGCCCCACCCCTCCCCCCGACGGCATCGAGGCGCGACGTCAGCAATGGGCGCGAGAACTGCCCGACCTCGACACCACGGGCATGGCGATCCTGGGGCGGATGCGCTGGCTCACCCTGGCCGCCCGGCCCCGGATCGAAGCGGTGTTCACCGGGCACGGCCTCGACACCGGCGAGTTCGACGTCCTGGCTACCCTGCTGCGGTCCGGCCCACCCTACCGGTTGCGCCCCACGGAGCTGTTCCGCTCGTTGATGATTTCGTCGGGCGGCCTTACTGACCGCCTCGCCCGCCTCGCCGACGCCGGCTTGGTGCTGCGCACGCCGTCTGAGCACGACGCGCGCAGCCTCCTGGTCCAGCTGACTAAGGAGGGACGGCGGCGCGCTGAGGCGGCCCTCCGGGAGGACATGGCCACGGAATCCCGGCTGCTGGCCGGCCTGGACGAAGGAGAGCTGGCCGCGCTCGCGAAGCTGCTGGGCAAGCTGGCGTTGCAGTTCGAAGCTGCCGAGACCTGAGCCACCCTGCATCCGCCGCCTTCACTCACAAGGAGTTAAGGTGGCTTTCTAACCGCCCCGCGCGACGAACCAGCCGTTGCGGAAGCCTTCGCTGGCTTTTCCGTAGAGAAACGCTGCGCCCTCCGGCGTGGTGAAGCGGCCGCCGGCGGCTTCCAGCACCGCCTGACCCGCGGCGACGTCCCATTCCAAGGTCGGGCCGTGGCACGGATAGATGTCGGCGTTTCCCTCGGCGATGCGGCAGAGCTTGATCGAGGAATCCATCGGCTCGCGGATGTGGAAGCCGTAGTCCTCGGCCAGCTTGTCGGCGGTCTCGACCTTCATGGTGTGGCTGATCAGAGCGATGGCCGCGCCCTCTGGCCAGGGGCGTACCCTGACCGGATGGGCCGCAACCCCCGGCATCCGCTTCATCGCCACGCCACCGGCGGTCCACCAGGTTTCGCCCGACGGCGGAGCGCAGACCGCGCCGGCGACGGGCTTACCGTTCTCGACCAGACCGATGTTGACGGTGAAATGAGGGTCGCCGCGGACGAAGGCCTTGGTGCCGTCCAACGGGTCGACCAGGAAGAAGCGCGGGCCGATGGCGTCGGGCGTGCCGAACTCGCTGGCGTCCTCTTCCGAGATCACCGGCACGTCGGGCCAACGCTCGGCCAGCGCCTTCAGGATCAGCGCCTCGCCCTGGCGGTCGGCCTCGGTGACCGGGCTCTCGTCGGACTTGGTGGTGACCGCCAGGCCTGAGCGCCAGAGCGGCAGGATCAGGCGCGCGGCCGCCTCGCAGATGTCGGCCAGCTCGGCCCCAATATCGTTCATGGGAGCCTCATAGGCGCCCCCGGCGGTTTTCCAAAGACTCAAATCACCGCAAGGTCGCGGCCATGACCGACGATCCCGCTCCCGAGACCCCGCCGCTGAAGGCCGCCGAGCTCGCCGCCTACCTGGCCGCGCGCATGTGCCATGACTTCATCAGCCCGGCGAGCGCCATCGTCTCGGGGCTCGACCTGCTGGAAGACCCCACCGCGCAGGACATGCGCGAGGACGCCATGGAGCTGATCGCCGCCTCGGCGCGGAAGCTCTCCGACCTGTTGCTGTTCACCCGGGTGGCGTTCGGCGCGGCGGCCTCGGCGGAGACCTTCGATGCGCGCGAGCTTGAAAAGCTGGCGCAGGGGGTGTTCGGCCACATCCGCGCCGAGCTTGACTGGCAGGTGGAGGTTCCAGCGGTGAACAAGGCCACCGCGCGGACGCTGCTCAACCTCGCCCAGATGGCCGGGGCGGCGCTGCCCACCGGCGGCGTGGCCCAGGTGCGCGCCGTGCAGGAAGGCGCGCAGATCGCCATTGCCATCGAGGCCAGGGGCCCGCGCGCCCGCATCCGCCCCGAGGTGCTCGCCGGGCTGCGCGGCGAAGGGCCGGGCGACGGCCTGCACGGCCACTGGGTGCAGGCCCGCTATGTGAACCTGTTCGTCGGCGACGCCGGCGGGCGGGTGTTCGCCGAGGCCGGCGAGGAAATCGTCACCTTCGCGGCGACGCTTCCGGCCTAGGCGCCCGTCGCACAGCCAATCCACGGCGCCGCTACCGCTCCTTAACCATCCCGGCCGCACAACTGCCCCCTAAGAATTGGGAGCGCGCCCGCGTGAAGATCTGCCTGGTCGTCGACGACAGCCGCGTGATCCGCAAGGTCGCCCGGCGGATCCTCGAAGACCTCGGATTTGAGGTGGCGGAGGCCGCCGATGGCGTGGAGGCGCTGGCCTGGTGCCGCACCATCACGCCGCACGTCATCCTGCTCGATTGGAACATGCCCAACATGAACGGGCTGGAGTTCATCACCCAGCTCCGCGCGGAGCCGGCCGGCGACCAGCCGCGGGTGATCTTCTGCTCGGTGGAGAACGACCTCGAACGCATCCGCCAGGCGATGGCGGCGGGCGCGGACGAATACATCATGAAGCCGTTCGACGGCGACATCGTCGCCTCCAAGCTGACCATGGCGGGCGCGCTGTGACGCCCCGCGACCTTGAGCTGGCGGCGAAGCTCTGCGCCGAGCGCGCGGGCCTGAGCGTCGATCCCGACAAGCACTACCTGCTGGAAAACCGCCTGGCGCCGGTGGCGCGGCGCGAGGGTTTCTCCTCGATCGAGGAGCTGATGGCCGCCGTCCGCAACCGAGAGGAGGAGCGGATGGTCTGGGCGGTGGTGGAGGCCATGTGGCCGGCGGAAACCTCGTTCTTCCGCGACCCGGCGACCTTCGAACTGATCGCCTCGGACGTGCTGCCGAAGCTGGCCCGGCGGGCCGGCAAGGCGCCCCTGCGGATCTGGTCCGCCAACTGCGGCGCCGGGCAGGAGGTCTATTCGCTGGCCATGCTGCTGGCGGAGCAGACGAGCTTTGGCGCCGGCGTCGAACTCTTCGCCTCGGACCTGTGCGAACGGCGGTTGGAGAAGGCCCAAAGCGGGCTCTACAGCCAGTTCGAGGTGCAACGGGGCCTCTCGGCGCACCGCCTGGTGCGGCACTTCGAGTCCGCCGAGGAAGGGTTCGTCCTGTCGCCTCGGGTGCGCCAGACCGTGCGCTGGCGGCGCGTGAACCTGATCGAGGACATCGCCCGGCTGGGCCAGTTCGAGCTGATCGTCTGCCGCCACCTGTCGGCGCATTTGGCGCAGGCGGCGCGCGAGCGGCTGTTCGCCAACCTGACCAGCGCGCGGGCCCCCGGCGGCTGCCTGGTGCTGGGCGGCGGCGAGACCGCGCCGGGCCTGGTCTGCGCCGCCGAGCGCCCCGGCTTCCATGTCCGCCCCGGCGGCGAGCGCGCGGCGGCGTAAAGCGCATGAGAAAAACCCCGCCGCTTGCGCGACGGGGCCTTCCGAATATCGAAGCCGATCGAAGCCCAGACCATGGGCTTGATCGCTCTTGCCTATCGGCTGACGTCGCCAGCCGGCAAACGCCCTAGTGCTTGGCGTCTTCGGCGGTATTGGTGACGGCCTTGCCGGCCGACGAAACGTCCTTGCCGGCGCCCGACACGGTGTTGCAGGCGGCGACGCCCAGGCTCGCGGCCAGCATGGCCAAGAGGACAATCTTACGCATTCGCGGTCTCCCAGTTTATTCGGAGGGTGAAACTCGTTCAGCCTAAACCCCTACGCTGCCGCTTGGTTCCCTTGAGCCGCGCTTTCCTCGGGCTGCGGGGCCTCGGCGGTCGGCGTCGGGAAGATCAGCCGGGCGGTGACCCCGCCCTTGCTGTTACGGACCAGTTCGGCGCGGCCGCGCAACTGGCGGGCGAAGGCGGTCATCAGAGTGCGCCCGACGCCGGCGCCGCTGAACGCGTCATCGCCGGCCTGGCCGTCGTCGGAGATTTCCAGCACGGCTTCCTCCCCGCGGACCTGGAACGAGAGCGTGAGCATTCCGCCGCGACCGGCGAAGGCGTGCTTTTGGGCGTTGGTGATCGCCTCGACGGCGAACAGCGCCAGGGGGGCAAGGCGGTCGGGGTCGATGACCAGCGCATCGACCGAAAGCTCGGTCTTCACCTGCGGACCGTGCAGCATCTCGCCGGCCACCAACTGGGCGGTAAGCTCTTCAAGGAAGGGCCGCAGATCGACCCGCTTGAGGTCAGGGCCCTGGTAGAGGGCGCGGTAGATGAGCGCGAGCGCGGTGATCCGCTGGCGGGTGTCGGACATGGCTGCGCGGGCGGCGGGGTCGGTGAGCGCGCGCTGCTGCATGTTGAGCAGGGACGAGATGACCTGCAGGTTGTTCTTCACCCGGTGATGGATCTCGCGCATCAGCGCGTCCTTCTGGGCCAGGCTGTCCCGCAGGGAAGCGTCGCGCCCGACGATGGCGTCGGCCATTTCCTCAAGGGTCTCGGCCAGTTCGCGGATTTCCGGCGGCATCTGCTCGGACTGCACGGGCCGCACCGAGAGGCGGCCCTTGGCGTAGAGGGCCGCGATCCGCTGCAGATAGGCGATCCAGCGGATCACCACGCGCTCGGCCACCACAGTCACCGCGACCAGGGCCAGCACGAAGGTGAGCAGCGGGAAGAGGATGCCCGAGAGCGGGTTCAGCCAAGCCCAGGACAGAATGCCCGGCGACTTGGCGGAGAGCACCACATAGACCTCGTCGCCGACCACCGGGGCGGCGGAATAGACGCGACGCTGATTGAGGGTGTCGGTCCCATACCAGACGAAGGCGCCGTTGCGCCGGACCTTCTGGCGCCAGCCGGCCGGCAGGTCAGGGAAGGCCGCCCGCGAGGTCTCCGAGATGTAGCGCCCCCCGGCGTCGACCAGGGCCACGTCGGAGTGGGCCGGCAGCGTCGGGTCGGAGACCGAGGGCTCGAGGCTGGCCAGGGTGATCACCGCGGTGAAGGCGCCGTCGAATTCGCCCGCGGGTCCCGCGGCGCGCACGGCCGCCAGGACCGACGGCTGAAGCGCATAGGCCGAGCCGGGGTCGCGGGTGATCACCAGCTGGTCGCCGGCCACCAGCCGCTGGAACCAGGGCCGGTTCGCCCGCAGCGGGTCGATGGGCACATCGTCGCCGGCGGCGCACACCACCCGGCCCAGGCGGTCGAAGCGGATCAGGTTGGCGTAGCCGGGGATGTGGGCGGTGACCTCTGCCAGCCGCCGTCCGCATTGGAAGCCCACGGCGCCGGGCGCCAGCGTCTGCAGCAGGATGCCCGCGCCTTCCATGCGGGTGCGCGCTGTCGCCGCGCTGCGCTCAGCGGCGAAGCCCAGGTTCTCGCGAAGCGTGATACTTGCGTGATTGAAAGCGATCGCCGATTGGGCGATGCCCAGCGCCAGGACCGGCAGTAGCGCGGCGGCCAGCGCCGCGGTCAGCCGAATCCTGATCGTGCTCAGCGAACCCCAGTTCAGGCTCGTCATGGGGGTAGGCCCGTCATGGTGAGAGCCCGGTCATGGCAGCTCGACGTCCGCCCTCAACGGACGGTGCTTAGCCGCTCCGCGTCGGCCAGGATAGACCGCATGGCGTCGCCCGCGGAGGCGCCGTCACGGTCGTAGGCGCCGTCGTCGAGGACAGCGTGCAGGGCGCGCCTGGCCCGGCTGACGCGGCTCTTCACCGTGCCCACGGCACAGTTGCAGATCTCGGCGGCCTCCTCGTAGGCGAAGCCGCCGGCCCCCACCAGGATCAGCGCTTCGCGCTGTTCGGCGGGCAGCATGGCCAGGCCCATGCGCAGCTCATCGAGCGCCACCGGGGCGGCCGGATCGTCCACCGCCACGAGGGTGCGTTCGGCCGCCTCCTGGTCGAGCTGGGTCTGGCGCCACGAACGGCGCTTCTCGGAATAGAATTGGTTGCGCAGGATCATGAAGGTCCAGGCCTTCATGTTGGTGCCCATCTGGAAGGAAGCGCGCGCATCCCAGGCCTTCATCATGGCGTCCTGCGCCAGGTCGTCGGCTGCGGTCGGATCGCCGCAGAGGGTGCGGGCGAAGGCCCGCAGGTGCGGGATCAGCCCGACAAGCAGGCGCTTGAAGGCCTCGTCATCCGTGCTCGAACGGGCGGGGCGGGTCTCGGAAACGGCGCCCATCAGCCGTTCTCCGCATTGCGGCTGTCGGCGCGCTTGAGAATCTCAAGGAATTCGTCCGGAACGTCCTCGCTGACCACGTCGTCGAACATCTGCCGGAGCCTGACGCCGATCGCCTGTTGGCGAAGGCGAGCCTCGTCGAGGGCGGCGGATGCGGATTTTCGCGGGTCTGGTGAAGGCATGTTCTGGTTCATACTGTCGGCAGACCGCTTGCGCGTAAGCCGCCCCCTTTTCGCTTTCTCGTCGTTGCTCAACGCCCGGCTCCGCTTCAGGTTCCCGTCCCGCGTCCTGCAAGATGCGGAAATCTCATTGGTTTGGGAACAAGTTCCCCATCGCTGCGTTTTCAGACCATGATGGGCCTACCCGGCGGCGCGCCCGTTCGGATGTCCGCTGGGTCAATATTGGGAGGGGTCACCCCTTGAGTCTGCTCGCCCGCCTCGCACCTCATTTGCCCTACGTCCGGCGCTACGCGCGCGCGCTGACCGGCGACCAGACCACAGGTGATCACTACGTGCGTGTGGCGCTGGAAGCGCTCGCCGCGGGCGACCGCACCCTGGAAGCCAGCCTCACGCCCCGGGTCGCGCTCTATCATGTGTTTCATGCCATCTGGTGCTCCTCCGGCGCGCAGCTGGAAAGCCCGCAGGACGACCACTCAGCCGCAGACGACACCACGCAGCGGCTGATGCGCATCGCGCCCCGGTCACGCCAGGCCTTCCTGCTGACCGCGCTTGAGGGCTTCACCGCCTCAGAGGCCGCCCAGATCCTGGGCGCCGACTTCGCCGAGGTCGAGCAGCTGATCGGCGAGGCCCAGCGCGAGATCGACGCCGAGTTGGCCACCGACGTGCTGATCATCGAGGACGAGCCGGTGATCGCCGCCGACATTGAGGCCCTGGTCAAGGAACTGGGCCACACCGTCGTCGATATCGCCGCCACCCGGACCGAAGCGGTCGACGCGGTCGCCCGCAAGACGCCGGGCCTGGTGCTGGCCGATATTCAGCTGGCGGACGGGTCTTCCGGCATCGACGCGGTGAAGGACATCCTGGCGCGGTTCAACGTCCCGGTGATCTTCATCACCGCCTTCCCCGAGCGTCTGCTCACCGGCGAGCGGCCGGAGCCCACTTTCCTGATCACCAAGCCCTTCCAGCCGGAGACGGTGAAGGCGGCGATCGGCCAGGCGCTGTTCTTCCACCCGCGTAAGGCCTCCAAGCAGGCCGCCTAAGGCGGCGGACTGCCGAACGGGGAGTCGCTGAAACGACCGTCGACGTCAGCGACCGCCGATGGCGAGCGTCATGCCGGCGATGACGCACGTGACCACGATGCGGCGGCGCCCCTTGCTGTTCCCGCGGGCAGCGCAGCCGACCTCACCGAGGCCGGGAAAATAATCCAAAAAAAGTGATCCGGGCCGGAACGCATGGCTGGCGCGGGTGTTGATAAGCTGCGGAGACGGCGACGCCCCCCCGACTTGAGACTGGCGCACTTGCCAGTCTGCCGTCTCCGCACCCCTTTCTCGATGAAGCACAGCCTAGGGCGGGTCCGTTGGACCCGCCCTTATTTCCGCGCGTCCGCGGTCGTGAGCTAGCCGCCGGCGCCCCTCAGCGCGGCTTCATGTGCAGCACGACGTCGGCGCGGCGGCGGAGCGGGCGGGCCTGACCCGCGGCGTTCACCGCCCCGGACTGGCCGGCGGCGCCGATGGTCACCGTCTCAGCCGGCACGCCGGCCTTGGCGAGCGCGTCCGTCACCACCTGGGCCCGGCGCTTGGAGAGGTCGAGGCTGGCGTCCGGCGCACCGGTCGCGTCAGCCAGGCCCAAGACGTCGACGCCGGTCACCATGCAGGCCTTGGAGGCCCCGGCAGCCGCGCCGATCACCGCGCGGCCCTCCTTGGTCAGCTCGGCGGAAGACTCCTCGAAATAGACCTGTACGGTCTGGTCGACGCAGGCGACCGGCGCGCGGACGATGCGGTCGCGGCCCCGGTTCATGGTCATGCAGGCGCTCAGGCCCACGAGCAACGCCGCGCCCAACATCAGATTGGCTGCGGCGGTTCTGGCGATGATCATCTTCAAGCCCCTGTTGTCTGCCCGACAAAGGGCGGCCGAACATTTCGACCACCTCTGCCGGGTTAGAGTGTCAGGCCGCCTCAGCGCGGGCTACCGTCTTCCCCGTCGTACCGGCCATTAGCGGATCGTAGTTGTAGTACCGCCCGCCACACTCGTCATAGTGCGGGCGAGGTTTAGACCCGGCGCGGGTGCGGCCCCCAACGCCGGGCCTTGAGCGCGCTTCCGGGGAACCGTCGCCCTCCCGCGCCGTTTGAAGCTGTACAGCCACAGCCGAAACGGAGACGTCCCATGGTCGACGCGCGCCTGGAAACCGACGACAAGGCCGCGGTCGTGGATACCCACGCCATGGCGAAGGACCTGCAGGAGGCCTACGAGCGCGGCAAGCGCGACGGGCGCGCGAGCCACAGGCGCCACCCGGTGTTCATGACGCTGACCTTCATCGCCGCGGTCGCCGGCGTGGCGGCGCTGGGGCTGGCCGCCTACAACGGCTCCTTCGGTCGCGCCGGCGGCGTAATCGACGACCATCTGGCGACCGCCGTGACCCAGGCCCAGCCGAAGGTGCAGGACGCGGCCAGCCAGGCGTCGAAGTCGCTGCACGACGCCGCCGCCGCGGCCAAGGCCAAGGCCAACGGCAGCGCAGGTTAAGGACGTCGCTTTGGGGGGACTTACGACGACCCGGCCGACGATCCAGCGGATCGAGGTGATCGCCAACTGCGCCTCGGGCAGCGTTGGCCAGACGGCGCCCGACGAGGTTGAGAAGATCCTCGCCGAGCACGGTTTCAGCGCCAATATCCGCGCGCCCGAGCCCGGCGAATTGGAGAAGAGCCTGCGCGCGGCGGTGGACGCCGCGCCGGACCTGCTGATCATCCTGGCCGGCGACGGCACGGCGCGGGCCGCGGCCGAGTTCTGCGGCCCCGACGGGCCGATGATCGCCCCGCTGCCGGGCGGGACCATGAACATGCTGCCGCACGCGGTCTATGGCGTACGCCCCTGGCAGGAGGCGCTCGGCCTGGCTCTGACCCAGGGCTTCGAGCGCCCGATCGGCGGCGGGACGGTGGACGGCCACAGCTTCATGGTCGCCGGCATCTTCGGTTCGCCGGCGCTGTGGGCGCCGGCGCGCGAGGCCGCCCGGGGCGGCAAGCCGAGGCTGGCCTGGCTGCGCGCGCGCCGCGCCATGCGCCGGGCGTTCTCGGGG
>JANXXK010000182.1 GCA_025350685.1 Alphaproteobacteria bacterium | reverse complement strand
TTCATCCCCAAGGCCGAGGTCGACGACCTGCGCGTCGCGGGCCTGGCGCACATCATCTCGATCAGCGGCCTGCACATGGCCATCGTCGGCGGCTTTGTCTTCGCGGTCGTGCGGTTCGCCGTGGCCGCCTGGCCGTGGCTGGCTCTGCGGATCCACGGCAAGAAGCTGGCCGCCGGATTGGCCCTGGCGGCCGTGCTGGCCTACCTCGTGCTGTCCGGCTGGCCGCCCCCCGCCGAGCGCTCGGCGATCACCGCGGCGGTGGCGTTCGGGGCGATCCTGGTCGACCGCCAGGCGATCAGCCTGCGGGCGTTGGCGCTGGCCGCGATCATCGTCATGTTGCTGCAGCCGGAAGCGGTTACCCAGCCGGGCTTCCAGATGTCATTCGCCGCCACGGCCGGCCTGGTGGCGCTGGCCGAGCTCTGGCTGCATCCGGTGCGCGAGATCAACGTCCCCTGGCCGATCCGCATTTTTCAGGGGATGTGGACCTGGCTGGCGGCCGGGGCGGCGGCGAGCTTCGTGGCGGGGCTGGCCACCGCGCCCTTCGGCATGCAGGACTTCAATCGGGTCTCCACCTGGGGCTTGATCTCCAACATGGTCACCGAGCCGATCTCCGGCTTCCTGATGATGCCCGGTCTGGCCGTCGGCGCAGTGCTGACGCCCTTTGGCCTGGGCGAGTGGCCGCTCCGCCTGGCGGGCTTCGCCATCGACTTGATGAACGGTGTCGCTCACATCGCGGCCAATGCTCCCTACGCCCTGATCATGGTCGCCAGCGGCCCTGCCTGGACCCTGCCGGCGTCCTTCGTCGGCCTGCTATGGATGTGTCTGTGGAAGGGCCCCCTGCGCTGGGTCGGGCTGCCGTTTGCGCTGGCGGTGAGTTTGGCGCCCAAGCCGACGGCGCCGGATGTCTGGGCCAGCGCCGATGGCTCCGCCGTAGCGGTGCGCGCCGGCAAGACGGCCGTGTTGTTCCGGCCGGAGGTAAAGCTGTTCGGCGCTGAGCTCTGGGCTCGCCGACGAGGCCTGACACCCCTGGAAACCGACGCGGCCCGCGACAGCCGCTACGACTGCGACCGCTGGAGCTGCGCCCCTGGCCCGGGTGCGCCGATCAGCGTCGCTTCGGCGTGGAACCTCAAGCGGCCGTTGAAGCCTGAGCGGCTGCCGCAACTCTGCGCCACCGAGCTGGTGCTGCTGCGCAACGACTTCCGGCCGGAAACCTGTCCCGCGTCCCTCCTGCTCACCGGCGCGGACTTCGCCCGTGGCGGTTCGGCCGAGCTCTACCGGGTGGGTCCGAACAGGTGGCGCGTGGTCTGGGCCCAGGACCTGCGCGGCCGTCGGCCCTGGACCTGGGGGCCGGACCCGAGATTCGCCCGATGATGTTCACCAGACGCCTGCGTGAACCGGTCATGCGCGGCGAGATCACCTGCAGCGTGCGCATCTGGCGGTCTGCGCACGTCAAGGTCGGCGGCCGTTACCGGATGGGGGTGGGCGAGATCGAAGTCACCGCAATTCGCGAGATTTCAATTCAGGACGTCACGCCGGATCTGGCCCGCAGGTCGGGCTTTCCAGGTGTCGTAGATTTGCTGAAGGTCGCCAAACATGGACCCGGCGAGAGGGTCTATCTGGTGGAGTTCGACTACCACCCATCGTCCGAAGACGGCGCTGTCCAGGCCTAGCTGGTCTGCAGACAGCAGGGAGCCCCGGCACAAGACCGGGGCTCCCGCTTAAGTCTTACTTCTTGGCGTCGGCGGCCGGGGCCGTCGTCGTGGTCGTCGTCGCGGCAGCGGCCGGAGCCGCGGCGGCGTCGGCGGCCGGAGCGGTCGTGGTCGTGGTGGTCGTCGCAGCGGCAGGCGCGGCGGCGGCGTCAGCGGCGGGAGCCGCGGCGTCGGCCGGCTTGTCGGCGGGCTTGTTGCAGGCCGCAACGGCCAGGCTCATGGCGGCGAGGGTCGCCAGCGTGATGATGCGCATTCTCTTGATCTCTCCCAATCGACCTCGCGCGGTGACGAGGCCTAGCGACAATCAGGGCGCTGTGGATTGCAGACGCCCAGCCCCCCGAGTGGAGCCGATGCCTAGACTGCACGATTTCACGGTCTAGTGATAGCGCCGGATCAATCCGACGAGTTTTCCCTGAACTTCGACCTGATCCGGACCGAAGATTCGGGTCTCATAGGCTGGGTTGGCGGCCTCCAGGGCGATGGACGCGCCCTTGCGGCGAAGGCGCTTCAGGGTGGCCTCTTCGCCCATGACCAGGGCCACGACGATGTCGCCCGACGTCGCGGTGTCACCGCGGCGGATGACCACGAAATCGCCGTCCAATATGCCGGCGTTGATCATCGAATCACCCTGGATCTCCAGGACGAAGTGCTCGCCTGCGCCCAACATGCTCTCCGGCACCGGCAGGCGGTCGCGTTCCTGCTGGATCGCCTCGATCGGCGTCCCGGCCGCGATTCGGCCGAGTATCGGCAGGTCGCGGGTGTCATTGGCGGCGACCGGCATGGCTGGACCCCCGTCCACCAGCTGTGGCTTGAACGGCGCCCGGCCCTTCGGCGGGGCGGCCATGGTCGCTTGTTGCGGCAGCTTCAACACCTCGAGCGCCCGGGCCCGGTGGGGCAGCCGGCGCAGGAAGCCGCGCTCTTCCAGCGCGGTGATCAGCCGGTGGATGCCCGACTTTGACGCCAGATCCAGCGCCTCCTTCATCTCGTCGAACGAGGGCGAGACGCCGCTTTCCTTGATCCGCTCATGGATGAACATGAGCAATTCGTGTTGCTTGCGGGTGAGCATCGGTCGGAACCTCGACAGTGCACCCCAGAAGAGGGGTGAAGAACAAAGCGCAAACGCTTGTCGATGTTCTCTAGGTGTTCCGCATTAATGTCAAGTTACGGCGCGCCGTCTTGAAAAATCAGACGAATTGGCTGGGTCGTCGCGAAGCCTCAAGCGGTGAGCAGGGCGTGAGTCGCCTGGGCCACGTCGGCCTGCCGCATCAAGCTTTCGCCCACCAGCATGGCCTTGGCGCCGGACCGCTCCAGACGGCGGGCGTCAGCGGGCGTGAAGACACCGCTTTCGGTGACCAGCAGGGCGGCGGCCGGCGCGGCCCTGGCCAGCCGCTCAGTGACGGCGAGATCGACTGTGAAGGTCCGCAGGTCGCGGTTGTTGACGCCTACGAGGTCGGCCTTCAGGCCGGCGGCGCGCGCCATCTCGGCCTCGTCGTGCACTTCGACCAGCACGTCCATACCGTGCCGGCGGGCCGCTTCCATCAGATCGAAGGCCAGGGCGTCATCGACCATCGCCAGGATCACCAGGATCGCGTCGGCGCCCAGGGCGCGGCTCTCGGCCACCTGCCAGGGATCGACCAGGAATTCCTTGCGCAGGCAGGGCAGGGCGCAAGCCTGGCGGACGGCGATTAGGTCGTCCTCGCAACCCTGGAAGCTCGGCGCATCGGTGAGGATCGACAGGCAGGCCGCCCCACCGGCCTCGTAGGCCCGGGCGAGCGCCGGGGGATCGAAGTCCTCGCGGATCAGGCCGCGCGACGGCGAGGCCTTCTTGATCTCGGCGATCAGCGCCAAGCGGCCCGGCGTGTGGGCGCGTTCCAGCGCGGCGCGGAAGCCGCGGGGGTCGCCGGCCTCGCGGGCGGAGGCTTCCAGCACCTCACGCGGTCGCAGCGCCTTGCGGGCCGCCACCTCCTCGCGCTTGTAGGCGGCGATCTTGGCGAGGATGTCGCTCATCGCCCGGCGATGCTCACCAGCGTGGCCAGCGCCCTGGCCGCCCGCCCGTCATCGATCACCTTCCCGGCCAGTTCGACGCCCTCGCGCAGGGTCTCGACCTTGTCGCCCACCAGGAAGGCGGCGGCGGAATTCAGCAGCACGATGTCGCGATAGGGACCCTTGGCGCCGGCCAGCAGCGCCCGTAGCGCCTCGGCGTTCTCCGCCGGCGCGCCGCCGGTGAGATCGGCCAGCGAGGCCCGCGGAAGACCCACGGCCTCCGGGGTGATGGTGAACAGGCGGACCTGGCCATCGCGGACCTCGGCCACGCTGGTCTCACCGGTGGTGGTCATCTCGTCGAGGCCTTGGCCGTGCACCACCCAGGCGCGCTCAGAGCCCAGCACCGCCAGCGCCTCGGCGGTCCGTTCGACCCAGCGCTCGGCGAAAACCCCGACCAGCTGGCGCTGGGAGCCCGCCGGACTGGTGAGCGGCCCGAGCAGGTTGAAGATGGTCCTGAAACCGAGCTCCGCCCGGATCGGCGAGACATGCTTCATCGCGCCGTGGTGGGCGGGAGCGAACATGAAACAGATGCCCGCTTCGTCCAGCGACCGAAGCTGCTTCTCCGCCGTCGCGGCGATGTCGACGCCGAGTTCGGTCAGCACGTCTGCGGCGCCCGAGTTCGACGACAGCGCGCGGTTGCCGTGCTTGGCGACTTTCAGACCGCCGCCGGCCGCGACAAAGCCCACGGCGGTTGAGATGTTCAGGGTGTGCAGGCCGTCGCCGCCGGTGCCACAGACGTCGATCGTCGGATAGGGCGGCTCGATTCGCACCGCGGCGCGGCGCATGGCGCGCGCGCAGGCGACGATCTCGCCCAGGGTCTCGCCGCGCATCCGCATGGCGGTGAGCGCCGCGCCAACCTGGCCGGGCGTCGGTTCGCCCCGCAGGCAGGCGGCAAAGAAGACCTCGGCATTGTCCTCGTCGAGGGTGCCGCCATCGGCGAGCAGGTTCAGCAGCGGCTTGAAGGCGTCGGACATGGGCCTATCGCAATCGGGGCTTTGACGCGTCAGGCGTCCGCCAGGCGCTTCACGCCGGCGACGTCGAGGAAATTGGCCAACAGCTCATAGCCGCACTCGGTGGCGATGGACTCCGGGTGGAACTGCACGCCGAACACCGGGCGCGAACGGTGCTGCACGCCCATGATTTCGCCGTCCTCGGTCCAGGCGGTCATCTCCAGGTCCGCCGGCAGGTCCTCTTTGCGCACCGACAGGCTGTGGTAGCGCGTGGCGGTGAAGGGGGTCTTCAAGCCCGCGAAGACGCCCTTGCCATGGTGATGGATCGCGCTGGTCTTGCCGTGCATCAGCGCCTGGGCGTGGA
>JANXXK010000164.1 GCA_025350685.1 Alphaproteobacteria bacterium | reverse complement strand
ATCGTGGCCATCAACAAGATGGACAAACCCGGCGCCGACCCGACCAAGGTGATCAACGAGCTCCTGCAACACGAGATCGTCGTGGAAAGCCTGGGCGGCGACACCCAGGCGATCGAGGTCTCCGCCAAGGAGAAGACCGGTCTCGACAGCCTGCTGGAAGGTATCCTGCTGCAGGCCGAGGTCCTGGACCTGAAGGCCAACCCCGATCGCATCGCCGACGGTGTGGTCATCGAGGCCAAGCTCGATCGCGGCCGCGGCGCCGTCTCCACCGTCCTGGTCAAGCGCGGCACCCTGAAGCGCGGCGATATCGTCGTGGCCGGCGACCACTGGGGCAAGGTCCGCGCCCTGCTCAACGAGCGTGAAGAACAGGTCGCCGCCGCCGGTCCGTCCGTGCCGGTGGAAATCCTCGGCCTGGACGGCACGCCGGCCCCAGGCGATCCCTTCGCCGTGGTCGAGAACGAAGCCCGCGCCCGGGAACTGACCACCTACCGCGCCCGGATGAAGCGCGAAAAGGCCGGCGCGCCGACCCAAGGCGCCTCGCTGGCCGACATGATGGCCAAGATCACCGACAAGAAGGCCTCGGAACTGCCGCTGGTCATCAAGGCCGACGTGCAAGGCTCGGTGGAAGCCATCGTTGGCTCGCTCGACAAGATCGGCACCGACGAGGTCCGCGCGCGGATCATCCTGTCGGGCGCCGGCGCGATCAGCGAGAGCGATGTCATGCTGGCCAAGGGCGCCGGTTCCGCGATCCTCGGCTTCAACGTCCGCGCCTCGAAACAGGCCCGCGATCTGGCTGAGCGCGAAGGCGTGGAGATCCGCTACTACGCGATCATCTACGACCTGCTCGACGACATCAAAGGCGTGCTTTCCGGCATGCTGGCTCCGATCCAGCGCGAAACCTTCCTCGGCAACGCCGAGGTGCTGCAGGCCTTCGACATCTCCAAGATCGGCCGCGTCGCCGGTTGCCGGGTCACCGAGGGCGTGGTCCGCAAGGGCGCCCGCGTCCGGATCATCCGCGCCGACATCGTCGTGCTCGAGCTCGGCACCCTGCAGACGCTCAAGCGCTTCAAGGACGAGGTCAACGAGGTCCAGTCCGGCACCGAGTGCGGCATGGCCTTCGCCGGCTTCCAGGACATCAAGGCCGGCGACACCATCGAGTGCTTCAGCCTCGAAGAGGTCAAGCGCACGCTCTGATCGGCAGGGCCATACCTCTCCCGCTCACGGGAGAAGGGGACCGCTCGCCCCCCGGGTCCGACTGGACGTCGGCCCGAAGACAGGCTCCGAGCGAGTGGTGGTGAGGGCAAGCTGCGATTAGGCCGGCCGGTCGAGCCGGTAGTAGGCGCAGAGGTCGCCGTGCAGGTCGCGCTCGTCTTGGAACACCATGCCAACCTTCTCCAACACGCGCCGTGAAGCCCCGTTCGCCACGGCCGCAAACCCGATCATCGCGGGGATCGGCGTATTGGCGAAGGTCCAGTCGACGATGGCCTGGGCGGCCTCAGACGCCAGCCCTTTCCCCCAGGCGGCCCGCGCGAAACTGTAGCCCAGCTCCGGCTCGCCCAGCGTCCGGTCAAAGGTCACCCCGGCGCGACCGACAAAGGTCCCGTCTCGGAGATAGGCCTTCCATTTGCTGTAGCCGCGCTCGGTCTGGTCGGCGACGTAGATGTCCAGTCGGTGCTGGATCACCTGGTCGGTCCACGTCCCACCGAGGTAGCGCTGCACCTGAAGATCGCTGTGCAAGTCCGCCAGCAGGCCGAAATCCGCCGGCGTGAACGGGTGGAAGACCAGGCGTTCGGTCTCCAGGATCGGCTTGTCCAAGACGTCTCCCGCCATTGATCTCTCCGACCGCCAGCGTGCAACGTCTCGCCATGAGATCGAAGCCGTGTTGTAGCCGTCTTCGCCGGCTACTGTCCCGGGCCGACGAGAGGTTCTGACCATGCGCAAACTGCTGATCGCCCTCGCCGCCCTCGCCCTGGCCGCCTGCGCCTCGGTGGAGAAGCTCGGCGCCGCCAATGACATCCACAAGCTGCTGGTCTCGATCCGCGACAACGACGGCCAGACCTTCGACGCCCACGTCGACCATGAGGCGCTGAAGAAGGAGCTGTCGGCGCAGCTCGACAAGAAGATCGGCAAGAACGAGAAGCTGAAGGGCCTAGCCGCCCTGCTCGGGCCCCAGGTCGTCGACTTCGCCGACACCGCGCTCGTCCAGCCCAAGACCTTTCGCGTGGTCGCAGAGCAGTACGGCTACAAGTCTGACACCAAGATCCCCAATCCGCTGGTCATCGCCCAGGTGCTGAAGACCCTGCCCGACGGCCGCGTCTGCGCGACCAGGAAGAAGGACGGCCCCTGCATGCTGGTCTTCACCAAGGAACAGGGCGTCTGGAAGCTGTCCAGCTTCGAGGGCGACTTTTCCATGCTGCGGATCAAGCTCTGAACGGCCTAAGCTCGGCTCCGGCCAACGGGCGGGGATGATCATGGGCCACGAGGCGGCGCTGGCCGGCTACGAACGGTTCGACTTCGCCGACGGTCCCTGGACCCGGCCCGTGTATCGCCGCGGCGCCGGTCCGGCGGTGATCGTCATCCACGAGATTCCCGGCCTTCACCCGCTGGTCGTCCGGTTCGCCGACCGGGTGGCCGAGGCGGGGATGACCGTCTTCCTGCCCAGCCTGTTCGGCACGCCCGGCAAGCCGGTCAGCCGCGGCTATGCGCTCACCTCCATGCTGAGCGCCATCTGCATCCACCGGGAGTTCAACGTCTGGCAGGCCGGCAAATCGAGCCCGATCGTCGAGTGGCTGCGCGCGCTCGCCCGCAAGGCCCACGCCGAGTGCGGCGGCAAGGGCGTGGGCGCGGTCGGCATGTGCTTCACCGGCGGCTATGCGCTGGCGATGATGACCGAGCCGTCGGTGGTGGCGCCGGTGCTGTCGCAGCCCTCGATGCCCGCCGCCGCGGGGTCGAAGGCGCGCGCCGCCGGGTTCGACGCCTCGCCCGCCGAGGTCGCCTGCGCCAAGGCCCGCTTCGCGGCTGAGGACCTCAGCATGATCGGCCTGCGCTACAAGAGCGACGCGCTGGTGCCCGACGCCCGGTTCGACAACTACCGTCGCACGTTCGGCAACCGTTTCGAGGCCATCGAACTTGAGGACGAGGACGCCGCGCCGGCCGACATCCCGCCTCACTCGGTCTTGACCCTGCATCTGCGCCCCGACGGCCCCAGCCAGGCCGCCGAGCAGCGGGTGATCCAGTTCTTCAAGGAGAGGACCGGGGCCTGACACTGGACTCCCGCCCCCCACCTGACTAAAAGCCCGGCCTTCCCCTGCGTCGGCGCGTCCGATCCGTGCCCCAGGCTGAGCGAGCGATGCTATGAAACGTCCCAATCCCGCCGGCCGTCAGGCCCCGCAAGGGCCCTCCCAGCGCCAGCTGCGCGCCGGCGAGCTGATGCGCCATGCGCTGGTGGACATCCTCCGCGCCCAGGAGATCACCGATCCGGACATGGCCGGCGTGCCGATCACCCTCACCGAAGTCCGGATGAGCCCGGACCTGCGCAACGCCACGGTCTTCGTCGAGCCCCTGGGCGGCGGCGAGCGGGCGACGATCGTGGTCAAGGCCCTGAACCGGCACCACAAATTTCTCCGCGGGCGGCTGGGCCACGCCATCGACATGAAGTTCACGCCCTCGCTGAAATTCCTGCACGACGAGACCTTCGACGAGGCCGCCCGGATGAGCGCCCTGTTCGCCGACCCCAAAGTCCGACAAGATTTGGTGGCCCACGACCTCAAGCCACAGCCGCCTTCGGAGTCGTGGAAGGAAGAAGACTAGTGGCCCGCCGCCGCAAGGGCGACGCGGTCTCCGGCTGGATTTGCCTCGACAAACCCTACGACCTGACCTCGACCCACGCCGTCTCGCGCATACGCCGCGCCTTCAACGCCCAGAAGGCCGGCCACGCCGGCACGCTGGACCCGCTGGCCACAGGCATCCTGCCGATCGCGCTCGGCGAGGCGACCAAGACCGTCCCCTACTTGGTCGACGCCGACAAGGCCTACCGGTTCACCATCGCCTGGGGCCGCACGACCGCCACCTATGACCGCGAGGGCGAGGTCACCGCCGAGTCCGACGTCCGCCCGACCGTGGCTGAGGTCGAGGCCGCCCTGCCGGCCTTCGTCGGCGAGATCAGCCAGGTTCCGCCCGCCTATTCGGCCATCAAGGTCGACGGCGAGCGCGCCTACGACCTGGCCCGCGCCGGCGAGACGTTCGAACTCGCCGCCCGCATCGTGACCGTCCATTCGGCCCGCGTGGCCGAGGCGCCAGACGCAGACCACATCACGCTCGAGATCGAGTGCGGCAAGGGGACCTACGTCCGCGCCATCGCCCGCGACCTGGCCGAAATGCTGGGGGCGTGCGGGCATGTGCACGCCCTGCGCCGCACCCGCGTCGGGGGGTTCACGGAACAAAACGCGGTGACGCTGGAATTCCTTGAGGATTTGGGGTATGGACCCCGCCAGTCGGAGCTATTGCTTCCGGTCGAGACCGCCCTGGACGACATCCCGGAGCTGGCCGTGACCGCCGAAGACGCTTTCCGGCTGAAGCAGGGACGCGCTATCGTTCTCGTTCCCCGACAGGTCGAAACGCTGAAAGCCAGGCTCAAGCCCGGCTCTCGCACCGTTTCAGCCATGGCGGGCGGGTCGGTGGTGGCGCTCTGCGAGATGCGCGCGGGACGGCTCGAACCCACGCGGGTCTTTCATCTGGATAAGAGCGGAGACTGACCGATGTCGATTACTGCTGAACGTAAGGCCGAAGTGATCAAGACCCATGCCCGCGGCGACGCTGACACGGGCAGCGCCGAGGTCCAAGTGGCGATCATGTCCGAACGGATTTCGAACCTGACCGAGCACTTCAAGACTCACAAGAAGGACAACCACTCGCGCCGCGGGCTGCTCAAGCTCGTGTCCGCCCGCCGGTCGCTCCTGGATCACCTGAAGACGTCCGACGCGGACCGCTATCAGAAGCTGATCGAAACCCTCGGCCTGCGCCGCTAGGCCTCCGCTCACCCCCGGCGAAGGCCGGGGCTTAGG
>JANXXK010000104.1 GCA_025350685.1 Alphaproteobacteria bacterium | reverse complement strand
CTGCAGCGCATAAAGGTCGGTGGGGAAGTTGCCGGTTTCCGACAGGATCGTGCGCCGTCCGGGCCTGAGCGACAGCGCGCCGGCGGCCAGCTTGAAGAGGTTCACCGTGGTGGAATCGGCGACGACCACCTCGCCGGGGCCAGCCCCGATCAGCCGGGCGATCTTGTCGCCCACGCGCTGAGGCGCCTCGATCCAGCCGGCGGTGTTCCAGCTGCGGATCAGGCCCTGGCCCCATTCCTCGCTGACCACCCCGGCCAGGCGGGCGACTGCGGCGCGCGGTGGCGGCCCCAGCGAATTGCCATCGAGGTAGATCACCCCCCTGGGCAGATCGAACGCCGCGCAGAACCGCGCCAGCGGATCGGCGGCGTCCAGGGCCAAGGCATCATCACGGGTCATGCGACGGTTCTTAGAGCGCGCCTGGGCCCGGCGGAAGCAACGGCTGACGTTTGCCGCCGCCTCCGCCGCTCAGCTGCCCGCCCGGGCCGTCGGTCGCTTGAAAGGCGGCCGGCGCCGGACCACCTGCACGCGGTCGTCGATCAGCTCGACACGTCCGGCAAGCCGATCGGACCCAAGCGCGGCTAGAGCACGGTGGCTTTTGATGGAACCATCAAAACCCTGAATCGTGCTCGCAAGTTTAGATCTAGGCGCGTTAGGCGCGGTCCATCGCCGTCGTTGTCTCCACGATGATGATGTCGTTGGCGTCCTCGGCGTCCATGATCTTCAGCAGCCTCGCTCGGGCCCGGTTCACCCGGCTCTTGATGGTGCCCAGCGCGCAGCCGCAGATCTCGGCCGCCTCCTCGTAGGAAAAGCCGGCCGCGCCCACCAGGATCAAGGCCTCGCGATGCTCGGCGGGCAGCTGCTGCAGCGCCACCTGCAACGAGTGCATGGCGATGGTCCAGTCCTGCGTTGGCGGCGTCTTCAGCGCGCCGGCGTAGTCGCCCATTTCGTCGCGCACCTCGCGACGGCGGCGCAGCACGTGAGTGTAGTAGGTATTGCGCAGGATCGTGAACAACCAGGCCCGTAGATTGGTCCCGGGCTCGAACTTGGCCTTGTTGGTCCAGGCCTTGATGAGCGTGTCCTGCACCAGATCGTCAGCGTCCGATCCATTGTGGCTGAGGGACCAAGCGAAGGCGCGAAGGGCTGGTATCAGGCCGATGACCTCATCGCGCCAACTGCTGGCCGTCATCACGCCCTCGCACGCCCGGACATGGGCGACGGGGCACTACCCCTTACGCCTCCGGTTGACGCACAACGCAGGCAATTGGCGTCTGTTCCTGGGACGACCGGTTGCATGCCCTGGCATTTTTTGACTCCTGTTCTGCGACCCCAGGTTGGCGCCGCGCGTTGGAGTGCTTAGGTCAGGGACGGCGGGAGAGGCGCGGGCCAAGACGGGCTGCGCGGAGAGGAGGCCCAATGAGCCAATCCGAAGATCCGCCGTTGTTTGCTGAGACGGGGGCGATTGCCGGCAATGCGGCGCCAGCCGCGGTTTGGCCGGCCTCAACAGCCAATCACCGCTACCGGGCCGTGCGCCAGGCGACGCTGGCGCTGACGCGCTCGCTGACGCCCGAGGACCAGCTCGCCCAGTCAATGCCCGACGCCAGCCCCACCAAGTGGCACCTGGCCCACACAAGCTGGTTCTGGGAGACCTTTCTGCTGGCCCCGAACCTGGCGGGCTACAAGGTCTTCGACCCGAGGTTCGGCTACCTGTTCAACTCCTACTACGAGGCGCTCGGCCCGCGGCAGCCGCGCCCCGAGCGGGGCCTGCTCACCCGGCCCTCGCTGGACGACGTCATCGCCTACCGGACCCATGTGGACGAGGCCATGGGCCGCCTGCTGGCCGATGGCGGTGCAGCCCTGAGCGAGCTGATCGACCTCGGCTTGGCCCATGAAGAGCAGCATCAGGAACTGATCCTGATGGATATCCTGCACCTCTTCGCCCAGTCGCCGCTGGCGCCGGCCTATGCGCCGCCGAAGGCCACGCCGGCCCCGCCCAGTCCCGACCCGTTGGCCTTCGTGCGCTTCGAGGGCGGCCTGGTGGACATCGGCTGGCCGGCCGGCCAGGGATTCGCCTTCGACAATGAAGGTCCGCGCCACCGGGCCTGGCTGGAGCCCTTTGAGCTCGCCGACCGGCTGGTAACCAACGGCGAATGGCTGGCCTTCATGGAGGACGGCGGCTACCGCCGCCCCGAGCTCTGGCTCTCCGAGGGCTGGGCCCGCGCCCAGGCGGAAGCCTGGACCGCGCCGCTCTACTGGCACGAAGACCCGCCAAACGAAGGGGGCGGCTGGAGCGCCATGACGCTGCACGGCCTTCGCCCGATCGATCCAGTCGCCCCGGTCAGCCACGTCAGCTTCTACGAGGCCGAGGCCTTCGCCGCCTGGGCCGGCGCGCGTCTGCCCACCGAGGCGGAGTGGGAGCACGCCGCCCGCGATCTGCCCATCGCGGGCAATTTCATGGGGTCCGGCCGCCTTGCGCCGGCGTCGCCGCCGCCTGCCCCCTACGATCAAGATGGCGGCCTGCGCCAGATGTTCGGCGACCTCTGGGAATGGACCCGCAGCGCCTACGCGCCCTATCCCGGCTTCCGGCCCGCCGCTGGCGCGGTCGGCGAGTACAACGGCAAGTTCATGGCCGGTCAGATCGTGCTGCGTGGCGGCGCCTGCGTGACGCCAGCCGGCCACGTGCGCGCCAGCTACCGCAACTTCTTCTATCCACAACAGCGCTGGATGTTCTCCGGCGTGCGTCTCGCCCGCAATTCGGCGGACTGGGCTGCGGCTTCAGACGACTTCGAGGCTGACGTACTGGCCGGTTTCGCTCTGCCGCAGAAGTCCGTGCCGCCGAAATACTTCTATGACGCCGAGGGCTCGCGCCTGTTCGAGGCGATCACCGAACTCGCCGAATACTACCCGACCCGCACTGAGATCGCGCTCCTGCGCACCATCGCGCCGGAGATCGCAGGGATCATCTCGCCCGGCGCGGCGCTGGTGGAATTCGGCTCCGGCGCGAGCGTCAAGACCCGCCTGTTGCTCGACGCCGCCCCGCAGATCGCCGTCTACGCGCCAATCGACATAAGCCGCGCCGCGCTCGAGGCCGCCGCCACGGCGATCCGCCGGGACTATCCGAAGCTGACCGTAGCGCCCTTGTGCGACGATTTCACCCGCGCGCTGGCCTTGCCGGCGGCGGCGCAGGGCCGTCCGGTCACCGGTTTCTTCCCGGGCTCGACCATCGGCAACTTCACCCCGCAGGAAGCTCAGACGTTCCTCGACGCCGCGCACAGACTCCTGGGGCAGGGCGCCCGCTTCCTCGTGGGCATCGATGTGGTGAAGGATCCGGCCGTGCTGGTGGCGGCCTATGACGACGCCGTCGGCGTCACCGCAGCGTTCAGTAAGAATCTGCTGGCGCGCATCAACCGCGAGCTCGGTGGCGACCTGCAGCTCGAGGCCTTTGCCCACCGCGCCGTCTGGAACGCCGCGGAGAGCCGGATGGAGATGCGGCTGGAAAGCCTGAAGGACCAGGAGGTCCACATCGCCGGCCACGCCTTTTCATTTGCGAAGGGCGAAACCCTGCACACCGAGAATTCCTACAAGTTCACGGTGGAAGGCTTTTCTGGCCTGGCGGAAAAGGCGGGATGGTCGCTGGAGCGCAGCTGGCTCAGCGCCGATCCCGCCTTCGCGGTGGTCTCGCTTCTGGCGAGGTGAGCGTTTGCCGCCTGACCGTCTTTCGGTCAGGCGATCAGCAAGAGCGACAGGCGACAGTCTGGTCCGAGCTAGATCTCGCGCGGGTTCGGCCCGCGGGCACGGCCGCCGTCGCGGCTGGCCTCGCCGCCCTTGCGGCCGGCCTGGGCGGCCAGGTCGCGGTCCTTGGCGAAGCTGCGCTTCTCGCCCGGAACGCTGGCGCCGCCTTTGCGGGCGATCTCCCGGCGGCGTTCGGGATTCATCGCCGCAAACCCTCGACGGGCGCGCGGCTTGCCGGTTTCCACGGTGGTCATTCGGAGGCTCCTCGGGCACGAGTTGTCGTTGTGTCAGTCTGTAACCAACGAGGCGCGGCCAAGGTTGCGTGGGAAAACGACGACCCAGGCGCGACCGAATGTCTCAGGTCATTCGCCGCGCGGCGCCTCGACCGGACCGAGCTCGGTCTGGGCGAAGCGGGACCGGAAGGTCTGCGGGCCGCTGATCTGGCCCCGGGATAGGCGGAAACGCCGCCGGGCGGCCGGTCTCAGAGCGGCAGCTGCACCCGCGCTGTCAGCCCGCCGCCGACCCGGTTGACCAGGTCCACGTCGCCGCCATGCCCGCGGGCGATGGATCGCACCACCGCCAACCCCAGGCCGATGCCGCCGGTCTGGCGGCTGCGCGACGGCTCGCGGCGGTAGAAGGGCTCGAACACCCGCTCGCGGTCGGCCGGCGGAATGCCCGGCCCGTCGTCCTCGATCTCTACCCAGGCATTGGACGCGTCGCGGAACACCCGCGTGCGCGCCGCCCCACCGAACTTCACGGCGTTCTCCAGCAGATTGGAGAACAGCCGGCGCAGCGCCATCGGGTCGCCCTTCAGCACGACCTTCTCGCCGCTCTCCACCTCGGTCGAGGCGCCGGTCTCGGCCATCTCGTCGCAGAGGCTCTCCAACAGGGATGATAGCTCCAGCGGCGTCCGCTCGCCCGGCCGGCTGGCGTCGCGCACGAAGGTCAGCGCCGCCGAGATCATCTCCTCCATCTGGTCGATGTCGTTGGCCATCTTGGCCCGCTGCTCCTCCGGCAGGCCCTCGATGCGGAAGCGCAGGCGGGTGAGGGGGGTCCTCAAGTCATGAGCTATGGCCGCGACCATCGCCGTGCGGTCCTCGACGTAGCGGCGCAGGCGCTCCTGCATCTCGTTGAACGCGCGAACCGCCACGCGGATTTCCGCCGGGCCTTTCAGCGCCAGCGGCTCGGCGCGGGGATCGCGGCCCAGCCGCTCGGCGGCGTCGGCGAACAGGCGGATCGGCGCCGAAAGCCGCCGCGCGAACACATAGGCCACCGGTGTCATGGCGATGGCCGACAGCACGAACCACAGGGCGATCCGCTGCTGCCAGGGGGTCAGGCCGAACGCCGGCTGCGGCTGCACCACGCGCCAGCGGCCGTCCGTCCCGCGCACGCCCACATTGAACGGCGAGACCAGGAAGTGTTCCTCTCGCACGCCCTGCCGAGCGATCCGGTCGCGGATGATCCGGAATAGCCGCCGGTCGGCGAGCGGGCCGGAGTCCGAGGCGATCACGATGCGGTCGACCGAGACGCCCAGGTCCTGCGCCAGCTGGGCGCGGATGCGCGGCGCGGCCGACCCCTCCATCGCCGGGCCCGGTGTCTTGGCCACGGTCATCAGCGCCAGCGGCCGACGCTCGGCGAAGGACAGGGAGGCGCCGCGGAAGGTCTGCTCGATCTCCGACAGGCGATAGAAATCCGGGATCGGTGGCGGCAGGTTGAACAGCAGGAACAGGCTGATGCCCTGGGCTGCCACCAGGGTCAGGCCGGTCAGAGTCGCCAGCTGGACGAACAACGACCCCGTGGGTCTCGCCAGCCGGCGCTCGCTCATGTGCGTTTGACCTTGGCGGTGAACATGTAGCCCTCGTTGCGGATCGTGCGGATCAGCTCGTGGCCTCCGCCGCCATCGTCGAGCTTGCGCCGAAGCCGGCTTATCTGCACGTCGATGGCGCGGTCGAAGGCGTCGCTGTCCGGGCCGCGGGCGAACTCCAGCAGCTGGTCGCGGGTCAGCACCCGCTGGGGCCGCTCAACAAACGCCCGCAAGAGGCTGAATTCGCCGGAAGAAAGGTTCACCACCACGCCCTGCGGCGAGCGCAGCTCGCGGCGCACCAGGTCGAGCCGCCAGCCGGCGAACTCGCAGCCCGCGCCGACGCCCGCGCCGCCGGTCCGCTGCTCGTTGCGGCGCAGCACCGCGCGCACCCTGGCGAGCAGTTCGCGCGGATTGCACGGCTTTGCCAGGTAGTCGTCGGCGCCCAGCTCGAGACCGACGATCCGGTCGGTGTCCTCGCCCATGGCCGAGAGCATGATGATCGGCGGTCCGCCTTCGCCGTTGGCCAGCCGGCGGCAGATCGCGAGCCCGTCCTCGCCCGGCAGCATGACGTCGAGCACGATCAGGTCGACGGGGCCGCGCTCCAGCGCCTGCTCCATCTCCATGGCGTCGCCGGCGGTGTCGACCCGGTAGCCGTGCTTGCCCAGGAAATCGGACACCACGTCGCGGATGCCGGGGTCGTCGTCGACCATCAGGATGCGAGCGCCCGAGGTGCTCATGTCGATATTGGGCTCCATGCCCGGGATGCTGGTCGCCGCGCGTGACGGCGCGATTTCCCCACTGAAATCACGACTGCGACAAGATGGCGTCGGCGACAAACGGATTGGTCTTCCGCTCTTGGCCGAAGGTCGACATCGGGCCGTGGCCGGGCACGAAGCGCACGTCGTCGCCCAGCGGCCACAAGCGCGTGGTGATCGCCTCGACCAGCTGGGCGTGGTTGCCGCGCGGAAAGTCGGTCCGCCCGATCGAGCCCTGAAACAGCACGTCGCCCACCTGGGCGAACCGCGTCTCGCGATGGAAGAAGATCACATGGCCCGGCGTGTGGCCGGGGCAGTGATAGACCTCGAACTCCGTCGCCCCCAGCGTCACGACATCGCCGTCGTGCAGCCAACGGTCCGGGGTGAAGCCCTTGGCCTCCGGCATGCCCCACTTGGCCCCTGAAGCGTCGATCTGGTCGATCCAGAAGGCGTCGTCCGGGTGCGGCCCCTCGATGGGGACCCCGGTCAGTTCCTTCAGCGCCGCCGTGCCGCCCGCGTGGTCCAGGTGGCCGTGGGTGATCCAGATCTTCTCCAGCGTCAGCCCGTGTTCCTTCAGCGCGCCGAGCAGCCGCGGCACCTCGCCGCCCGGATCGATGATCGCGGCCTTCAGTGTCTTGGCGCACCAGACGATCGTGCAGTTCTGCTGCAGCGGGGTGACCGGCGCGATCAGCGCGCGGATCGGCAGGGTTGGGGCAGGGGCGTTCATTGCAGCCATTGTCGGGGTTCGACGCCCAAATGAAAAGCCCGGCGACCAGCGGGTGTCCGCCGCGCCTGGAGGGGCCATGATCGATCAGGATGTCCGCGCCATCGCCGCCGAGGACCGCGAAGCGTTGATCGATGCCCTGGTGCTGGCGTTTTCGACCGATCCGATCGCCCGCTATATCTGGCCGACGCCGCGGGACTACCTGCGCCACTGGCGCGCGTTTTCTATGGCCATCGGCGGCGGCGCCTTCGATCACGCCGGCGCGTTGCTGGCGGCCGAGGGGCGGGCCGCGGCGCTCTGGCTGGCTCCCGGCGTGGAGGCGGATTCGGACGCCATCGGCGCGATGGTCGGAGCCCACGTCGCGCCGGAGAAACAGGGCGTGCTGGCCGAAGTCGGTGAGCAGATCCGCGGCTTTCACCCCGACGAGCCCCACTGGTACCTCGCTTTTGTCGGCGTCGACCCGGCCAGCCAGGGACGCGGTCTCGGCTCGGCCTTGATCGACCACGGCCTCGCCCAATGCGACGCGCAGGGGGTGGCGGCCTATCTGGAAAGCTCCAGCCCCAAGAACGTGCCGCTCTACGAACGCCACGGCTTCGAGGTGATCGGGGTTATCCAGCCCGGCGATTTCCCGCCGCTCACCCCGATGCTGCGGCGGGCCCGGCGCTGAAGCGCGCGAATTATGCCCGGCATCTGCAGGCGCGGCGGACCAATTCGCATCGAGCCTTGAGCGGCTGACGGCAAAACCTTGCGCGAGGCTCCATTGCCGCCGCCCGCGGGCCCCGCTAGCGTGACGCCCAAAGCCGGGTTGGGGCCCGGCAAGTCATCGAACGGGGAATTGCCGGAATGGCGAACGCTTCAGCAGTGTCAGGGGTAGCGCGCCTATTCCTGCGAAAATCGGTCGGGCAGATTCAAGCCGAGCATGCGAGCAGCGAGTTGAAGCGCTCGCTGGGCGCGCTCAACCTGGTGCTGCTGGGCATCGGCTGCATCATCGGCACCGGCATCTTCGTGCTGACCGGCCGGGCGGCCGCCCAGTTCGCCGGCCCCGGGATCATGGTCTCCTTCGTCATCACCGGCACACTCTGCGCCTTCGTGGCGCTCTGCTACGCCGAGCTCGCCGCGGCCCTGCCGGTCTCCGGATCGGCCTACAGCTACACCTACGCCTCGATGGGCGAGGGCGCGGCGTGGGTCATGGGCCTCTTGCTGGTGCTGGAATACGGCCTGGCGGCCTCGACGGTCGCCGTCGGCTGGTCGGGTTATTTCGTCAGCCTCCTGCGTGACATGCACGTGGCCCTGCCCCCTGCGCTGACCGCCGCCCCAGGGGTGGCCGTCAAGGACCTCAGCGGCGCGATTATCGCCCATGGCGTGATGAACCTGCCGGCCATCGTCATCATCGGCCTGGTGACCACGCTCCTGGTCCGTGGCGTGAGCGAGTCAGCGACCGTCAACAACATCATCGTGGCCATCAAGCTGACCGTGGTCATCGCCTTCATCGTGATCGGCGTGAAGTACGTCCATCCGGCCAACTGGGCGCCGCTGGTGCCGGCCGAAATCCCCGCCCGGCCGGACGGCACGAACATGGACATCTGGCACCAGATTGGCCGCGCGCTCGGCGCCGTCGTCACCGGTGACACCAGCCACAAGTACAGCATCGGGGGCGTGATCCACGGCGCCGCCGTGATCTTCTTCGCCTACCTCGGCTTCGAGGCCGTCTCCACCGCCGGCGCAGAGTCCCGAAACCCGGGCAAGGACATGCCGATCGGCATCCTGGGCGCCCTGATCATCTGCACCATCCTCTACATCATGACCTCGGCCGTGCTGGTGGGTATCGTGCCCTACGCCCAGCTCGACGTGCCGGCGCCCATCGCGCTGGCCACCGACATGATGGGGCTGAAGTGGTTCTCCGTGCTGGTGAAGATCGGCGCCATCGCCGGCCTGTCGTCGGTGATGCTGGTGCTGCTCTACGGTCAGACGCGGGTGTTCTACACCATGAGCCGTGACGGCCTGCTGCCTAGCGCGCTGGGCGCTGTGCACAAGACGTTCCGGACACCCTGGATCAACACCATCATCGTCGGCATCGCGGCGATGGGTGCGGCGGGCTTCCTGTCGCTGGATGCGCTGTCGGACCTCTCCAACGTCGGCTCGCTCGCCGCCTTCGCCCTGGTCTGCATCACGGTGATCTACCTGCGGGTCAGCGAGCCTGGCCTGACCCGGCCGTTCCGCACGCCGCTCTATCCGGTGGTGCCGATCCTGGGTGCGATCATGTGCGTCGTGCTGCTGATGAGCCTCATGTCGACGCCGGCCACCCGGAACTTCTTCCTGGGCTACCTGGCGGTCGGGATCGTTGTCTATTTCCTCTATGGCATCCGCGCGTCCAAGCTGGGCCGAGGGATCATCGTCACGGGCGGGGAGGGCGAGCCCTTCGTCGACCTGCCGCGCAAGGGCGACTGACGCAGGGTGGCTGCATCGGTAGAGAAGCGCCGATGCTGCCCATTCATGAGGCTCTCCCGAGACTGAAGGCAGCGCTGTCGCAGCACTGCGCCGCCGTTCTCGTGGCGCCGCCTGGGGCCGGCAAGACCACCGTCGTGCCCCTGGAACTGCTCGCCGAGCCCTGGCTGGTCGGCGGCAAGATCATCGTCCTCGAGCCCCGCCGGCTGGCCGCCCGCGCCGCCGCCGAGCGGATGGCCGCCACCCTTGGCGAACCCGTCGGCCAGACCGTCGGCTTCCGCGTGCGCATGCAGTCGAAGGTCTCGGCCGCCACCCGCATCGAGGTGGTCACCGAGGGCGTCTTCACCCGCATGATCCTGGGCGACCCGGCGCTCGGCGGCGTCGCCTGCGTGATCTTCGACGAATTCCACGAGCGCAGCCTCGACGCCGACCTGGGCCTCGCCCTGGCTCGCGACGCGCAAGGCGTGTTGCGCGACGACCTGCGGATCCTGGTGATGTCCGCCACCCTCGACGGTGCCGCGGTCGCCCGCCTGCTCGATCCGGCCCCCGTCATCGAAAGCCTCGGCCGTGCGTTCCCGGTGGAGACCCATTACCTCGGCCGAGACGCCACCCAACGCCAGGAGGACGCCGCCGTCCGCGCCGTCGAGCGCGCGCTCACCGCTGAGGCCGGTAGCCTGCTGGTCTTCCTCCCTGGCCAGGGCGAGATTCTGCGAACCGCCGAGCGCCTGCGCGAACGCCCTTGGTCCGGCGTCGAGATCGCCCCGCTTTACGGCGCGCTTGACCCGCGCGATCAGGACCGCGCCATCGCCCCGGCCGCGCCCGGCCAGCGCAAGGTGGTGCTCGCCACCTCCATCGCCGAGACGAGCCTGACCATCCAGGGCGTGCGCGTGGTGATCGACTGCGGCCAGGCCCGTGTGCCGCGGTTCGACCCGGCCAGCGGCTTGACTCGCCTCGCCACCGTCCGCGTCTCCCGCGCCGCCGCAGATCAGCGCCGCGGCCGGGCGGGGCGCACCGAACCCGGCGTCTGTTACCGCCTGTGGGACGAGGCCGAGACGCGCGCGCTGCCCGCCTTTGCGGATCCCGAGATCCTCGACGCCGACCTCTCCGGCCTGGCCCTCGACCTCGCCCGATGGGGCGCGAAGGACGCCGCCGGCCTGGCCTTCCTCGACCCGCCGCCCGCCGCCGCCTTCGCCGAGGCCCGCGCCCTGCTGGGCCGCCTGGACGCGCTGACCGACGACGGCCTGCTCACCGACCACGGCCGCGCGCTCGCCGAGTTCCCGCTCGCCCCGCGCCTGGCCCACATGGTCCTGAAGGCCGCTGACACCGGCCAGGCCCCCCGCGCCGCCCGCATCGCCGCCTTGATCAGTGAGCGCAACCTGGGCGGCCGCGATGCGGACCTGCGCCACCGCCTGGAAAGCCTCGACCGCGACCGCGGCCCCCGCGCCCGCGACGCCAAGGCGCTCGCCGACCGCTGGGCCAGCCTCTCAGGCAAACCAGGCCGGGGTGAACCGCTCGCCGATGGCCTGTTGCTGGCTTTCGCCTATCCTGAGCGCATCGCGCGCGCGCGTGGGCCGCAGGGTGAATTCCAGTTGGTCAGCGGTCGCGGCGCCTTCCTCGAGCCCACCGACGCCCTGGCCCGCGAGACCTGGCTGGCGGTGGCCGAGTTCGGCGGCGGCGATCGCCGAGACCGCATCCTGCTGGCCGCGCCGCTGGACGAGCCGGAGATGCTCTTGGCCTTCGCTCACCAGCTCACCACCGAGGACCGCCTGGAGGAGAGCGGGGCAGGTCGCCTGCGCGCCAAGCGCCTCACCCGCCTCGGCCGCCTGGTGGTCCGCGAGACGATCGACGAGAACCCCGACCCGGCCCTGATCGCCGCCGCCCTGGCCGACCGCGTGCGCGCCGAGGGCGTTGCCGTCCTGCCCTGGGGCGAGGCCGCCCGGGGCCTGCGCCAGCGCGTCGCCTTCCTGCGGGCGCTCGACCCGGAGTGGCCGGACCTGTCCGCCGCGGCGCTCCTTGAAACCCTCGACGAATGGCTGACCCCGGTTCTCCCCGGGGTCCGCGCGCTCGGCGCCCTCAAGCCCGAAATCCTCGACGGCGCCCTGCGCACCCTGATCCCCTGGGACCTGCAGCATCGGCTCGACGCCGAAGCGCCCGTCCGCTGGACCGCGCCCACCGGCAACAACTTCGCCATCGACTACGCCGCCGAGGCCGGCCCGCGCGTCGACCTGCGCGTTCAGGAGGTGTTCGGCCTCACCGTCCACCCGACCGTCGCCGGCGTCCCGCTGACGCTCTCACTGCTCTCCCCCGGCCACCGGCCGGTGCAGACCACCAAGGACCTGCCGGGCTTCTGGAAGGGGTCCTGGAAGGACGTCCGCAGCGACATGCGCGGCCGCTACCCCAAGCACGTCTGGCCGGAAGACCCGGCCACCGCCCAGCCCACCGCCCGGGCCAAGCCGCGGGGGAGCTCAGTCCGGCCTTAGGCCAGGGCGGCGTAGATCATCACCCCGGTGGCCACGGCCAGGTTCAGGCTGTCGGCGCGGCCGTGCATGGGGATCTTGACGTTGACGTCGCAAAGCTCGGCCATCTGCGGCGGCAGGCCCTGCTGCTCGTTGCCCATCAGGATCAGGGCAGGGTGGGCGTAGTCGGCCGCCCTGTAGTCGGTCCCGGCGCTCAGAAGCGTGCCGACGACAGAGCCCGGCCAGCCATTCCGCCAGGCGGCGAACTCGGCCTCCGAGGCCTTGTAGAGCGGCACGGCGAAGATCGAGCCCATGGTCGCGCGCACCGCCTCCACTGAATAGGGGTCGCAGCACTCACCCACCAGGATCACTCCGCCGCAGCCGGCCGCGTCGGCGGTGCGCACGATGGTTCCCAGGTTCCCTGGATCTCGCACCCGGTGCAGCGCCACCCAACAGCCCGGCGCCTGCGGCTGGATCGTCTCCAGTGGGGCGAACACCTGGCGGAATACGCCCACCACCGCTTGCGGATTGTCGCGCCGAGAGACCTTGGCGAGGATGTCCTGGGTGACCTCGATCACTTCGCCGTTGGCACCAAGCGTGGCGGCGGCGGCCTTGGCCAGCAGGGGGTGCGCTGCCTCGGCTCCATGCAGCAGGATCGTCGGCGTGTGACCGGTCTCGAGGCCCTCGGTCACCGCCTTCAGGCCTTCGGCGATGAACAGCCCGCTCTCGTCCCGTTCCTTCCGAAGATGGAGCGCGCGGACGGCCTTCACCGTCGGGTTGCTGAGCGAGGTGACCGTGCGGCTGCTCATCCCTGCGACCCTCACGCCTGCCAACGGGCGAAGAAGCTCATTCCAATCTCGCGTGCGCCATCCTCCTGCACCAGCGCCAGCTCGCCCCAGTCGATGGCGCCGCCGCGGCCTTTCAACTTGTCCGCCAGCAGGCCGGAGAGCGCCGCGCCGCTGATCCGCTCGGCATAGGCGTTGAGCACCAGGAATTTGGCGTTTTCCGAAAGAAGTTGAGCGCATAGGTCGGCAAGCTCAGGCAGATCCTCGAACAGCCGCCACACCTCGCCATCCGGTCCGCGGCCGTATTTTGGCGGGTCGAGGATAATCCCATCGTACTTCGAGCCGCGGCGCACCTCGCGCTGGACGTATTTGCGGGCGTCCTCGGTGATCCAGCGGATCGGCCGCTCGGCCAGGCCGGACAACGCGGCATTCTCCCGCGCCCAGCCCACCGCCCGCTTGGAGGCGTCCACATGGGTCACCGCCGCGCCCGCCGCCGCCATCGCCAGGCTGGCGACACCGGTGTAGCCGAACAGGTTCAACACCTTGGGCTGGCCCCCAGCGCCCCGGACCGCGGCGCCGAGCCATTCCCAGTTGGCCGCCTGCTCCGGAAAGAAGGCCAGGTGCCGGAAGCTGGTGAACCGTCCGTTGAACTTCACATCCCCCCAGCCCAGCGGCCAGGACTCGGGAGCCTTGCCTTTCAGCTTCCAGCGACCGGCGTCCTCCTCGTCGGTGGGGTCGAACACCGCGTCGGCCGCCTCCCAGACCTCGGCGGGCAGGGCCGGAGCCCACAGGCACTGCGGCTCAGGCCGCACCACAGTGAACCGCCCATAGCGCTCCAGCTTCCGCCCGTTCCCGCTGTCCAGCAGCCCATAGTCGGCCCAGCCGCGCGTGCGCATCAGGCTGGGCAGGTCGCTGACGGTCGGGTCGTTGGGCGCGCGCATCACCTGCGGCTTTCGCCTATCGCGCCCGCCCCGTCCAGAGCGAGGCGTCCAGAGCCGCGCATGGCCTGCGGCCAAGCCGTACCCGGGTTTCGATGTCAGTTTCGCAACCCGGGCTTGTCACGCTGGCGGAATTGGGTTCCCGTGCGGCAATAAGAAGAAGAATATCGGGAAGGACGCCTTTGACGGTCTCAGCTCCCATCGCGCGCCGCTCGGCTCGCAAGGCCAAGGGCGATGGCCACCTCCGCCGCGCGGAAATTCTCGGGGCCGCCGAGCGCATCTTCGTCGCCGATGGCTACGAAGGCGCCACCATCCGCAAGATCGCCGATGAGGTCGGGGTCTCCTCCACCGCGCTGTACATGCACTTCCAGGACAAGGGCTGCATCCTGCTCGAGATCTGCGAGCGGACCCTCACGCTGCTGCTCGAACGCAACCGCGAGATCGCCGCCAAGCCGCTCGATCCGGTGGTGCGCACACGGATGATGCTGGAGGCCTACATGCGCTGGGGGATGGAGCATCCCAACGCCTATCAGCTTGTCTATTCCGCCCCGCGTCCGGTATCGGCTGGCATCTGGCCCGAAGACACCGTCGATCTGAGCACCCAATGCTACGATATCTTCTGCGGTGTGGTTCGCGAGATCGCCGCCTCGGGGCGGCTGCGCACCGGCACGGCCGAGTCCGCGGCCCAGGCGCTGTGGATGTCCTGCCATGGGGTGGTCGCCCTGATGGCCTCGCGGCCCCGTTTCGGCTGGGCCGAGCCGGACGAACTGATCCAGGTGACGCTCGAGGGCCTGCTGCACGGCCTCGTGGTCGACTGACCCCGGCGGCGGTTGGCCTGGCCCTCGCGCTCGGCCTGACGCTTTCGGCCCACGCCGCCGCCGTCCGCGACCCGCGCGTCATGGCGTTGGACCACTGCGCCGACCAATATGTCCTGGCGCTTACCCCGCATGCCTTCATCGTCGGGGTCTCCAAGCGCGCTGACGACGCCGATTCCGCCGCGCGTGGCTTGGTCCGTGGCGTCCCCCTCCGCCGCGCCGACCTGGAGGAGGTGCTGGCCTCCCGCGCCGAGATCG
>JANXXK010000097.1 GCA_025350685.1 Alphaproteobacteria bacterium | reverse complement strand
GGTGAAACTCCGGCGCAACTTTCTGCCGCCGGAGCCGGCTTCCGCAGCGGTGTCTTTCGCCACGCGATCAGGAGCATGCAATCGAGGGCAAAATGTTGCGCTGGAAATTGCGCCCTCCGAGTTTTTACACAGCCTCGGTCGTAAGCGGACTTCAACTGGCGCCAGAAAGCCGGCCCTCGGAACGTCGCGGGCGCCCTCACCCCAGCAGATAGCCGCGCCAGAGCCATCGCAGGGCCGCGGGGAAGATCGCGCCCCTATGCTTGGGGTTGTGGGTCCCTCGTCCCATGACCAGCTGGTAGTCATATCCCTTCAAGGCCAGGGCGCGCGCCATGGCCCGGCTTCCGGCGTGCCAATCTAGGCCGGCGAATGACCCCGGCAGGCTGTCCTGGGCGCCGTCCTGAAGGAACACGCGTATCGGCTTGCGATCGGAGGTCCGGATAAGTTCGGGATAGGCACCGCCGCCCCGGATGTCCACGAAACTGCCGATCGCGGAGTAGACCTTCGAGAAGAGGTCAGGCCGATGCCAGGCCGCATTGAAGGCGCAGATGCCGCCGCTGCTCGAACCCGCGATCCCGCGGGCGACGGGGTTGTCAGCAAGCCGCGCCAGCTTGGCCACGGAGGGGATAACTTCAACTGTCTTTATTGATAAATTTCATGACCTCCGGAAGCCTGCGAACCTCCACGAACACACGCTGGTGGGCCCGGCAGGACTCGAACCTGCAACCAGACCGTTATGAGCGGCCGGCTCTAACCATTGAGCTACAGGCCCCAGCAGCGATGCCGCCAGGGCGGTTACCACGCGTTGCAAAGCCCTTAAAGCTTGCGTTCAGGTGGGACCTGCGAGCCTCACTGACATTACTGCAATCGGGGGGCCGGATGGAGTACGCGATGAAGACCTTCCTCTGCGCTTCGGCGCTCGGCCTGTTGATGACCGCGGCGGCGGCTCCGTCGGGCCGGGCCCAGACGGCTCCGCCCGCTTCGGCCGACGCCCTCTTCCACGCCACCACCCTGAATCTCGCGGCCTTTGGCGAGGCAATGGTCCAGCCGGACATGGCCAGCATCAATCTTGGCGTGACCTCCCAGGCCAAGACCGCCGCCGAGGCGATGTCCGCCAACGCCCGGCAGATGGGCCAGATGATGGCCGCGCTGAAGGCGGCCGGGATCGCGGCTCGCGACATCCAGACCTCCAACCTCAACCTCAATGCTGAATACGCCTATGAGCAGAACCAGCCGCCGCGGCTCACCGGCTACCAGGCCTCCAACCAGGTCACCGTGGTGGTCCGCGACCTCGCCCGCCTGGGCGCCGCGGTCGACGCCACCGTGAACGCCGGCGCGACCCAGGTGAACGGGATCAGCTTTGGCCTCAATGACTCCACCGCCGCTGAGAACGCCGCCCGCGAGCAGGCGGTCCGCGCGCTCACCGCCAAGGCGGACCTCTATGCGCGAGCCACCGGCTATCGGGTGGGCCGGCTGGTCTCGCTGAGCGAGGGCGGCGGCTATGCGCCTTCCGCACCCATGCCCCTGGTGATGAGCGCCATGAAGCGTGGCGCCATGGCCGAGACGTCGGTCTCGGCGGGCGAACTCAAGGTGCGGATCGACATCGCCGGGCTCTACGAACTGGCTCGCTAGCGGGCGCCTATTTCAGGCCGACCTTAGTGAAGGCGTTGTTCAGCCGCTCGGCCATCATCCGGCCGGGGAACGAGCGGTCGCCTTCCATCATCGCTGCGTAGACCAGACCCTTTTCGGGCAGGACGCCCGAGGCCCAGCCGACGCCGCGCGAGGCGTCGGCTGTGGAATAGCAGCTCAACTGGCGGGCCTGACCGTCCTTGCGCGTCGCTGCAAGCAGCTGGTCGATCGTTCGCCCGCCCTGTGCGTCGCAGGCCGGCAGCTCCCGGTCGCAGGCAATCTGGTTGTTGTAGCGATAGACCAGCCGGCCCGAGGCTCGTTCGGCGATCAGCAGGCAGGAAGCGGGATCGCCAATGGCTTTCGACACCGCCTCGTCGAGCTTTTCCTTGTCGACGCCCTTAGGCGCGGTCGGCCCGCAGGCGGCGAGCGATCCGGCGATGAGGGCGATCACGGCGAGGCGAGCGATGCGTGGAAGCTGGGACATCTCTTGGAAATACGCTCCAGCGCCTGTCGGTTCAACGCCAGGCAGCCCGGGCCGGCAGGATGGCGGTCAGGTTGCGTCACGCAGCAACGGGGCTTCTTGACGCCGTCACCGATCCCCGGCGCTATGCTTAGTGAACGCTGATAACAGGCGACGAGGAGCAATCACGATGGACGGCGATCAGGCGGGCGGCGGTTTTGTGGAGGCGGGGCTCGCGGCGATTCCTCCAGCGTTGCAGCGGGTGGTCGATGCCGGCGACCTCTCGGGGTTCGTGACCCTGGTCTGGCGCAAGGGCGAGATCGCCCAGGTCAATGTGGTCGGCTACCGCGACCTGGCGGCCAAGGCGCCGATGACCCGCGACACCCTCTTCCGCATCGCCTCGATGACCAAGCCGGTGACCACGGTCGCCGCCCTGATGCTGCTGGAGGAGGGCAAGTTCAGGCTCGAGGATCCGATCACCAAGTGGCTGCCCGAGTTTTCCGGCATGCAGGTGCTGAAGGAGGCCACCGGCCCTATCGATCAGACCTATCCATCGCCGCGCGACATCACGGTCGAGGATCTGATGACCCATCGGGCGGGGCTGGCCTACGGCTTCACCTCGATCGGCCCGATCGCCCAGGCGCATGAGGATCGGCTGGGCTCGCCTCTGGGCACGCCGTTGACGCCGGAGGCCTGGCTGAAGGCCCTGGGCGGGCTGCCGCTCTCCTATCCGCCGGGCGAGCGCTTCCACTACAGCCACGCCACCGAGGTGCTGGGTTTCCTGGTCGCCCGCATCGAGGGCAAGCCGATTGGCCAGGTGCTGAAGGACCGCATCTTCGGGCCGCTGGGCATGACCGACACCGACTTCTGGTGCCCCCCGGCCAAGCACGGACGAATGGCCAAGCTCTACCGGATGAACCCGGACACCGAGCAGCTGGAGGACGTCTCGTTCCCGGCTGAGACGCAGCAGCCGGTCTACGAGGCGGGCGGCGGCGGGCTGGTCTCCAGCATCGACGACTACCTGAAGTTCGCCCGCATGTTGCTCGGCAAGGGCGAGGTCGACGGCGTGCGCCTGTTGAAGACCGAGACCGTCGAGATGATGGCGACCAGCCGGTTGACCCCGGCCCAACGCGCCATACCGTTCATGGGCATGCCGTTCTGGCTGAGCCAGAGCTTCGGGCTTGGCCTGTCGATCATCCAGGACGCCGCGGCCCACGAGTGGATGGGCGCCGGCTCCGCCGACGCGTTCGGCTGGCCGGGCGCCTTCGGCACCTGGTGGCAGGCCGATCCGGCGCAGGACCTGATTGCGATCTATATGATCCAGGACTCCATGCCGCTGGGTCCCGAGGCGGTCGCCAACCTCGCCGCGCGGCGGGGTCTGGGCGGCCGCGCCGCCCTGCCGGTGTTCCAGAAGATGGTCTACGCCGCGCTCGGCAGGTAGGCGTTAGGGGTTCAGGGCGTTTCGCGGCGCACGGCACATCGGCTGGCCGTTGTAGGTCGCGCCGGCCAGGCTGCCGTGGTCCACCGCCTTGCGCCGCGCCGACTCGTAGGCGGCGCTCTCGGCCGGCGCGCGAACACCCTTGGCGCAGACCGGAATGCTAACCCGCTCGCCGCCCGCGGGGCAAAGGCAGATGTCCTCGCGCGCGTCGAGGCGACTGCCCGGAACGCGACAGGTGGCCGGCAGGCTCCTGCCAGAGACATCCAGGCAGATCGTGGTGGCCGTGGGTGGATTGTCGGCCAGCGACTGGGCTGCGGCGGTCCCGGCCATGAAGCAGAAGACGGTGGCCGCAAGGAGGATCGAAGACTTCATGTCGGTTCTCCAGCTTGTCCCCCGGCGCATCATAAAGCCAAATGCCGCCGGCAACGAGCGGAGGATCCGTCGATGGCCTGGACCAAGTCACCTCAGGGGCTGATGGACCTATTCGCCGAGAGCCTGCCGGACCACCCGGCCGTCCAGCCGCGCAAGATGTTCGGCTATCCGTGCGCCTTCGTGAACGGCAACATGTTCGCGGGCCTGTTCGGCGACGGGGTGTTCGCCCGCGTCCCGCCGGACCTGCGCGCGGCGCTGGAGCGCGACCATGGCGCAAGGCCCTTCGAGCCGATGGCCGGACGGCCGATGAAGGACTACCTGGGCCTGCCCGATGCGGTGATCGCCGATGAGGGCCAGTTTGCCGCCGCCATCAGCGCCGCCTTCCGCTACACAGCCGGCCTGCCGCCGAAGGCCGCAAAGCCGACGAAGAAGCCGGCGAAAGCTTAGCGCCCGTTCACCACGAAACCTCGCGATGGCTTAACCGCCCCCGGCGCAAGGTTGCGGCCATGGACCCGATCTCCACCGCACGCTACGGCATGATGGCCGCCACCCAGGCGCTTAGCGTCTCGGCCGGCCGCGTGGCCGGCATGGCCGGCGACAACAGCGTCGACTACGCCGCCGAAGCCGTCACCCAGATCCAGGCCAAGCAGTCGTTCAAGGCCGACGCCGCGGTGATCAAGGTCGCCGACGAGATGATGCAGTCGCTGCTCGACCTGCAGAAGACCTGAGCGTTTCCCGGCTGACGACGTCAGCCGAGCAGGAAGAGCGACCAAGCCAAGATGCTGAGCCGCCTTCGCGCGGCCTATTGGAACGCGATCCAGCGTCCGGCCGCCGCGCCCAGCACCCAGACCAGCATGGTTGAATAGGCCACCAGCTTGGTCAGCGGCCCACCCTCTTCGCCACGACCGCGGAACAGGGTGGTTAGCGCCGTTCCAACGATCCAGACGCTGTAGGCCATCGTGTAGGCCTTGTTGACCGGGTTCAGGTGATCGTAGTCGTCAGCCTTGATGACGAAGTGGGTGTGGACGAACTGGGCGACGATCAGCGCGACCATGCCGGCGATGTAGGCCCGTCGCGCGCGGCCCCGCGTCACCGGGATGAGGATCAGGGCCGCGGCGGTGATCACGTGATAGACGCCCACGTCGATCAGGTCGGTCGTCGCGAACATCCACAGGTCGGCCAGGAAGATGGCCCCGCCGATCGCGAACCAGATCTTGGGCATGAGCGCCACCGCGCCGTTGGCCGCAGCGACCGGACGGCTGACGCCATAGGTCAAGATGATGCCGGAAAGCAGCGCGATCATCTTCACCGTGAAAGCGCTGCTGTCGTAGAGTTTCACCGCGTTGGCCGAGCCGATCAGGAGGCCGGTGACGATGATGCCGATCACGCCGATGTTCTGCAAAACCCGGAGATTCCGGTAGATTTCGGCGGGCTTTTCCTGGGTCACGCCGGCGCCCAGCAGGCGCAGGTTCATCATGATCGTCGTGCCGCCGACCATGATCAGCGAGATGATGTGGCCGACCTCCCAGGAGGCGTAGCCGAACTTCGGACCCTTGACCCAACTCCCCGGCGGGATGTCGCCCAGAGTGTCGACCCACGCCTTCGCCTGGGGGAAGAAATGTTCCAGGTTCATGCTGCTCACGGCTGGCCCCCAGTCATCTGCGAGTCGAAGCGCTGGCCCGCCATGTTCTCTTCACCCTTCTCGGAGGTCTTGCACTGCTGCACCCAGTTAATGAACGCCGGCTGCGGCTTGCCGCATTCGTACGCGTCGTAGGGCGTGAACCGGCCGCAGATGATCACCAGGAGCCACAGGATCAGGGAGCCGGCGGCGGAGATCCGCGCCGCGATCGGCGGCGTCTCGTCGGCGTCCCAGGCGTTTTGCGTCGCCTGCACCCGGCCGTGGAAGACCACGATGTTGAGCAGGGCGAGCGCCAGGAAGACCATTTTCACGAGGAACCAGATCGTGTGGTAATAGAAGATCGGCTTGGCGAAGAGCAGGCCGGCCCCTGAGATCACCACGAAGCCGAAGCTGAAGACCGTCAGCGGCAGGATCGCATCGCTGATCACCGAGACGCGCGTCTTGCGGAACGTGACGCCGAGCAGCCGCAGGTCCACGACCAGGATCGTACCGGCGAACAGCATGAGCGCAATCAGATGGGTGCCTTCCAAGAGGCTCCAGAAGTTGAGCGAGCCCAGCAGCAGTTCGCTGAAAGACTGGCCGTCCGGCGTCGGGCCCTTGCCGAAGCCGTGCTGCAGCCAGTTCAAGAATGCAGCGATCATCGGCGCCGCTCGCAAAATCCGTTCATGCCGTTCCCCATCTTCGGCGACCCTCACCTTCGGCAGCCGTGGCCGCCGCTTGCCGCATTCATTCACACCGGCTGCGCTGCGGCAATCGAGCAGCCTACGGTTCCGGCGCCGTTGCGCATCCGTTACAGCCCGGAATTATCAGCGTCCTTCGGGCCTTAGGCGCCGTGACGGTCCGGCCGCATGGTCTGGAGGCGGCCTACGATCTCCGCGCTCGCCGGCGGCGTAACCTGCGGTAACCGGCGCGCGGGCCGCGAACATCCGGGCAGAAAAAAGGGGGGCGAAACGCCCCCCTTTCCGAATTCTTCTGCGCCCTACTTCTCGGTGTTGTCGGAGCCGTCCTTCGGCGCGCCCGTGCCGGACGAGCCCATGAACAGCTTGCGGCCGTCCGGGAAGGTCACGTCACGGCCGTTCGCCTTGCAGATCGGCGTGCAGGCCTTGTCCTTCGACTGATAGCCGCGCACGACGATTTCGGTGCCGACCTTCAGCGAGTTCCGGTCGATGCCGGCCCGAAGCAGGGTGTTGGGCGTGCCGCCCTCGACCATCCACTCCTGTTCCTTGCCGTCGGCGCCGACCACGTTCACGTGAACCCAGGCGTGCGGGTTGATCCACTCGACCTTGGTCACCTTGCCGCGCAACAGCACCGGCGACTTGCCGTCAAATTCGGCGGCAAAGGCGTGGTGCGCCGAGGCCTGTTGAACACCGATCGAGGCAGCCGCCAGGAGGCCGGCGGCGACGGTGGGGAGAATGAAGCGACGGAAATTCATGGAGGGTCTCCAACGACGGATTCTGGTGTCTCTAAGGTCTGTCTGGGCGGTCACTTCAACGGCTCTTTGCGCAGGTGACCGTACATCAATTCTTCGACGAATTCGACGCACTTGAACTGTTGCAGGCGGGCGTCTTCACCCACGTGCTTGTAGAGATTCATGCTCATCTTCCAGGGGCGGGTGAAGGTGGCGGGATCGGTGATCTCCGCCTCGTAGCGCATCACGCCGGGACCGGTGGGGGTCCAGCGCTCGACGACCTTCATGTCAGCCGAGTGGAAGTTGCCGGCGCGGTCGAACCAGGTCGAGTCGTTCATGCCGGTGACGGTGACGACAAGGGTGTCGCCGTCCCACTTGGCCACCGACTGGCCCATCCAGCTGTCGACCGGGGCCGGGCCCGGGTCCTTGAACAGCAGGTTGCGCACGCCGCCGGCGTATTCATAGGCGATCAGCGTCGCGCTCTCGGATTGGAAAATCTGGAACGGCAGCGCCATGTAGTTGGCCCGGGGCACGCCCGGCAGGTAACACTTGATCTCCGGATCCTTGTGGACCCAATCAGCCTTGTTGGCGTCGCGCTGCTTCAGCGCTTCGGCCGTGTAGGGGATCGTGCCGCCTTCGACGACGCCGAGGCCCGCGGGCACCGAGCCCACCGCGCCCAGCGCCAGCACGTCCTTGGCCGGCACCGGCACAACCGGACCCGGCCGCATCTGCAGGGCCGCGCTGGAGGCGTGCGGTTCGAGGTTGTAGTTGGCGGTGTTCATCACCTGCCAGACACCGTTCAGGTCGGGGTGGACGCGGTCCGGACCGCGCGGGGCGCGGTAGGCGGCCATCTTGCCCTTGGCCGGCGCTGCCTTCGCCGGCGCTGCCTTTGTCGTGGTCGTGGTGGTCGTCGTGGTCGTGGCCGCCTGAGCCTGGCTGCCGATCACCGCACCGGCCAAAGCCAATGCAATCATAGTCCTGATCATTCTTCGCTCCCCAAATCCCCGCGCTGAAACCTGCGGAGTCGCCTTTATCCAAATTTCTAACGGACGTTTGGACGAAGCGCCAGCGGCCCATGCTTTTGACAATCGCACCGCAGGCGACTAGCGCCCAGTCATGACGCTGCGTTTCCTATTTGCGACTCCGGTCTATGAGGCTTCGCTTAGCACGGACCGGACATTCGAAAATTTCAGGGCCGAATTGGAGGCCGCCTGCCGCATGCTGGCCGACGAGGACGCCGCCGGCCAGGCCTGGTGCCGGACGAACGGTTATGGCGGCTACACCTCCTACGCCTCGCTGGACGACCTGCCGACCCGGGCCAGCGTCTTTGGAGAGCTGAAAACCAGGCTCGACCGGCATGCGGCCGCCTTCGCCAAGGACCTCGACTTCGATCTCGGCCGCCGGCGGCTGAAGCTCGACAGCCTGTGGGTCAATGTCCTGAAGCCCGGCGCGGCGCATTCGGGCCACATCCACCCGCACAGCGTGCTCTCCGGCACGGTCTATGTTTCCACGCCGAAAGGCGCGAGCGCTCTGAAGCTCGAGGATCCTCGCCTGCCCCTGATGATGGCTGCTCCTCCGCGACGCCTGGACGCGCCGGAGGCCGCGCGCGCCTTCGTCTACCTGACCCCGGAACCGGGAACCGTGCTGATGTGGGAAAGCTGGCTGCGCCACGAAGTGCCGGCGAACCGCGCCCGCAGCGAGCGCATCTCGCTCAGCTTCAACTACCGCTGGGGCTAGGCACTCGGCGTCTCGGGGCCACGCCCTGGGCAGACTGGGAAGCGGCTGGCCGGCCCATAATCGCAGGTGACATCGTCATGGCCCCCGGGGCGCCGGGGGCCCAAGTCTGGACGAGCAAGAGGCCACGCCCGAACCGGGCGTGGCCTCTGCAACATCAACGCCTATCGACGCTTCGCCGGGTCTCGGCGGACGCCGGGGTGAACGGTCAGGCGACCTGGGGGCGGCGCCGGCGCAGGGCCACGCCGGCCAGGCCGAAGCCGCCGATCATCAGCGCCCAGGTGGCTGGCTCGGGCACGCCCGCGCCGCTCACGAGGACGCTGCCCACCAGCGGGCCGATGTAGGGGTTCGCCGCGTTGCTGGCGCCGTACGTCATCTTGAACGTGCCCGCGAAGTTGGGCGTGAAGCTGTAGCTATAGTCAACGAACGGGCGGCCGCCGGAAATGGTCTCCGTGTAGGGCGTGCCGTTCAGCATGTTGAGGTAGCCGGGATTGAAGCTCGGCGGGCCGGAGATGAAGCTGGCGACCCCGCTGTTGGCCGGCACGAAGCCGACCGAGGCGTAGAAGTCGTCGAGGCTCCCGTTGCGCTGGTTGCCGCTGAGGGTGAAGTCGACTGTCACCGTCTCGCCGGCGGTGAACGAGATCGCCTTGCTGGTGATCGCGCCGACGCCGGGGGTGCCGGCGAGGTCGACGCAGGCTCCGCCGCAGGTGATGCCGTAGGGGTTGGCCTGGTTCACCAGGTCGACGTTCCCCGCCACGGTCCAGTTGGAAAAACCCGTGAAGTTGAGCTTGTTGACGCCGGCTGAGTCGCCCGCGAAGCCATCGGAGAACAGCACGGACGCGTCGGCGGGACCGACGAGGGCGGCGCTGAGGGCGGTCGCGAGCAAGGACGTCGCGGCGACTGCGCCAAGGAAGGTCTTGAGTTGCATGAAATCCCCCATGCCCTGTGAGACGCCGGAACATCCCGGACACCTGGTAGGCGACCTCTCTGCAAGACTGGGTCCAAAACGAGGGGCCGCCGTTGACCTGCCTATCCCGGAGGGATGTGGCGAATATCTGATCCACCTCTCGCGAGACCGCCGCGACCCCGCATGCGAATTCCGACCCATTTCGGCACAGCGGGCGCCTGTCGGGTCATTGAACGCACGAGGCTGCCGCTAGCGCGGGAAGAGTCCGGGGCGGACCGCTGGTGTGCCTGTCCCCGACCTGGGAAGGGAAATGCCGCCTAGCTGTCGAGGAAGCTACGCAGCTTCCGCGACCGCGACGGGTGCTTCAGCTTGCGCAGCGCCTTGGCTTCGATCTGACGAATCCGCTCGCGGGTGACGCTGAACTGCTGGCCGACCTCTTCAAGGGTGTGGTCGGTGTTCATGCCGATGCCGAAGCGCATGCGCAGCACACGCTCTTCCCGGGGCGTCAGGGACGCCAGGACGCGCGTCGTGGTCTCTCGCAGGTTCGACTGGATGGCCGCGTCGATCGGCAGGACAACGTTCGGGTCCTGGATGAAGTCGCCCAGGTGGCTGTCTTCCTCGTCGCCGATCGGCGTTTCGAGCGAAATCGGCTCCTTGGCGATCTTCAGGACCTTGCGGACCTTTTCCAGCGGCATGGCCAGCTTCTCGGCCAGTTCTTCCGGGGTCGGCTCTCGGCCGATCTCGTGCAGCATCTGGCGCGACGTGCGGACGATCTTGTTGATCGTCTCGATCATGTGCACCGGGATGCGGATGGTCCGCGCCTGGTCGGCAATGCTGCGGGTGATCGCCTGACGAATCCACCAGGTGGCGTAGGTCGAGAACTTGTAGCCGCGGCGGTATTCGAACTTATCGACCGCCTTCATCAGGCCGATGTTGCCTTCTTGAATGAGATCAAGGAACTGCAGGCCGCGGTTGGTGTATTTCTTGGCGATGGAGATCACCAGGCGAAGGTTGGCCTCGACCATTTCCTTCTTGGCCTGGCGGGCCTCGCGTTCGCCCTTCTGCACGGTCTGGACGATGCGGCGGTAGTCGTCGATCGGCACGCCGGTCTCTTGGGCCAGCGCGGCGATCTCTGTGCGGATGTCGCCGATCTGGCCATTGTCGTTCTCGGCGAACTTGGTCCAGCGGACGCCCAACGCCTTGACCTGATCGGTCCAGGTCGGGAGCATCTCGGACCCGAAGTAGGCCTTCAGGAATTCGCTGCGGCTGATGCCGTAGCTGTCGGCGAGGCGGAGCAGACGGCCTTCCAGGCCCATCAGGCGCTTGTTGATCGCATAGAGCTGCTCGACCAGGGCCTCGATGCGGTTGTTGTTCAGCTTCAGCGTCTTCAGGTGGAGGACGATGGCGCCGGTGGCCGCGCCATAGGCGTTGCGGTCCTTGTCGGATAGGTCGGCGCCCTTCAGGCGCTGGTTGACCAGCTTTTCCTGCAGCAGACGGAAACTCTCGAACTCGACGGCGATGGCGTCCAGCGTCAGCATGACGCCTTCGCGCAGCTCGGCCTCCATGGCGCTGATCGTCGGACCGGCGCCATCGTCGAAATCGTCGTCGCTCTCGCCCTCGGGCTGGCCCTCGACGGCCTCGGCCTCTTCCTTCTCTTCCTCGGCTTCCGCCACCGCCTCGACCGGCAGGGCTTCTACGCCGGCGTTCAGGCCGCCGTAGGTCTGTTCGAGGTCGATGACTTCGCGCAGCAGGATGCGCCCGCTTCCCAGTTCCTCGCGCCAGACCATGATCGCTTCGAAGGTCAGCGCGCTTTCGCACAGGCCGCGGATCATGGTGTCGCGGCCGGCCTCGATGCGCTTGGCGATGGCGATTTCGCCCTCGCGCGAGAGCAGTTCGACCGAGCCCATTTCGCGCAGGTACATGCGGACCGGATCGTCGGTGCGGTCGTAGGCGGCTTCCTTGGCAGTCTCGACCACCGCGGATTCTTCGCGCACGGCGACCTCGCCGCCGCCCTCTGCGTCTTCTTCCGCCTCGACGACGTTGACGCCCATCTCGCTGAGCATGGCCAGCGTGTCTTCGATGGCTTCGGAGGTGACTTCCTCCGAGGGCAGCACCTTGTTCAGCTCGTCCATGGTGACGTAGCCGCGGGCCTTGGCCTGCTTGATGAACTTCTTGACCGCGGCGTCCGTCAGGTCGAGCAGCGGACCGTCGCCGCCCGTGGTTTCTGGCGCTTCAGCTTCAGCGGTGGTGGTGCTCATCTAAATCTCCGATATCGGCCACCACCGCCCCCAACTGCAAGAGTCGGGCAAGGTGCGGGCCGAAAAAGTGGATGGCGGTCCGACAGACGATAAGGCCGTGCCTTACGACCTCCGGTCCGCGCGAATCGTTCCCAATCTGATCATGCGCTTCAGTGCGCCGCGCTTTGACTCCACACGCTTAACGTCCCGCGCCACGACAGATCGACCGCGGAGGTCTCCCTCAACGGCGACTGTGGCGTCGACCTTAAGCCGCCGGCCCGAAGGACAAGCGAAGTGGCGCGACCACCGGGATCACCGCGCATCGAGGGAGGCATCATCTTCTCTGACGAGGGGCGCGCCCGACTTGCGCAGCGGCCCGATCGATGCCTGTCAACAGCGCGCTAAATCCGCAAGGGGGCAGATGGCGTTGAAGCCCCTCCGTGTCAAGTCTGGTGGGCCGAAGACGCGCCCGGGCGGCATGCCGCCCGACCGTGGACGGAGGATCAAGCCCCTGGAGTCGCGGGGCTAATTTGTCGCAGGCCAACAGAGCCCCATCGGCCAACACGCAGGCGCCGAACTGGAGAAGCCAGCCGTAGGCGGCAAGGGTCAAACCGCCGAGCTCAAGCTGTCTCAGCGCCGCGACAAGCGCCGAATGGCGCGGCTAATGCGGCAGGACCGGGGCGTCCGCGTCGGGGTGGGACCAGTCGCTGGCGAGCAGTTTGCTGAGCTGATCGCGCTCGGCCTTGAGGCTGTAGAGGGTCGAAGAATCGTGGTCGCGATCGAGGTCGCGGGCGGCGGCCTCGACGGCGCGCTCCAGGCTTTCCAGCTGCATCAGCAGGTCGAAGGCCTGGCGCCAGAGCTCGCGGGCGCGTTCGCCCTGGGCCTGCAGGAAAGGCGCGCTGACTCCGGCGCGCCGGGCGTCCTGTTCGAGCAGTGCCAGGGTCTGGGGGTTGAAGCCGCGGGCCAGAAGTTCTCCCCCCCTTTCTGGATTGGCAAACTCCAGTCCGTCGCTCTCGTAACGCAGGCGGACCAGCTCCTGGGCTAGGCCATCCAGCTTTTCGTCGCCAAAGCCGTGGGCCCCGACCAGCTCGATCTTGTCGTCAATGACGCCGGGATCGCGGACCGCGGCGAGCGCGAGCGCCGCGGCGAGCGGACGCGGCGATTGGCGCAGGCGCCGGCTGGCGTCGCGGGCCTCCGGCGTGGGCGCGGCCTGGGAGATACCCGACCTGTCCTTGTCCCAGCGCCCCTTTTCCCAGCGTCTGCGCGACATCTCGCGGGCCGCGGCGCCGACGGTGAAGACGGGCTGGCGGGTCGGCCAGAGCTGCTCGTAGCGGCTGAGGAGATCCTCCTTGTAGGCCTGGGCGAGGTCGGTGTCGGCAATGGTGGCGGCAAGCTTGCGCAGGCGCGCCTTCAGCGAGGTGCGCCGCTCTGGCGTGTCCAGCGGCTCGGCGTCGCGCTCGCGGGTGAACAGCGCCTCGGCGAAGGGCGTGGTCTGGGCGAGCTGAGCCTTGAGCGCAGCGGGGCCCTGTTCGCGCAGCACTTCGTCGGGGTCCTTGCCACTGTCGATCAGCACGAACTTGAAGCTGCGCCCGGGCTTGAGCAGCGGCAGGGCGCGGTCGAGCAGGCGGTCGGCGGCCTGGCGGCCGGCGCGGTCGCTGTCGAGGCAGATGGTCGGCTCCGGATGGTGGCGCCAGAGCACGTCCATCTGGTCTTCGCCCAGGGCGGTGCCCATGGCCGCGACCGCCGGCACCCCGCCGCGCTGACAGGCGATGACGTCCATGTAGCCCTCGACGACCACGAGCGGCGGATGTTCATCGGCCATGCCTGTTTGGGGGGGCGCCGCGGCGATCAGTTTGCGGGCCTCGGCCAGGCCATAGAGTTGGTGGCCCTTGTGGAAGACCGAGGTCTCAGGCCCGTTCAGGTACTTGGCGCGCGCCTGCGGATCCATCGCCCGGCCGCCGAAAGACACCACCCGACCGCGCGCGTCGCCGATCGGGAAGATGATCCGGTCGCGGAACCGGTCGTAGGGCGCGCCGCCGTCTTCGGGCGCGATCAGCAGGCCGGTCTCGACCAGCTCGGCCGGCCGCGCGCCCTTGGCGATCAGATAGTCCTTCAACGCGGTTCGACCAGCGGGAGAAAACCCAAGGCGGAAGCGCGCCCAGTCCTTCTCCGGCAGGCCGCGCTTTTCCAGGTAGGCGCGGGCCTCGCGACCGGCGGGGCGGCGCAACTCGGCCTCGAACCATTGGGCGGCGGTCTCCAGCCATTCGGCCAGACCCTGGCGGACCTTCTCCTGCTCGGCGGCGCGCGGGTCGACGGCAGGCAGCGCCACGCCGGCCTCGGCGGCCAGCCGCTCGACGGCCTCGACGAAGGAGAGCTTCTCGGTCTCCTGAAGGAAGGAGATCAGGTCGCCGGTCTTGCCAGAGCTGAAATCGAAGAACTGGCCCTTGTCGTCGTTGACGTAGAACGACGGGGTCTTTTCCTTGGTGAAGGGCGACAGGCCGACATATTCGCGGCCCTGACGGCGAAGCTTGACGGTCTTGCCGATGATGTCGGACGGGCGTAGGCGGGACTTGATCTCGTCCAGGAAGCGTTCGTCGAAGCGGCCGGCCATGGGTCTGCTTACGCGGTCAGCGGGCGACAGTCTTTAAGTGCCCGCGCCCCGCCCGTGGAACGACGCGTTGGGGGCCGTGGACAACGGTGGGACAGTTCTTCGCAAGCCTGTGCAGAACCTGTGGATGTTCATTTTTTGTTCCAGCACGATTCTTCCATGAAACATAGCTCATTTGACCGGAGCGCCGGCGCGGACGATGTTCAGCCCCTTGTTCGCGTGGTGATTTGGGGGATGGGCGCATGATCATGTGGCTCCGCCTCGCGGGCGCTCTGGCCGTCACCCTGACGGCCATCGGCGCTCTCGAATATTTCGGCGTCGGCTCGCTGCTGGGCGGCCGTTCCGGCGACGACGCCCCTGCCGCCGCGGGCCGCAGCCGGGAGCTGTTCTGGCTGATGATCTTCGTGGTGGTGATGGCCACCTCGCTGCTGGCCGCCGCCCGCCGCTGGGCCGGCCATTTCCGCCGGGTGGCGATCCCCGCCCAGGCGAGGCGGCGGACGTCGATTTAGAGAACCACGGAAAACACGGAAAACACGGAAAGAGAAGCGATTCGACCGCGAACCCACGCAAACAGACGCGAACGGGCCGTGGCGGCGGCGAGCGCAG
>JANXXK010000090.1 GCA_025350685.1 Alphaproteobacteria bacterium | reverse complement strand
TGGCGACGCTCGACGCCCACCTGATCGCCTTCGACCGCAAGACCGGCAAGGTCGCCTGGAACGTGGTCATCGCCGACTACAAGGAAGGCTATTCCTCGACGGCCGCACCGCTCATCGTCGGCGACCTGGTCTATTCGGGCGAGGCGGGCGGTGAGTTCGGGGCGCCCGGGTTCCTTGACGCCTACGATCTGAAGAGCGGCAAGCGGGTGTGGCGCACCATGACCGTGCCCACCGCCGGCCAGCCCGGCGTCGAGACCTGGGCGGGCGACTCCTGGAAATCCGGCGGCGCGCCGACCTGGACCACCGGCGCTTACGACAAGGAGACCAACACCCTGTTCTGGACCGTGGGCAATCCGTCCCCGGACTGGAACGGCGACAAGCGGGCCGGCGACAACCTCTATTCCGACTCCCTGCTGGCGCTCGATCCGGCGACCGGCAAGCTGAAGTGGCACTTCCAGTTCACGCCGCACGACGTCTGGGACTACGACGGCAACACCCAGATCTTCCTGGTGGACACCACCCTGAACGGCAAGCCGGTCAAGGTCGTCGCCCAGGCCGACCGCAATGGCTATTTCTACCTGCTGGACCGCGCCAACGGCAACTTCCTGCGGGCCAGCCAGTACATCGAGCAGCTGACCTGGGCCAAGGGCATCGACCCCAAGGGACGCCCGATCGTCGACCCCGCCGCCATGCCGCAGGACAACCCCAGCGCCCGCGTCTGTCCCTCCAACCTGGGCGGCATGAACGGCTCGTGGACCGGCGCCTACGACCCAGCGACCGGCCTGGTCTTCGCGCCCTCGATCGAAGCCTGTCAGCAGTATGCCAAGGGCATCGCCGTCTATGTGAAGGGCATCCCCTTCATGGGCGGCGCGCCCAACACCGTCGACGCCAACGCCGGCAAGGCCTACGGCCTTTTGAGCGCCATCGACGTGAAGACGGGCAAGGTCAAATGGCGCTATCGCGACCGCAGGCCGATGATGGCCGGCGTGGTCGCGACGGCGGGCGGCGTCCTCTTCACCTCCAACCAGGAGGGCCAGGCCCTGGCCTTCGACCAGGCCACGGGCAAGCTGCTCTGGTCCTTCCGCATGGGTGGCGGCGGCCGCGGCCAGCCGATCGTCTACGAAGTCGCCGGAAAGCCCTATGTGGCGATCCCCTCCGGCGGCTGGGCCGGGCTGGACGGCTTCGCCGGCGCCGCCTCGAACCTGCCCGAAGGCGGACAGCTCTTCGTCTTCGCCCTGAAGTGATCGGATCAAGTATGCGTAAAAGCCTGGGCCTAATAGCCGCCGCTGTGGTCGTTGCGGCCGCAGCGGCGGTCGCCGTGAGCCGCGCCGAGCCGCCGGCCATAGGCACTGCCGCGAGCGAGCCGGCGCCGCGGCCCCCGGCCACGCCCGACGATGTCGCCCGCGGCAAGGCGCTGTTCACCGGCACCTGCGCCGCCTACTGCCACCGCCCCAGCACGCCGGAGGCCCCCCCCGCAGGCGCCGACGCGCCCTACCTGTTTGGCTGCGAATGGCGCCATGGCGGCTCGGATGCGCAGATCTTCCAGACCATTAGCGCCGGCGTGGCGGGCACGCGCATGGTGCCGTTCGGAGGCGCCATCCCCGACGAGGACATCTGGCGCATCGTCGCCTACCTGAAGTCCGCCTCGCAGTGCAAACCCACGCCCTAGGCCAACCGCCGCCGACATCGGCTGGCGCAGAATGCTACTAGGGGCGAATGGAGTTTGAGGACGACGCCTTCGTGCTGTCCGCCCGCCCGTTCGGCGAGGCGGGCGCTATTGTCGAACTCCTCACCGCCCATCACGGCAAGTGGGCCGCCCACGTCGCCGGCGGGGCGTCGCGCAAGATGAAGCCGTTCCTGCAGGCCGGCGCCCAGGTCACCGTCCGCTACCGCGCCCGGGTTTCCGACCAGCTGGGGGCCGCCAGCCTGGAGCCGCAAGGGCAGGGGCCCTCGGCGCTGTTCGATGACGCGCTGGCGCTTGCCGGCCTCTCCGCCGCCGCCGCCGTGGCCGCCGGAGCGCTCCCCGAACGCGAGCCGCACTCCGGCGCCTACGAGGCCATGGACGCGCTGTTGGGCGCGCTCACCCTCACCGACCTGTGGCCCGCCGTCTTTGTCCGCTTCGAAGCGGGCCTCTTGCAGGAACTGGGCTTCGGCCTCGATCTGTCCAAATGCGCCGCCACCGGGGTCACCGACGATCTGGTCTATGTCAGCCCAAAGACCGGCCGCGCCGTCTGCCGCTCTGCCGGCGAGCCCTACAAGGACCGCATGCTGACGCTTCCGCCGTTCCTGCTCTCCAGCCAGTCGCGGCTGGAGCCCGGCGACGTCCGCGCCGGCCTCGACCTCACCGCCCATTTCCTTGAGCAGTTCATCTTCAACCCGCTCAACCGCCCCCTGCCGCCGGCGCGCCTGTGGCTGGTCGACCGGCTCGCCGACGCCGGGCGGCTCTAGTTAACCCTAACGTCCTATACGGCTGTTACGTGCGACAATATAGCAACTCGCCTGAGGGGGGAGTGCTATTGATATTCGTCGCAAAAAACCATAGATCAAGGAAAGTCAGAATACTCTAAACGGTCAATTGTACTTAACGTTTGTTCCTGGGTTTCCGCGTGTCGGCGCTCCGATGACCGGCCTTCCCGGGAGATCACAGGGATCATCATGAAGCTCTGGACTCAATGGGCTACGGCGGCCTGCGCGGCCCTGGCGGTCGTGGCCGCCTCGGCGCCGGCCCAGGCCAGCACCTGGCTGGTCAACTACGTCAGCAACGGCGGCGCGCCCCTGGCGGCGAGCCTGACGCTGGATGTCTCCAACACCCTCAACGGCGCGGGCGCCTTCGATGTCCTGGGCATCCTCAGCGGCAACGTCGATGGCGATCTCATCACCGGCCTGACGCCCAATCCGAACCAACCGTCTAACGGGACATCCCCCGACGGCCTGTTCTATTTTGACAACAACTTCTGGCCGACGTCGGACCCGCATTTCAGCAATGCGGGCCTGCTGTTCACGAGCCTCGGCGCTGAATACAACCTCTATTCCAACGGGCCGGGGTCCTACACCCTCTACAAGGCCCAGGGCGGCGGCTACGGCGTGAACTCCACCGGCACGCTCGCCCTGACCGCCGGCGTGCCCGAGCCCGCGACCTGGACCCTGATGATCGCAGGCTTCGGCCTGGCCGGCGCGGCCCTTCGCCGCCGCCGCCTGCAACCGGTCGCCATCCGCGCCTGACCCAAGTTTAGTACCCGAGTAAGCGTAGCGTACGACACGCCCCGGCCTGACGGCCGGGGCTTGGCCGATTCTGGGAACGGGCCCTGCTCCGGTCCGAAGCCGGAGGCCTGCGGCTTGCCAGCGCCACGCCGTGCCCGTAAGTTTGACTGTGCGTATGCAATGAGGCGCCCGTGTCCAACTGTGTCGTCTGGAAGATCCGCCGCGCCGCGCGTGTGCTTACCCGCATCTACGACGAGGCGCTGGCCGCGTCCGGCCTCACCTCCACCCAGCTCGGCACCCTCGACGCGCTCTCCGACATGGGCCCGGCCAGTCTCTCCGAGCTGGCCGAGGCCGGCGGCCATGAGCGCAGCGCCACCTGGCGTGGCCTGCAGCCGCTGATCCGCCGCGGGTTGGTGAAGCGGGCCGGGGAGGGCCGTCCGGCTACCTACGCCATTGCCCCGGCCGGCTCGGCCTTGCTCGTTGAGGCCATGGTCCATTGGCGCCAGGTCCAGGACCGCGTGGTCGGCCACCTGGGCGAGGACTACGTCCACCTGAGCGCCATGGTCGAAAAGCTCGACGCCCTCGACGCCGCCGGCGGCTAGCACAGAGGCCTCGCCGGGACGGCTTGACAGCTGCGTGGTTGTATATGCACATTGCATATACAACAACCGCAACAGGCATGCCCCATGCGCAGACTTCTCCTCGCCGCCGCCGCAGCGACGCTCCTCACCTCGGGCGCCCAGGCGCAGGTCCCACCCAATATCGCCGCCGCCGTCGCCGATCCCTCGCGACCTGCTGAGGACACCGCCCGCGACGTGGGCCGCAAACCCGCCGAGGTGCTGGCCTTCGCCGGGGTCAAGCCGGGCGACAAGGTCGCCGACTACGCCGCCGGCTCCGGCTACTTCACCCGCATCTTCTCAGGCGCCGTCGGTCCCCGCGGCCACGTCTACGCCGTCGTCCCTACGCCGCTCTTCCAGTATCCGAACATCGTCAAGGGCATAGCCGGCCTGCAGGCCTGGGCCGTCCCGCATCCGAACGTCAGCGTCACCTTCGCCTCGGCCCTGGAGGCGGTGCGCTATCCCGAGAAACTCGACCTGTTCTGGATCTCCCAGAACTACCACGACCTGAAGGACCCGTTCATGGGCCCGGTCGACATGGCCGCCTTCAACAAGGCCGTCTACGCCGCGCTCAATCCCGGCGGGATCTACCTGGTCCTCGACCATGTGGCCGCGCCGGGCTCTCCCGCCAACGTCACCGACACCTTGCACCGCATCGAACCCAGCGTCGTCCGCCGCGAGGTCGAGGCCGCCGGCTTCAAGCTGGTCGGCCAAAGCCCGCTGCTCGCCAATCCCGCCGACCCGCACACCGCCGGCCCGTTCAACCCCGCGATCCAGGGCCACACCGACCAGTTCATCTTGAGGTTCCGCAAGCCGGGGTAGGGCGCGCGCCAAGGCCCGCTCATCCCCGCGTTCGCGGGGATGAGCGGGGTGGGGTTAGGCCGTCGCCAGCTCACCAATCACAAACGCGTCCTCGTCCGCGCGGACCAACCCCTCCAGCACCTCGGCTAGGTCCCGCGGATCGACGATCAGCATCAGGCCGACGCCGCAGTTGAAGGTGCGGCGCATTTCCAGGTCGGAGACGCCGCCGACCTGTTGCAGCCACTCAAACACCTGAGGCGGGGACCAGGCGTCCCAGTCGAAGCGGGCGGCGAGGCCCGGCGCGATGGCGCGGGGTGGGTTCTCGATCAGGCCGCCACCGGTGATGTGGGCCAGTCCCGAGACGCGGCCGGCCTTCAGGTGGGGGAGCACGGTCTTGATGTAGATGCGAGTCGGCGCGAGCAGGGCCTGCGCGAGCATCTGTCCCTCGGCGAACGGCGCGGGCGCGTCCCAGGCCAGGCCCGAGCGCTCGACGATGCGGCGGACCAAGGAATAGCCGTTGGAGTGCGGGCCGCTGGAGCCCAGGCCGACCAGGATGTCTCCCGCCTTCTGGCGGTCGAAGCGGGGCAGGACCTTGTCGCGGTCGACGGCGCCGACGCAGAAGCCGGCCATGTCGTAGTCGCCTTCGGCGTACATGCCGGGCATCTCGGCGGTCTCGCCGCCAACCAGCGCGCAGCCGGCTTGGCGGCAACCCTCGGCGATGCCGGCGACCACGGCGGCGGCGGCGTCGACGTCCAGCTTTCCGGTGGCGTAGTAGTCGAGGAACATCAGCGGCTCGGCGCCCTGAGCCAGCAGGTCGTTGACGCACATGGCCACCAGGTCGATGCCGACCGTGTCGTGGATCCCGGTCTCGATCGCCACCTTCAGCTTGGTGCCGACCCCGTCGGTGGTGGTGACCAGCAGAGGATCGTCGTAGCCGGCCGCCTTCAGGTCGAAGAGCGCGCCGAAGCCGCCAAGCGAGGCCTCCGCCCCGGGGCGCCGCGTGGACTTGGCCAGCGGCTTGATCCGCTCGACCAGGGCATTGCCCGCATCGATATCGACGCCGGCCTGGGCATAGGTGAGGCCGTTGGGCCGGTCGGTCATCGGGGCGCCTTCAGTGAGAAAATCTGCGATCGCGAAATGCGCACTTGCTGACTCGCCCGCACGCCGGGCTATAGCTAATCGATGACGCCGATTACGACCACCGCCGACCTCGCGGCGTTTTGCAGCAAGCTCAAAGGCCAGCCCTTCGTCGCCGTGGACACCGAGTTCATGCGCGAGACCACCTATTGGCCGAAGTTGTGCCTGATCCAGGCCGCCGGCGCCAATGGCGTTGAGGCCTGCATCGACCCGCTGTCCGAGGAGGTGGACCTCGAGCCGTTCCTGGAGATCATGCGGGATGCCTCGATCCTGAAGGTGTTCCACGCCGCGCGCCAGGACGTGGAAATCTTCAACAACCTGCAGGCCATGCCGGTCCCCCTGTTCGACACGCAAGTTGCGGGCATGGCGGCCGGGTTCGGCGAGCAGATCGCCTATGACGCCCTCGTCCGTCAGATGCTGAAGATCGAGCTGGATAAGTCCAGCCGCTTCACCGACTGGGCGCGCCGCCCGCTGTCGGACAACCAGCTGACCTATGCGCTGGCCGACGTGACCCACCTGGCCAGCCTCTATCCGATCCTTCGCGAGCGGCTGGAGAAGGAGGGCCGGATCGGCTGGGTGACCGACGAGATGAGCAATCTCACCGACCCGGCGATCTATGACGTCGAGCCGGAGAACGCCTGGAAACGCCTGCGCCCGCGCAAGCACACGGCGAAATACATGTCGGTCTACAAAGGCGTGGCCGCCTGGCGCGAGCGGATGGCCCAGACCCGCGACCAGCCGCGCGGCCGCATCCTCAAGGACGAGGCGATCGACGAGATCGCCACCCAGGCGCCCACCGACGCCGACCAGCTCGACCGGCTGCGTTCCGTGCCGAAGGGTTTTTCCGGCTCACGGTTCGGGCCGGACTTGCTGGCCGCGGTGCGGGAAGCGCTGAAAGACCCTGAGGCCACCGCCCCGGTGGTCGAGCGCAACCGCACCCAGCCGTCGCCGGCGGCGGGCGCGGTGGTGGAACTGCTGAAGGTGCTGCTGAAGGCGCGGGCGGAGGAGGCGGGCGTCGCCTCCAAGCTGATCGCCACGGTCAGCGACCTGGAGCTGATCGCCAACGACGACGAGGCCGACACCGCCGCGCTGAAGGGCTGGCGGCGCGAGGCGTTCGGCGAGGACGCCTTGAAGCTGAAGCGCGGCGAGCTGGCCCTGGTGCTGGACGGCGCCCGCGTGCGCGTCGTCGAGGTCCGCCGGGGCCCGAAAGCCGCCACCGCGGGCTGATCCGAGCCTTTCCGACCGTTTCCTGAGGATAAGCTGTGCGCCTTGATTTCGTGCGGCTATTCGGCGGCCTCCCTGGGTTCTCCACAGGCGGTGCACCGGGTGCGCGGGGCGCCGCCCACAGCCCTATCGGCCGGGCCGCTTGCGCCCGCCCCGGCCTCCTGCAAATCTCCACGTGCCGAGAGGAACTGCGGCGCGGCGGATCGGGTGACCGGAACGAGAAGCGGGCGGAACACTCCCGGGGGTAGGTCGGAACGGGGGCAACCCTGATCGGATCGAGCCCGGGCAAGCCGAGGCGGAAGCAAGCCGAACTGGAGCAATCCAGCGCAGCCCAGAGCCACCCCGACCTCGAAGGTTCAGGTCCCCCAACGGATCTGGTTCAGAGGGCGGTGTTTCGGGCAACCGAGGCGCCGCCCTCTTGCTATGGGCGGCTGGTCAGAGCCCAACCTCGCTCGGATCGGCCTCGTTGCGCAACGGGCGACCTGCCAGGTAATTGCCGAGGTTCTCCAGGAACAGTTCGTCGCCGCGGGCCAGGTTGCCGTCGCCGGAGTTGGAGGTGTGGGCGCTGACCCGGATCTTCGGGTGGTCCCAGAACCAGCTGTCGGCGGGCAGGGGCTCGGTCTGGAAGACATCCAACACGGCGTGCGCCGGCTGGTCGCGGTCGAGGCCGGCGCGGAGCGCGTCTTCGTCAACCAGCCCGCCGCGGCCGATATTGATCAAGATGCAACCGGGCTTCAGCGCACGGAAGAACGCTTCGCCGCACATGTTGCGGGTCTCCTCGTTCAGCGCACAGGCCAGCACGAAGACGTCGGCGTCGGCGAGTGTGGTCGACAGCTCGGAGAAGCCCAATACGCGATCGGCTAGGGGATCGGGCGCAGGGTTGCGGCGGATCACCGTAAGATCGACGCCGAAGGGTTTGATCCGCTTGGCGATTTCGTGACCGATATTGCCGTAGCCGGCCATCACCCACTTGGTGTGGCCGAGCTCCCGATACGGGGTGTTTTTCCACTCATGCTTCGCCTGCAGGTCTGCCTGGGTGTTGATCGGCACCTGCAGGCTGATGCCGTGGGCGACAACGTATTCGGCGATCGGGGTGGCCTGGGCGCTGGATTTCGACAGCCGCACGCCCTTCTCCAGGATGTTGCGGAAGATCGGGTTGTCGATGCCGGCGGCCATGATCTGGGTCCAGCGCGGGGCCTCGGCCTTCATCAGCCGCCCGTAGAGGCCGCCGAGCGTGCCGGAGGCGTAGCTGTCGAGGCTGAGCCAGACGATTTCCGGATTGATGGCGTCCTTGTCGATCGGCTTGCCGGCCAGTTCGTAGTCGTCGCTGGTGATCGCGGTCACCACCTCGGCGTTCGGGGCGAGAGTCTTCAGCCGTCCGCCCACCCGCTCATGGGCGGCCTTGGTCATCAGGATCTGCATCAGGTCAGCCGAGCTCGAGCTTGAGTTTCAATGTGGTGGCCAGCGTCTGGGCCCGCTTGGCCGTCTGTTCGCCGAGCAGCATGTCTTCCCAGCCGCGGGCGGCGGTCAAGGCCAGGCGGTCGCCTTTGACGGCCAGGCTGGAACGTTCCAGCAGGCGCGGGTTGCGCCCAGAGAGGTCGCAGCCGAGGCGCAGCGCGGCGCCCAGCGCCCGGGCCCGCTGGCGGCGCTCGGCCGAGAGCACGCGGGCGATGGCGGCGGCCTCCGGCGTGGTGGCCGCCGAGGTGTGGCGGGCAAAGGCGACGCTGGCCAGGAAGGCGCGCTCAGGGTGGTTCATGCCGGCGATCGGCGCGCGCAGCACCTGTTCGAAGGCCAGGTCGGCGCGATGGTCCGGGTGCAGGCGCGCGCCGAGGTCGGCCAGACGGCAGGCGGCGGCCAGCAGGATCGGATCGCGCGGGCCGAACTGCGGCGGCAGGTTCTCCATGGCCGGGGTCAGCCAGGCCTCCAGCGCGCCGCCGAGCTCGCTGGAAATGCCGCGGGCGGCGGTCAGCGCCTCGCAGCCCTCGATCAGTGGGTCGCGGTTGCGGGTCTCGGGGTCCATGGCCTCCAGCAGCAGGCCTTCGCGGACCCCGAAGGCCGAGATGATCACCCTCTCGACACCGAGCTTTTCCACCAGGGCGTCGAGCACCACCGCGGCGTAGGGCAGGGTTTCGATGCGCTTCTTCGAGAGGCCCTGCATGCGCTCCAGAGAAGCCCGGGACTGGCGGGCGACCAGCCGGGCGACCCCTTGGGCGTCGGCGCGGCTCATCTCGTACTGGTGGGCCACGTGCAGCGGATAGTCGGCCAGCTCCATGTGGAAGAGCGCGAGGTTGCGCCAGGCGCCGCCGACGGCGTGGAAGTGGCGGGTGGCGAAGCGGTTGGCGTGGGGGCCGAGCGCGTCATCGACGATGCGCCGCGTGCGCTCGTGGTCGAGTTGGCGCGGGGCGCCGAGCGCGAAGGGGCCGAGGGGCAGGGTGGCGCTTTCGTCGGGACCGGCGCCGTTCAGCCGCGCCAACTCCAGGCTGGAGCCGCCGAGGTCGCCGACTACGCCCTCGGCGTCCGGCTGGCCGGCGATGACGCCGAGCGCGGCGTAGCGGGCCTCTTCCTCGCCGCTCAGCACGCGGACGGTCAGGCCGGTCTCCTCGCGCACCCGTTTGAGAAAGGCGGGCCCGTCGGCGGCTTCGCGGACGGCGGCGGTGGCCGCGGCGGTGACCTCCTCGGCCCGCCAGCCGTCGAGCAGGGTGCGGAAGCGTCGAATGGCGGCCAGCGCCGTCTCCACCCCCTCCGGAGACAGGCGTCCGGTCGACGGCAGGTCGCGGCCGAGGCCGGCAAGGGCTTTCTCGTTGTAGACGGTCCAGATGGCGCGGCCGTCCAGCCGGTAGATCACCAGACGGACGGAATTCGACCCAACGTCGATGACAGCGGCCTGTCGGGAGTCGGGCCGGCTATCCCCGCGAGGCCACATGATCAATCGCGCGCGGCATGTCTTTCACCTTCTGACCCCTACCTGAAAGGCTGGGATTGGTCATGAAATACTCGTGCGCGGAAAAGGCGCCGGGATGATCCCACGAGAGATCGCGGCTGTAGCGGCCGGCTTCGTCGAGGGTCCAGCTCTGGGCTTCGTCCTTCAGGTTGGCGAGCATGATCTGCAGCAGGACCTGCTGGTGGACCGTGGGATTCTCGATGGGCGTCAGGCACTCGACGCGGCGGTCGAGGTTGCGCGGCATCCAGTCGGCCGAGGAGATGTAGACCCGCGCCTCCGACGATGGCAGGGCCGCGCCGTTGGCGAAGGCGACGATCCGGCCATGCTCCAGGAAGCGGCCCACGATCGACTTGACGCGAATGTTCTCCGACAGGCCCGGCATGCCGGGCCGAAGGCAGCAGATGCCGCGTATGACCAGGTCGATGCCAACGCCGGCCTGGCTGGCGGCATAGAGGGCGTCGATGATCTCCGGATCGACTAGGGAGTTCATCTTGGCCCAGATGCCGCATGGCCTGCCGTCGGCCGCCGCCTGGGCTTCGCGCGCGATCAGGGTCAGGAGGTCGCGCTTCATGGTGACCGGCGAGAACGAGAGTTTTTCCAGGCTGTCCGGCTGGGCGTAGCCGGTGACGAAGTTGAACAGTTTCGTCGAATCGCGACCGAGCGCCGGATCGGTCGTGAACAGCGACAGGTCCGTATAGAAGCGCGCGGTCACCGGATGGTAGTTGCCGGTGCCGAAGTGGCAGTAGGTACGCAGGGCATCGCCTTCGCGCCGGACCACGGTCGAGAGCTTGGCGTGAGTTTTGTACTCGACGAAGCCGAAGACGACGTGGACCCCGGCGCGCTCCAGGTCGCGGGCCCATTTGAGGTTGTTGGCCTCGTCGAAGCGGGCCTTGATCTCGATCACCGCGGTGACGTTCTTGCCGGCCTCGGCCGCCTCGATCAGGGCCGCGACAATCGGGCTGTCGTGGCTGGTGCGGTAGAGCGTCTGTTTGATCGCGATGACGTTCGGGTCGCGGGCGGCCTGGCGGAGGAACTGCACCACCACGTCGAAACTCTCGAAGGGGTGGTGGACCAGGATGTCCTTCTCGCGGATCGCGGCGAAGCAGTCGCCGCCATGGTCGCGGATGCGCTCGGGGAAGCGCGGTTCGAACGGCTTGAACTTCAGCTCGGGCCGGTCAGGCGGGATCAGCTGGGTGAGCTCGTCGAGGCCCAGCAGGCCGTCGACCAGAATGATGTCCTGGGCCGCGGCGTGCAGGTTCTCGGTGATGAAGGTCCGAAGTTCCTCGGGCATGGCGGCTTCGAACTCGACACGGACGACTGAGCCCAGCCGCCGCTGCTTCAGCGCGGCCTCGAATTCGCGAACCAGATCCTCGGCCTCTTCCTCGATTTCCATGTCCGAGTCGCGGATCAGGCGGAAGACGCCCTGGGCCTGCACCTCACAGCCGGGGAACAGGTGGTCGAGGAAGAGGCTGACCAGGCCCTCGAGCGAGACGAAACGGCGCGCGGCCTTGCGGCGGCCGGTCTTCTGCGCGGGCAGCTCCCAGAAGCGGGCGACCTGCGCGGGGATCGGCACCAGGGCGTAGAGCGCGCGGTTGTCGGCCAGCCGGCGCAGCTTGAGCACCAGGGAGAAGGCCAGGTTCGGAATGAACGGGAACGGGTGGGCCGGGTCGATGGCCAGCGGCGTCAGCACCGGAAAGAGCTGGGAGACGAAGGGCTCTTCCAGGTCGTCGAGCTCGGCATTGGTGACTTCGATCGCGGGGACCAGGCTCAGGCCCTCGCCGCAGAGCTCTTCCCCGAGCTCGCGCCAGCGGATCTGCTGGTCGGCCATCAGGTCGGCGGCGGCGAGATTGATCTGTTCCAGTTGCTCGACGGGGGTCAGGCCGTCCTGGCTGGCGACCCGGATGCCTTCGCGCACCTGGGCCTTCAGGCCGGCGACGCGGACGGAATAGAACTCATCGAGGTTGGCGGCGCTGATCGACAGGAAGCGCAGGCGCTCCAGCAGCGGATGGCGTGGATTGTGGCTCTCGGCCAGGACCCGGCGGTTGAAGGCCAGCCAGGACAGCTCGCGATTGAAGAAGCGGAGTGGCGAGCCCGCCAGTTCCGCGTTCCAGGAGCGCCCGGTCGACGCGGCCTCGCCCGCGCCATTCTCGCTCGCCCCAGTCTTGCTCGCTGGGGGCGCGACGATAGGCGCGGCGTAGGTCATCCGAACGGCTCCAGATCCGGTGAGGGCCCGGGATTTTTGAGCCCTTCGCCACCGGGGTTCAAGTCTTCACTCGAAAAGGTCAAGATTTTCGATATCAGCTTCCAGGATCTGCCGCGCAAGAACCCGTGAAACGGGGCGGATTTCGGTGTCTTCGGTCTCATCGAGCCGGCGGACGATCTCTCGCGCGCCCGGAATGGACCTTTCCATCCGCCGAAGGAGGTATGGATAGACATCATCGTGCGGACGAATGTTCCGCTCACGGAAGAATTTCCTTAAGACTCCGCCCAAGACCTCATCGTCTGGCGCCTCGATCTCGGCGACCGTGAGCGCATTCAGCCGCGAGCGCAGGTCGGGAAGCTCGGCCGGCCAGGCGGCGGGCCGGGTGCGAGCGGTGAGCAGTAGACCGGCGCCCTCGCGCGGGGCGAGGTTGATCAGGTGGAACAGCGCCTCGCCGTCCATGCCCTGGTCGACGTCCTCGACGAGCACGGGCCCGCCGTCCGCGGCGGTCACATCCGGGGCGTGGCGGTCGAACACCAAGGCGCCGTGGCTCTGCGCCCAGGCCCGCGCCAGGTGGGTCTTGCCGACGCCCTCGGGGCCGACCAGGACCAGACAGCCGCCAGGCCAGCGTGGCCAGCTATCCACGGCGGAAACCGCCTGGGCGTTGCAGGCGCCTTGGATGTAGCCGTCGCGGGTGTAGGGGGCCGGCCTTTTCAGGCTCAACCGCAGCTGCCGGGCCATGCGTCTCCGGGGGAAGGGATCGATCGGACAACCCTAGCAAGGTGCGCCAGCGCGGCGCCACTTTCGTGATCGTCCGTCCCCACCTTCCACAGCCTGGCGAGTCTAGTCGCGCGCGTTGCCCGCGCCGCCGACGACCAGGGTCCAGCCCTCGGGCTTTAGCAGCTCTATCGGCGAGAAGCGGGCCTTGTAGTCCATCTTCTCGGAGCCGCGCACCCAGTAGCCCAGGTAGACGTAAGGCAGGCTATTCAGGCAGGCCTGGATCACGTGGTCGAGGATCACGAAGGAACCGAGGCTGCGGCGCGGCTGAGTCGGGTCGTAGAAGCTGTAGACCAACGACAGGCCATCGCTCATCAGATCGACCAGGGCGCAGGCGACCAGATCGCCCCCCCCTTTGTCGCCATTGGGGCCGCCATTGGGGCCGTCACTGGGTCCGCCGTCCTTGGGCCTGGTGCGGAATTCGATGATGTGGGTGCGGACTGCGGTGTCCTCGACCATGGCGACGTAGTCGGGCCAGGTCATCTCGGCCATGCCACCGTCGGCGTGGCGGGCGGTCAGGTAGCGCCGGAGCAGGTCGAACTGCTCCATGGTCGCCTCGGCCTCGACCAGATGGCGCTCAAGGTCCTCGTTGCGGGCCAGCGCCTTGCGCTCGGAGCGGGAGAAAACGTAGTCGGCGGCCGGCAGGCGGGCGGAGACGCAGGCCGTGCAGGCCTCGCAGGCCGGGCGGTAGGCGATGTTCTGCGAGCGGCGGAATCCGACCTGGGTCAGTGAGTCGTTGACGCTGGCGCCCTCGGAGAGCGGCAGATGGGCGAACACCTTGCGCTCATAGCGTTCCGGCAAATAGGGACACGGCGACGGGGCGGTCAGGAAGAACCTGAGCTGTCGGGTCGGAAAATGCTGCGTCACGGAGTTGCAGTCGCCTTCATACCAGCACGCCTTGTAGGGGGATTAGGCGTCATGCTGGGCGGCTGCGCAAGCGTCCTGCTCGCCCTAACGGTCCGGCGGCAGCACCGGCGCCTCACGCAGCAGCACAATGGCGATGCGGCGGTTGCCGGGCAGCGTCGGGTCGTCGGGGTAGAGCGGCTCGGAGGTGGCCTTGCCGGACACCTGGTAGACCCGGTCGCCGTCGACGCCGGCGCCCTGCAGGATCTTGCGCGAGGCGTCGGCGCGGCTGGCCGACAGCGGCCAGTCGCCCTCGGCCTTGCCGCCCTGGCCGGTGTTGGCGCTGGTGTGGCCGTAGATGCTGATCCGGTTGGGCAGTTGGTTGATGATCTTGGCGATGGCCCGCAGCAGCAGCTTGGCGCGGTCGTTGGGCACGGCGGTGCCCTGGTTGAACATCGAGCGGCCTTCCTGGTCGACCAGCTGGATGCGCAGGCCCTCCGGGGTCTGGTCGATGATGATGTTCTTCGAGAGTTCGGCGAGTTCGGGCATGTCCTGCAGCGCCTGGCGCAGCGACTGGGCGGCTGAGGCGAACGCCGCCTCCTCGCGCTTCTGCAGGGCTTCGCGCAGCTGCTCGGTGGTCTGCTGGTCGGCCGAGGACGACTTGGCGCCGTCCTTCGACTTGCCGTCGTTGGGGTGGCGGGAGTCGGGGCTGGCGTCCTGCACGATCGACTGGGAGCCGTTCTGCTTGGCGCCCTCGTTGCCGAGCGCGGTGCCCGACAGGATACCGCCGGCGCCCGAGGTGGTCTCCGACACGCTGGCCGGGGCGAAATAGTCGGCGATGCCGCGCTTCTGCTCCGGCGAGGTGGTGTTGATCAGCCACATGAGCAGGAAGAAGGCCATCATGGCGGTCACGAAGTCGGCGTAGGCCACCTTCCAGGCGCCGCCGTGGTGACCACCGCCGCCGCCCTTCTTGATACGCTTAATGATGATCGGCTGTTCGCCCACCGACATAGTCCGCCCCTTCTAGGCCTGTTATCGAGGGCGACGATGCGCAGGGCCGCGTTAAAATGGCGTTGCGCCTAGTGTGGTGGATTTGAAGTTCCCATGGCATTTGCGGCGAGCGCAGTTGGGAACTTCAAATCCGAAAACCACACTAGAAACATAAGCTTGCTAATGCCCTGATAGCTTTCGAAGTTCGCCCAAGGGTTCGATTGGCGCTAGCGAACTTGGGAAGCTGGGCATTAGGGTTAAGGAGTTTCCCGAATGAAAGTGGCGTTCACCGGCCTCGGTGTGATGGGTTTCCCGATGGCGGGCCACCTGGCCAAGGCGGGCCATGAGATGGCGGTGTTCAACCGTTCGCCGGCCAAGGCGCAGGCCTGGGTCTCCGCGCATGGCGGACGGGCCGCGGCGACGGCGGCGGAGGCCGCGGCAGGCGCCGAAATCTTCGTGCTCTGCGTCGGCAACGACGACGATGTGCGCCAGGTGGTGGCCGAGGCCCTGCCGGCCATGGCGCCCGGCGCGGTGGTGGTCGACCACACCACCACCTCGGCGGTGGTGGCCCGCGAGATGGCCGAGCTGGCGGCCAAGGGCGGCCGCGCCTTCGTCGACGCCCCGGTCTCTGGCGGCCAGGCCGGCGCGGAGAACGGCCAGCTGACGATCATGTGCGGCGGGACGCCGGAGGCGTTTGGCAAGGCAGACCCGGTGATCGGCGCCTACGCCAAGGCGACGAAGCTGATGGGCGCTTCCGGCTCGGGCCAGCTCGCCAAGATGGTCAACCAGATCTGCATCGCCGGCGTCGTCCAGGGGCTGGCCGAAGGCCTCCACTTCGCGAAACGCGCCGGGCTCGATCCGCAACTGGTCTATGACGCCATCTCCAAGGGCGCGGCGCAGTCCTGGCAGATGGACAACCGCTGGAAGACTATGACCGAGGGCAAGTTCGAGTTCGGTTTCGCGGTCGACTGGATGCGCAAGGACCTTGGCCTGGTGCTCGACGAGGCGGCGGCGAACGGCGCCAGGCTGGACATCACCGCCATGGTCGACACTTTTTACGGCGAGGTTCAGAAGCTCGGCGGCCGGCGGTGGGACACCTCCAGCCTGGTGGCGCGGCTGGAGACGGCCCCCCATTGACCAAGAAAATTGGAGAGCAGGCCTGAGTGACTGAGCTGCGGACGGAACGCCTGGTCTTGACGCCGGTAGCGAAGGGGGATGCGGACTTCGTGCTGGAACTGCTCAACGATCCGGGCTGGCTGGCCAATATCGGCGACCGGGATGTCCGCACGGCGGAGCAGGCGCGCGCCTATATCGCCGAGCGCTTCGCGGCGAGCTTCTGGCTGGTGGTGCGCGATGCGGCGAGCGGCGAGCGGCTCGGCCTCTGCGGGATCGTCGCCAACCGGCCTGGCCTTGAGCATTCCGATCTGGGCTACGCCTTCTTGGAGCGACATTCCGGTAAGGGCCATGCGACCGAGGCCGCCAGGGCGGTGCTGGCTCATGCGCTCGGGTCCTTGGGCCATGAGAAGCTGCTGGCGGTCACCGCGCTGGAGAACCTGCCGTCGCAGGGGGTGCTGCGGAAGATCGGGTTCCGCCGCGAGGCGGACCGGCGCCTGCCGGATTACGAGGGCGACAGCGCGGTGTTTTCCACATGAGCATCACGACCCGACGGATCGCCGCCAACGGCTTCGACTTCGCGGTGGACGAGGCGGGAGAGGGCGATCACCTAGCGCTCTGCCTGCACGGGTTCCCGGAAAGCCGCTTCTCCTGGCGCTACCAGCTGCCATTGCTGGCCGAGCTGGGCTACCGCGCCTGGGCGCCGGATCTGCGCGGCTATGGCGAGACCGAGCCCAAGCCGCGGGAGGTCGCCGCCTACATGATCGACCGGCTGATGGAGGACGTCGCCGCCCTGATCGACGCCAGCGGGGCCAAGCGCGTGACCCTGATCGGACACGACTGGGGTGCGGCGCTGGCCTGGACCTTCGCGGCGAACCGGGTCCGGCCGCTGGAGCGGCTGGTGATCATGAACGTGCCGCACCCGGCGGTGATGAGCACCCACCTGCGCCGCTCGTGGGCGCAGCTGAAGAAGTCCTGGTACATGTACTTCTTCCAGCTCCCGGGCCTGCCGGAATGGGGCGCCATGGCCAATGACGCGCGCGCCATCCGAGGGGCCTTCCACGGCATGGCCGTCGACAAGACCCACTTCACCCCCGACGTCCTGGACCGCTATGCCGCCGACGCCCAGCGGCCGGGCGCCATGCGCGGGATGATCAACTGGTATCGGGCGGCGATGCGGGCGCAGGGCAAGTTGGCCGGTCCCTGGCCGGTCATCGAGACGCCGACCCTGATCGTCTGGGGAGAGGAGGACGCTGCCCTGGGGATCGAGCTGCTCGACGGAACCGAGGCCCATGTCCGCGACCTGACCGTCGAGCGCCTGCCGGGCGTGTCGCATTGGGTGCAGCAGGAGGCGCCGGAGAAGGTCAACGCGATCCTGGCGGCCTGGCTCGCCGCGCCACGATGAGATGACAGCGCCCGCCGCCTCGGCGATCATGGGGCCAAGACCTTCCACAGAAAGGCGACACCATGGGACGAGAAACGCGGGCTCTCACCGGCGGGCTCTATTTCGGCGAGGGGCCGCGCTGGCGCGACGGGCGGCTATGGCTCAGCGACTTCTATGCCCATGCGGTAAAGTCGGTGTCTCTGACCGGAGACCTGCGCACCGAGTTCGAGATCGACGACCAGCCGTCCGGTCTCGGCTGGATGCCGGACGGGTCGCTGCTAGTGGTTTCCATGACTAGGCGCCAGGTGCTCCGGCGCACGCCGGACGGGCAGATCGCGGTGCACGCCGACCTCGGCCATATCGCCACCTACCATTGCAACGACATGGTGGTCGACGCCTCGGGCGGGGCCTATGTCGGCAATTTCGGCTTCAACCTGGACGCTGCGATCGCCGAGCGCGGTGTGCCCGACGTGCTGGCCAACCACCCGACCGCAAAGCTGGCCTATGTGGCGCCGGACGGGCAGGTCCGGGTGGCGGCGGAGGACATGCACTTCCCCAACGGCCCGGTGATCACGCCCGACGGCAAGACCTTGATCCTCGGCGAAACCCTGGCGGCCTGCCTGACGGCCTTCGACATCGGGCCGGGTGGCGATCTGTCGAACCGGCGGGTCTGGGCCTCCATCCAGCCGCGCGTTCCGGACGGCATCTGCCTCGACGCAGAGGGGGCCATCTGGGTCGCGAACCCGATCGCGCCCGAGTGCGTGCGGGTGGCTGAGGGCGGCGAGGTGCTGGAGGTCATCGACACCGGACAGGCCTGCTTTGCCTGCATGCTGGGCGGCGAGGATGGCAAGACGCTGTTCATGATCACCGCCGACAGCTCCGACCACGAGGCGGCGGCCGCGACACAGACCGGCAAGGTCCTGGTCGCGAACGTCGACAGCCGACGGGCCGGGCGGCCTTAGGCGCCCAGCAACCTCGCCGCGCGGGGCGCGAAATAGGTGATCACGCCGGCGGCGCCGGCGCGCTTGAAGGCGCCGAGGCTCTCCATGATCGCGCGCTCTTCCTCGAGCCAGCCGTTCTGGGCGGCGGCCATCAGCATGGCGTATTCGCCCGAGACCTGGAACGCGTAGGTCGGCATGGCGAAGGCGTCGACCACGCGGCGCACGATGTCCAGGTAGGGCATGCCTGGCTTGACCATGACCATGTCGGCGCCCTCGGCGATGTCGAGGGCCACTTCGCGCAAGGCCTCGTCTGAATTGGCGTGATCCATCTGATAGGTCTTCTTGTCGCCGGGGTTGGCGACCGAGCCCGTGCCCAGCTTCCCCGAGCCGATCGCCTCGCGGTAGGGGCCGTAAAAGGCCGAGGCGTATTTGGCGGCGTAGGACATGATCATCACGTCTTGGAGCCCCTCGGATTCGAGGGCGGCTCGCAGGGCTCCCACCCGGCCGTCCATCATGTCCGACGGCGCGAGGATGTCGCAGCCGGCCTTGGCCTGCATGATCCCCTGGGCGACCAGGGCCTCGAGGGTCGGGTCGTTGAGGATGCGATTGCCCTCGATCAGGCCGTCGTGGCCGTGGTCGGTGAAGGGGTCGAGCGCCACGTCGCACATGATCCCGACCTCGGGGGCGGCGTCCTTCATGGTCTTGACCGCGCGGGCGACCACGCCGTCGGGGTCCTGGGCGAGGGAGCCGGAGGCATCCTTCTTGGCCCCGTCGATATGCGGGAAGACGGCGATGGCCGGGATGCCCAGCGCGCGCGCCTCCTTGGCGGCGGCGGCGCAGTCCTTCACCGACAGGCGGCTCACGCCCGGCATGGCGGCGATCGGGACCTGGCCCTCGCCCTCATGCACCACCATCGACCAGATCAGGTCGGACGGGGTCAGCACGGTCTCGCGGACCAGCCGGCGAATCCAATCGGCCTGGCGCAGGCGGCGCAGGCGGAGCGCAGGGTAGGCGGCGAGGGGTGCGTTGCTCATCGCTTGCGGCTTTGCACCCGTCGAAGGGCGCTGCGCAAGTCCCTCACACGGTTGACAGGCCGGGCGGCTCGGGCTGACTCCGGGGTCCATGGACTTCAACCTGACCGACGACCAGCGGGCCATCGAGGACGCCGCCCGGGCCTTCGCCGCCGCCGAGCTGGCGCCGCATTCGGCCCGCTGGGACGAGGAAAAGCATTTCCCGGTGGACGTGCTGCGCAAGGCCGCCGCGCTGGGGTTCTCGGGGCTGTACGTCCAGGAAGACGTGGGTGGCTCGGCGCTGGGCCGGCTCGACGCCTCGATCGTCTTCGAGCAGCTCAGCTATGGCGATGTGAGCACGGCGGCCTTCATCTCGATCCACAACATGGCGTCGTGGATGATCGACCGGTTCGGATCGGACGCGCTGCGCCACAAGTACCTGCCCAGGCTGTGCACCATGGAGCTGATCGCCTCCTACTGCCTGACCGAGCCGGGCTCGGGCTCCGACGCCGCGGCGCTGGGCACGACGGCCGGGAAGGACGGCGACGACTATGTGCTGAACGGCTCCAAGGCCTTCATTTCCGGCGCGGGGACCTCGGACATCTATGTGGTGATGGTGCGGACCAGCGGGCCGGGGCCGAAGGGCATCTCGGCGGTGGTGGTGGAGAACGGGACGCCCGGCCTCTCCTTCGGGGCGCAGGAGAAGAAGATGGGCTGGAACGCCCAGCCGACGGCCCAGGTGAACTTCGATGATTGTCGCGTGCCGGTGGAGAACCGCATCGGCGCCGAGGGCGAGGGCTTCCGCTTCGCCATGGCCGGCCTGGACGGCGGGCGGATCAATATCGCTTCCTGCTCGCTCGGCGGGGCGGGGCTGGCGCTCGATCTGGCGAAAGCGCACCTGCAGACGCGAAAGCAGTTTGGCGTCCCCTTGAGCGACTTCCAGGGCCTGCAATGGCGGCTGGCGGACATGGCCACTGAGCTGGACGCGGCGCGTCTGATGGTGAGGCGTGCGGCCCACGCCCTCGACTCCAAGGACCCCAAGGCCACCCAGTACTGCGCCATGGCCAAGCGGTTCGCCACCGACGCCGGCTTCGAGGTGGCCAACCAGGCGCTGCAGCTGCACGGTGGCTACGGCTACCTGAAGGACTATCCGCTGGAGCGCATCGTGCGCGACCTGCGGGTGCACCAGATACTCGAAGGCGCCAACGAGATCATGCGGGTGATCACCGCGCGGGAGCTGCTGCGGCAATGAGTGAAGACACCGAAGTCCTGGTCAGCGTCGAGGGCGCGGTGGGGCGGATCACGCTCAACCGGCCGGGCGCGCTGCATGCGTTGACCACCAACATGTGCCGGCTGATCACTGAGGCCCTGGTCACCTGGATCGACAACTCGATCGTCAAGCTGGTGATGATCGACCATGCCGGCGAGCGCGGCTTCTGCGCCGGCGGCGACATCCGCATGCTGGCCGAGAGCGGGGCGGGCGACGGCAAACTGGCGCGGGAGTTCTTCTTCACCGAGTACCGGCTGAACACCCTGCTGCACGACTATCCCAAGCCGCTGATCGCGATCATGGACGGGATCACCATGGGCGGCGGGGTGGGGCTGTCGCGGCCCTGCCGGTTCCGGGTGTCCACCGAGCGGACCACCTTCGCCATGCCGGAGACCGGGATCGGGCTGTTCCCCGACGTCGGCGGCGGTTGGTACCTGTCGCGGATGAGCGACCACATCGGCCTGTGGCTGGCGCTGACCGGGGCGCGGATCAAGGCGGCCGACTGCGAGCTGACCTGCATCGCCACCGACTACGTGGAGAGCGCGCGCATCCCCGACCTGAAGGCGGCGATCATCGCCGATCCGGCGGCGGTGGAGACCCTGCTGACCGAATTCGGCGGCGATCCGGGGCGGCCGAGCCTGGCGGCGCAGCAGGACGAGATCGCACGGCTGTTCGCGGGCGACAGCGTCGAGGCGATCGTGGCGGCATTGGAGGCGGCGGACAGCGACTGGGCGCGCGACCAGCTGAAGGTGCTGGCGACCAAGTCGCCGCAGACGATGAAGGTCGCCTTCCGCCAGTTTCGGCTCGGCGGGGCGATGAAGACCTTCGCCGACAACATGGCCATGGAGTACCGGATCGGCGCCCGCGTGGTGCAACGCGCCGACTTCATGGAGGGCGTGCGCGCGGTGATCGTCGATAAGGACAACGCGCCCAAATGGGAGCCCGCGCGTCTGGAAGACGTCACCGAGACCATTCTGGACGGGATTTTCGCCCCCCTGCCTTCCGCAGAGGAGTGGTCGCCCCTACCTTGACCGCAAGGTGGTCACGAGACCGCCGTTGGGAGGACCTGATGACCAAGACCAAGCTCATGCTGGGTGCGGTGGCGTTTGCCGCCTTGCTTTCCGCCGGCGGCGCCTACGCCAAGCCGGACGCCAACCAGATGGCCGCCGTGGCCGACAAGGGCCGGCCCGAGGCCGACAGCAAGCGCGACGCCGACCGCAAGCCCGCTGAAATGCTGGAGTTTGCCGGGGTGAAGCAGGGCCAGACGGTCGTCGACCTGATCCCGGGCGGCGGCTATTTCACCCGCATTTTCTCCAAGGCGGTGGGGCCGAAGGGCGTCGTCTATGCCGTTGGCGGCCCGCCGCGTCCGGCCGATCCGTCCAAGCCCGCGCCCCCGCCGCCGCCGGCCGACGTCATCGCCGCCGACCCGGCCTATGCCAACGTCAAGTCGCTGCACGCCGCGCTTGCCGGCGGCCTGGCGATCCCCACCAAGGCCGACCTAGTCTGGACGGCGCAGAACTACCACGACGTGAAGAACGTCCCGAACATCGACATGCTGAAGTTCGACAAGGCGGTCTATGACGCCCTGAAGCCCGGCGGGGTCTTCGTGGTGCTTGACCACGCAGCCTCGGCGGGGACGGCGGCGGACCCCACTGACAAACTCCACCGCATCGACCCGGCCATCGTCAGGAAGGAAGTGGAAGCCGCCGGCTTCAAGTTCGAGGGTGAGAGCAAGGTGCTCGCCAATCCCGCCGACGATCACACCAAGACGGTGTTTGATGCGGCGATCCGTGGCCATACGGATCAGTTCATCTATAAGTTCCGCAAGCCCAAGTAAGTATCTGAGTTAGGGACCCTTATGACCCGCGTCGCCTTCATCGGCCTTGGCAATATGGGCGGCGGCATGGCCGCCAACCAGGCCAAGGCGGGTCATGAGGTCTCCGCCTTCGACCTCTCCAAGGCCGCCGTCGACACGGCGGCGGCCGCAGGGTGCTCGGTGGCGACGTCCGCGGCCGAGGCGGTCAGGGACGCCGACGCGGTGATCACCATGCTGCCGGCCGGCCAGCACGTCCGCGCTGTCTACGCCGAGCAGATCCTGCCCAACGCTAGGCCGGGCGCCGTGCTGATCGATTGTTCAACCATCGATGTTGAGAGCGCTAGGGCCGTCGCCGCCCAGGCGAAAGCCGCAGGATTCCGCTTCGCCGACGCACCGGTGTCCGGCGGTCAGGCGGGCGCCGAGGCTGGGACGCTGGCCTTCATGGTCGGCTGCGACGAGGTCGACTTCGCCGCGGTCGAGGCGGTGATCGGGCCGATGTCGCGGGCCACGATCCGCGCCGGCGACCACGGGGCTGGGCAGGCGGCGAAGATCTGCAACAACATGGTGCTGGGCGCGACGATGATCGCGACCTGCGAGGCCTTCGCGCTGGCCGAGAAGCTGGGCCTGGAGCCGGAGCGATTTTTCGAGATCGCGTCCAAGTCCTCCGGCCAGAGCTGGAGCCTGACCAGCTACTGCCCCTGGCCGGGCCCTGTCCCGGCTGCGCCGTCGAATCGCGGCTACGAGGGCGGGTTCGCCACGGCGATGATGCTGAAGGACCTGAAACTGGCCCAGGAAGCCGCCGCCAAGGCGGGCGCCGCGACACCTTTGGGCGCCCAGGCCGAGGGCCTCTACGCCCTGTTCGACCGGCTCGGCGGCGGTGCCAAGGATTTCTCGGCGATCCTGGAGCTGTTTCGCGGCAACATTCCTGCAAACTGAACAGTGTTTACAAAAACTCACGGTTCGTGACGAAAAGGTCATGGCCGGCGGCGGCCCGACTTATGGACAACGTAAGCCCACGGTGCGAAAACGCGGGCGCATCTAAAGGGAACCGGTTACCCACTCACGCATGTCGAACGCTGGGCCCGGGTGAAAGAGTCTATGGATTACAAGGCCGCATTCACCAGCGCTGTTGAGCAGGTTCGGGCCGAGGGCCGCTACCGGGTCTTTGCCGACCTGAAGCGCCATCGCGGCGAATTTCCGCGCGCCACCTGGACCCGTGACGACGGCTCGACGAGCGATGTGGTGGTCTGGTGCTCCAACGACTACCTGGGCCAGGGCCAGAACCCGATCGTCATCGACGCCATGAAGGCCGCGATCGACGAGGCCGGCGCCGGCTCCGGCGGCACCCGCAACATCTCCGGCACGACCCATTTTCACGTGGAACTGGAGCGCGAGCTGGCCGACCTTCACCAGAAGGAAGCCGCCCTGCTGTTCACCTCGGGCTACGTCTCCAACGAGGCCTCGCTCTCGACCCTGCACAAGATCCTGCCGGGCCTGATCATCTTCTCCGACGCGCTGAACCACAATTCGATGATCAGCGGCATCCGCGCCCACAAGGGCGAGAAGCACATCTATCGCCACAACGATCTGGCGCATCTGGAAGAGCTGCTGGCCGCGGCCGACCCGGCCGTGCCGAAGCTGATCGCCTTCGAAAGCGTCTATTCCATGGACGGCGATGTGGCCGACGTCCCGGCCACGGTGGCGCTGGCCAAGAAATACGGCGCCATGACCTACATCGACGAGGTCCACGCGGTCGGCATGTACGGGCCGCGCGGCGCCGGCGTCGCCGAGCGCGACGGGGCGATGGCCGACATCGATATCATCGAAGGCACGCTGGGCAAGGCGTTCGGCGT
>JANXXK010000087.1 GCA_025350685.1 Alphaproteobacteria bacterium | reverse complement strand
TACACGCTGAGCCAGGTCGGCGCGGACACCGTCATCGACATGGGGGGTGGGAATGAGATGATCCTGGTCGGCGTGCAGCTGTCCACGCTGACGCCGGGAGCCATTTTCCTGGCGTGATCGGGGGCGGGGCTGTTCGAGCCTGGCCGCGAGTCAAATGTGCCCACGACGCTGGGGACGGGGCGCGGGCCGCCCGCTCTGGTCTGAAAGGGTCAGACCGGCAACTTGGAAGTCGCGGGCCTGCCGTTGTTGTCTGAAAGAGTCAGACCCGCGACTTGGAAGTCGCGGGTCTGGGGGAACCCGCCCGGGGCGGGGAGACCGGGCGGGCTCGGGGGGACCGGGGAAGGCCCCACAGTCTCATGTACGGGGCGAGACTGAGCTTAGTTGCGGTTGGCGAGACGAATCTCAGAAGCCAGCTTCTCGTTGACCTCGGCGCGGACGGCCACGCGGCAGGAGTCGAACGCGTTGGCCGTGTCGAGGGTGCTGCGCGAGGTGACATCGGAGCAGAAGCGGCGGGCGGCGTCGTCGATGCGCTGGCGCAAGATCGCCTGGCCGTCGGCGCTCGCCAAGTTCAGGTCGCCGACCTGCACTTTGGCGATGACGTTGGCGGTGACCGTTGGGGCGGCGTGCGCGGTCGCCGTCAGGGCGAGCGCGGGAAGCACGGCCAGCGCCAGGGTGGCGATACCGGCGAGGCGGGCGGTGATGTTGGTCATTGGGCGGGTCCCTCGGTTCGGTGGGGCGCTGGGGTGCGTCCGATAAACAGAGGAATACTTGCGGGTTCAGGTTAAGTCCCGTGAAGTCTCCGTAATGACCTGGAATTCACAATATTAACTCGAATTAATTCTCTAATCTGACTGTAATGTTCAACCGCCCGCGTCGTCCGGAACCCCGATCAGCTGCAGGAAGGTGACGGCGGCGACGCCGCGCTGGGGGACGTTGGCGTAGACCGCATGCGGCCGCGCCTCGACGGTGAGCGGCACGACGATCCAGGCGGCGGGGAAGGCCGTCAGAGCCTGGCCGGGCAGGGCCGCCAGGTGCGGGCACGCGGTCCGGGCGCGCTCGGCGCAGGCGCGGTGCATCGGGGCGATCGCGCCGGCGTCGAGCAGCGGCCGATCGTCCCTGAAGTCGGCGGGCAGCCAGGCGCCAAGACCCTTGGCGCGGACCTCGGCCGCGGTGGACCAGCGCGCCGTCTGGCTCCAGCGGTCGCCATCGGCCGTCGGCTCGCCGCACATGGGGCAGCCCAGTTCGCGCACCGATTTGCGCTGGCGGAAGAGGTGGTTGCTGGCGAACAGCGGCTCGCCCTGGCCGGGGCTGAGCGCCTGGCCGATGGCGAGGCCGCCGTCGATGCTTGGGCAGGGGGCGACGCCCAGCACCGGTTCGCCGGACCAGCTGGTCACCCAGGGGACGTCGACGCCGATCGTGAGCTTTGGCACGTCAGGCGGCGGGTGCGGGCGAGGCGGCCACCGCGGGCGCGGACGGGGCCGCAGGCGCGGCTGCCACGCGCCTGATGGAGATAATCTTCACCGGCTTGACCAGCATCTCGCCCTTCATGGCCCCGACGCCGGCGTTGGGGTCGGTGGGCAGGCCGAGGATCTGCTGGGCCAGCGGCATGCCGTCGGTGACCTTGCCGAAGGCGGCGAAGCCTGGGTTCTTCGGATCCTTGGGGTCGGCGTTGAGGTAGCTCATGTCGCCGATGCAGATCACCCAATCCGCCTGGGCCGTCCCCGGCGCATGGCGGCCCATGGAGATGATCCCGTCGCCGTGGCCGATGCCCGTCTTCAGCGTCGACTCGTGGGCGATCGGCGGCAACACCTTCTTGGGGTCATTCTGCAGGCCACCTTGGATCGTGCCGTAGTCGTTCGCCGCCTGGCCCGGCGGCTTGGAGGCCCGGTAGAAGGTCGCCCCGTCATAGAGCTTGCGGTCGACATACTTCAGGTAGTTGGCGACGGTGATCGGCGCTCTGTCGGCGTAGAGCTCGACCGTGATTGTCCCCAGGGCGGTAGTGATCGCCACGCGGGGATTGGGGGCCGGAGCCGGGGATTGGGCGTGCGCTGCGCCGGCCAGGCTGGCGGCGGCGGCGGCGAGGGCGAGGAGGGTGCGGCGGATCAGCATGATTCGACATTACCCCCGGGCGTTCCAGAAGTGGAAGGCGGCCCAGCCTTCGCGCAGGGCGAAGAGGTCGAGGCCCATCACCGCGCTGAGGCTCGCCGCCGCGCGGAACAGGGCCGCGCTGGCCCCCGGGACCACGAAGATCAGCAACAGCAGGGCGACCATCGCCAGGCCCTCGGCCTTGTGGATCGAGGGCGCCAGGCTTGCCGGCAGGAACGGGCGGATCACGCCGAAGCCGTCGAGGCCCGGGATCGGCAGCAGGTTGAGGATCAACGCCATGGCCTGCAGGAAGGCCAGCACCGTCAGCGCCTCGAACAGCGCCGCCGACCCGGCGCCGGAGACACCCCAGCCCGCCCAGACCGAAAGGCCTAGGCTCAGGGCCAGCAGGACCAGGAAGGTCGCCGCCGGGCCGGCCAGCGAGGCCGCCGCGCGCCACAGCGGCCCGCGCATCAGATCGTTGCGCAGATAGACCGCCCCGCCTGGGAAGCCGACGCCGCCCATGATCAACGCCAGCACCGGGATCACCAGACTGACGCCCAGGTCGCCGTAGCGGCGCGGGTCGAAGGACAGGTACCCCTTGGCGACGACCGTGTGGTCCCCGCCCAGCCAGGCCACGGCGGCGTGGCTGAACTCGTGCAGCATCACCGCCAGAATCCACCCCAGCATGACGAAGGCGAAGACCAGTACGCCGCTGGGTGCGCGGGTCAGCAGGGCGCCCAGGCCGAGCCAGGCGAGCAACAGCGTCAGGCCCACCAGCGGATTGGGGTTGCCGGACGGCTTTGCGTCGGGTGTGGCGTCGGTCATGCCGTGCCGATAGCACGTCCGCTCGCCCATCGGTTGTCGGCGTGGCCGGGGCGGCGCTAAGCTTCCTACGGGTTTGGGGGTGACTTGGCGTGAACGTGACCTGGAAGGCGGGCCGGCGGGAGCTGGCCCTGTTCGCGCTGCTGGCGGCCCTGCCGGCGCTGGCGGTCGTGGCCGTGTTCCAGGTGCATCCCTGGCCCACGCCGATGCGGCAGCAGGCCGACAACCTGGCCTGGGTCCTGACCTCGATCTATCTGGCGATGGGTGCGCTCGGCGTCTTCCTGCTGCCGTGGACGAAGGCGGCCCGCGCGCCATCCCTTGGCGAGGGGCGACTGTGGACCCGGCTAGTGCTCTGGTCGCTGGCGACAGGCCTCGTCTATGGCGCAACGGACCTGGCGCTCAGCCGCTTCTACTGGGGCGCGCACCTGGCCGCGGTGGACAAGCGCAACGGGTTCGACATCACCTTCGTCAATGTGCGGCCGCCCTGGTCGGTGCTGCATTACCTGCACGCCTCGATCATCAGCGAATGCGCCTTTCGCCTGGCGCCGATCCTAATTCCGGCCTGGCTGGTCGGACGGCTGCTGCGCGGCAGGTACGAGGCAGCGACCTACTGGACCTTCGCCGTGCTGGCGGCCCTGATCGAGCCGCTGGAAAAGGCAGTGCTGTTGCGCAAGTGGGGCGTCTTCGGCACGGAGCCCATGGAGGTCGCCGGCAACATCGAGGCCATCGCCTGGCAATTCGTCTTCGCCGTGCTGCTGCGCCGCTTCGGCTGGCCCGCGCCGATCCTCGCGCGTTTCGGCTACTACCTGCTGGTGCGCTGCTTCCACCAGTAGACGCGACCCGCCGAGCGGCCCTGCTCACATCGGCGGCTTGGCGCCGTTCTCCCCGACCGAGATGGAGCCGGCCATCATGCCGGTGGCGGTCTTCTGGACGACCATGAACACCGGGGTGCCCACCTTGACCATGTCGCGCTTACCGCCGGTGATCTGCACCACCGGCACCTTGGCGGGCACGGTGATGTGGCGCTGGCCGTAGGAGTAGGAGACGTCGAGCTCGCGCGAACCCTTCTTGCCGGTGACAACCGTGCCCACAGTCCCGTTGGTCATCATCGAGCCGGGCTTAAGATCCCAGCCGTAGTGACCCTCGCCCATCTTCACGCCGGGCGGGAAGACGTGGACTTCAAGGCTGGTGCCAGTGGAGCCGTCCTTGTTGGGCATCTCCGAGGTGCC
>JANXXK010000082.1 GCA_025350685.1 Alphaproteobacteria bacterium | reverse complement strand
GACACGCTGCGAGGCGGCCAGGGCGACGACAGTATTGTCGCAGGCTCAGGCAACGACTTCATCTCCGGGGACCGCGGCAATGACACCATTCAGGCCGGCTCCGGGGCGGACACCTTCCACACCTTCGCCCAGGCCGGCATCGACAAGGTGATCGGCTTCAGCGAAGCCAAGGGTGACCATGTGATGCTGGACCCCGGCACCGCTTACACGCTGAGCCAGGTCGGCGCGGACACCGTCATCGACATGGGGGGTGGGAATGAGATGATCCTGGTCGGCGTGCAGCTCTCTACGCTGGCGTCGGGGTGGATCTTCGGGAACTGAGCTAGCGGTCGACCCCGTAGCGGTAGACCGCGGGCAGGCCGAAGTCGCCGAGGCCAGGGTTCTGCGAACCGGTCAGCCTGGCGTGGCTCAGGTGGATCCAGCTGAGTTCCACAGACATCCGGTCGGTCGCCTTCCAGCCCAGCGACCATTCCGGCTCAAACAGCACCGCGACCCCAGGTCGAGCTTGGTCTCGAGGTCGTGCTCGCGGCGGATCGCCTCGGCGACGCTGATCCCCGGCTCGTGCGGCGAAGCCGCCGCCAGGTCGTTTGTGCCGCCCTGCGGGTTGATCCCGGCGATCAGGTGGACATGCGGCTTGCCGATCGCCGCCAGGTCGTCAAGGGCCGCGGTGCGCACCCCGAAGACGATTGGCGGGCTCTTCTCGAAGCCGCCCAGCGAAATGTGGTCGGAGATGTCGTGCGCGTAGACGCCGAACAGGCCCTCGCCGGCGTGCGCGGCGCCCGCGGCGAGCCCAAGAGCCGCGGCCGAGGCCGCCAGCGCGGACCCTCACACTCTAGCGGGTCCCGTACATGCGGTCGCCCGCATCGCCCAGCCCGGGCAGGATGTAGCCGTGGTCGTTCAACCCCTCGTCCACCGCCGCGGTCCACACCTGCACCTCCGGATGATGGCCCAGGAACTTCGACAGCCCTTCGGACGAGGCGAGCAGACAGGCCATGCGGATCCGCGTGGCGCCGGCCTCCTTCAGCCGGTCGACGGCGGCGATGGCGGTGTTGCCGGTGGCCAGCATCGGGTCGATCACCACAACCAGCCGTTCACCCATGTCCGCTGGCGCCTTGAAATAGTACTCCACGCATTCCAGCGTCGCCGGGTCGCGGTAGAGGCCGATGTGCGCTACCCGCGCGGCCGGCGACAGCTCCAGCATCCCATCCAGCATGCCCATGCCCGCGCGCAGGATGGGCGCGAACACCAGCTTCTTGCCGGCGAGCTGCGGCGCCGACATGGCGGTCAGCGGCGTCTCGATCTCGACCTTCTCCAGCGGCAGGTCGCGGGTGACCTCATAACAGACCAGCACGCCGATCTCTTTCAGCAGCTCCCGGAAGCTCTTGATCGAGGTGTCCTTCTTCCGCATCAGCGTCAGCTTGTGCTGCACCAGCGGGTGGTCGACGATGGTAACGCCCTTCATGGGCTCTCCCTGAGATTCAAAAGACCGTCCCGTCGCTCACCACCTTGATCGGCGGTCCGCCGTCGGCGCGCAAGCCCGCAGCGATCCGCCGCCCCGCCGCCCAGGTCCCGCCTTCCAGCACCCGAGCCAGCGGGAAGGCCTCGGCGCTGACGCCCAGTCGCTCGCGGACCATCGGGGCGATTTCGTCCAGCAGCGCCACCGTCAGCGCCCGCCAGCCAACGACCAGCGGGCCTCCGACAGGATGGGCGCGGCTGGCGTCGGCCGGATCGGCCAGCCGAAGCACGCCGATGTCCACGAACAACCCGCCGTTGCGGTACTCCGCCAGGCCGGTCAGGCCGTCGATGTCAGTGACCTCGATCCCGGCGGTCTGCAGTGGCTCGATCAGCGAATAGGCCAGCCACTGGGAGAGCTTGTGGATCGGCATGAATCCGTCAGTCGGATCGTCGCGCTTGATCGCCGAATGCCGCCAGCAGTCGCCCAATGGCGCCCCGCCCAGGCTGAGCCGCCCCGGCCAGATAGGTCCCAGCGCGGCCAGCAGAACGTCCAGGATCACCGGCGCCGCCAGCCGCCCGTCCACCGCGCGCGCGGCCATGACGTCGTAGAGGTCGCCCGGCCGGCCCACCGCCTCGCCGAGCCGCCGCAGCAACGCCGCGCGCCCGTCGAGGCCGACCAGCGCGTTGTCGGGGCCGACCTGGAAGGCCTTGGCCAGCGCCGCGGCGTCGACGCCGGTCAGCGCGTCGGCGCGCAGCGGGTCGCTGCGGTCACCCGACAGGGCTCCGGATTCGAAGAGCCTGAACGCGGCGACGCCGAGCCCCTCGGAACGGCCGAGTTCGGCCCCGGTCACCGCGTCGCGATAGCGCCAGGCCGGCCCGGCGCCGGCGTCCAGCAGGACAGAGGTGATCGCCAGGTCGAAGCTCGCTCGGGCCGCCTCGGCGGCGTCCGTCCACGGCTTGTCGCGCTCGGCCCAGAGGTCGTGACCGGCGACCGTGAAGTGCCGCCAGCGGGCGTGGAACGGCACGTCCAGCTCCGGATAGGCCTCCCGGGTCACCTCAGCCGTCAGGTCGGCGGCGTGCGCCAGCCGCGCGAGGTCCACGCGCCAGGCGGCGACCTCGCCGGCCAGGGCGGCGGCCAGCATCTCATGGGCCCGCTCGCGCACGGCCGCGGCGGAAAGTAGGCTGAGCGCCGCAACCGCGGCGGCATCGGGTTCGGCAGTCGGTTGGGGGATCTCAGAATTCCTTCAGGTCGCGACCGACGACCTTCTTCAGGTCCGCCTTCGATGGCGGCTTCTCGGGGGTGAAATAGCCGGCGGCCTTTTTGGCTTCCATCTCGACGGAGGCGTCTTCCGGCACCAACCAGTCGGGGATCGGCACGCGCTCGCCGATCTCGACACCGCCCTTCACCAGGGCGTCGTACTTCATGTTCGACATCGACACGAACCGGTCGATCCGGCGGATGCCCAACCAGTGGATGATGTCGGGCATCAGCTGCTGGAAACGCGCGTCCTGCACGCCCGCCACGCACTCGGTCCGCTCGAAATAGGTCGCCGCCTGGTCACCGCCCGGCTGGCGCTTCCTGGCGTTGTAGACCAGGAACTTGGTCACCTCGCCAAGCGCGCGGCCTTCCTTGCGGTTGTAGACGATGAGGCCCGATCCGCCCTTCTGGGCGCTGGCCACGCATTCCTCGATCCCGTGAGTCAGGTAGGGTCGGCAGGTGCAGATGTCCGAGCCAAACACGTCGGAGCCGTTGCACTCGTCATGCACCCGGCAGGTCAGCGCGTAGCGCTTGTTCCCGATCTTCGACGGGTCGCCGAACATGTAGAGGGTGATCCCGCCGATCGGCGGCAGGAAGACCTTGATGTCGGGCCGGGTGACCAGCTCGGGATACATCCCACCCGTCTGCTCGAAGAGCGTGCGGCGAAGCTGCATCTCATCGACCTCGAACCGCGCGGCGATGCCCGGCAGATACCAGACCGGATCGATGGCGGCCTTGGTCACCGCAACGTCGCCGTTCTGGTGGACGATCTCGCCGTCGACCTTCAGCCGGCCCTTGGCGATGGCGTCATGGATCTCGTGCAGGTCGATGCGCGCCTTGGTGACCGCGATGGTCGGGCGGATGTCGACGCCCTCGGCCAGTTCGCTCGCGAAGTCCTCGGCGACCCGGTGGCCCCAGGGATCGAGGCTGACGATCTTGCCGGCCTCGCTCCACTGGGCGTGCGGGCCGATGGAGACCACGGGGTGGGTGTTGTGCAACTCGGGCCGGGTCTCGGCGGCCATGGCGCCCGACGAGATCGCCAGCGCGCGGTAGATCGAATAGGCGCCGCCGTGCGCGCCCACCGCGTTGCGGTCGGCGCCGGCGTTCGGGGTGGCGATGACCGGGCCGCGCGTGCGGGCGGTTTTGGCGTCCCAGCGGATCGGGAAGCGGCTCTGCGACCCCGCGCCGGGATGCGAGGTGAGCCGGATGTGGGATGTCCTGTTGGCGGACATGGATGATCTTCAAACCTCTTGAATCGAAAAGGCCCTCCCGCCAGCTCGCCGGCGTCGGGCCTTTGAGGAGGAATTTTGCTCCCCCCCCGGATGGTTTGCAAGGGTCAGGACTTCACCCTTCTGGCGGTCAGGCATTGATTTGGTTGAATTTTACCCTCAATGGCCTCGGGTCGTCACTACCTTAGGTCAAGCTTGTTGGGGTCTTGTACATCTTTTGCGTGTCCAATGCCGGCTGGAGGGGAGACAGTCGACACAAATCCAAGAGGCTCCCCGTGCCCCATTCTGTGGCGCAGTCTGTTCCCAACCCCCCGCGTCCCGACGCCAGGTCCCACCCGCCCAGGGCCCGCCTGCAGAACCGGGAGCTTGATCACCGCACGGCCAACAGCCTGCAGCTGGCGATCGATTTCCTGCTGTTTTCCCAGGCCGGGGTTAGCGACCCGGCGGCACGCGCCGCGCTCGGCGATGCCGCGGCCCGCCTCGCCGCGGTCGGCCAGCTGCACCGCTTCCTCAGCGGTCACGACCCCGCCGCCGACCTGGACTTCCCGGCGTTCCTCACTCAGCTCAGCGGCTTCATCGCCGGCAGCACCGGCCTGCGCTGCACGACCGAGACCGATCCGATCTCCCTGTCGGGCGAGGTCGCCCAGCAACTCGGCATCGTCATCAACGAGCTGGCGATGAACGCAGCCAAGCACGCCTATCGCGCGGGCGACCCCGGCCCCCTGCGAATTGATGCCCGCGAGACCGACGGCGCTCTGCGCCTGACCGTCGCCGACAGCGGCTGCGGGCTGCGGGGCGCGCTGGGGCAGCCGGCCAAGGGTCTCGGCATGACCATCGTCTTCGCCATCCTCCGCCAGCTGAACGCCACCTTCGACGCCGCCGACGATCGCGGCGCGGTGATCACCATCACCGTCCCCCTCGCCGTCCCGCTGCGGGTCAGCCGGTCCTTCGCCCCGAAGGCGCGCGCATGACGGGTGGGAAGGCTGAGCGAAGCCCCCTAGAAACGAAGGCGTGAGCCGATACGCCTACCGCGCCGCCCTGCTGCACGCCCTCGATGACCCCTGCGTCGCGGGGCCGGACGCGGTGACCCATTACGATGACGGCCTGCTGGTGGTCGAGGACGGCCATGTGGCCGCCTTTGGCGCCTATGCCGAGATCGCCGCGACCCTGCCCGCTGGCGCGCGGGTCACCGAGCTCCCCGGCCGGCTGATCACGCCGGGTTTCGTCGACGCCCACATCCACTATCCGCAGACTGACGTGGTCGCCGCCTGGGGCTCGCAGCTCCTCGACTGGCTGAACAACCACACCTACCCCGCCGAGCAGGCCTTCGCCGACCGGGCCCACGCCGACGAGACGGCCGCCTTCTTCCTGGCCGAGCTGCTGCGCAACGGGACCACCAGCGCGCTCATCTTCGGCACGGTGCACAAGACCTCGGTCGACGCCCTGTTCGACGCCGCCCTGGCGCGCAACATGCGGCTGATCGCCGGCAAGGTGCTGATGGACCGGCGCGCGCCCGCCGCCCTCACCGACACCGTCGAGACCGGGCGGGCCGACACCGAGGCGCTGATCCGCGCCTGGCGGGGCAAGGGCCGGCTCGGCTACGCGGTGACGCCCCGCTTCGCCGTCACCTCGTCGGACGCGCAGCTGGCCATGGCCGGCGAGGTCGCCGCCGCCCATCCCGACGTGCTGATCCACACCCACATGGCCGAAAACCGCGAGGAAGTCGCCCGCGTAGGCGAGCTGTTCCCGGGCGCCGGCGACTACCTCGACGTCTACGCCCGCCACGGGCTGGTCGGGCCGCGCTCGGTCTTCGCCCACTGCGTCCATTCCAGCGACGACGCGCTCCGGCGGATGGCCACGGCCGGCGCTTCGGCCGCCTTCTGCCCCTCGTCCAACCTGCTGCTGGGCTCGGGCCTGTTCAGCCTGAAGCGGGCCTGTACCTGCGGCGTCACCGTGGGGCTCGGCACCGACATCGGCGCGGGCGCCAGCTTCTCGCTGCTGCACATGATGGGTGAGGCCTACAAGGTCGGCCAGCTCGGCGGCGACGCGCTCGACCCGCTGCACGCCTTCTACCTGGCCACCCTGGCCGGCGCGCGAGCGCTGAAGATCGACGGCCATGTCGGCAACCTGATCCCCGGCAAGGAGGCCGATTTCCTGGTCCTCGACCTGGCCGCCACCCCGCTACTGGCCCGGCGCACCGCCACCGCCGCGACCATCGCCGAGAAGCTGTTCGTGCTGTCGGTCCTGGGCGACGACCGCGTGGTCGAGCGCACCTACCTGGCGGGCGAACTGGCCCACAGCCGAGACGGAGCCGCCCCGGTGGTGAACGCCCTGGTCGCCGGCTGGGACGGGTACGCCGCCACGCCGCCCACCGCGCCCTAGCGGCTCCGCGCGGTCAGCTCCAGGATCGCCACGGTCAGGTGGTAGAATGAGGTCGCCGGTGCGGGTTCGTCGACAAACGTCCCGTCCGGTTGCAGCTTGTCGCGCCAGGCGCCGCGGGCCGGGACGTCCAGGTACTGCGCCAGGCCCTGCGCGGCGGTGAGCGCCTGCACCTGCGTCCCCAGCACCAGCGCGGCCTTCAGGTGCTCGGTCTGCGGCCACAAGCGTGCGGCCCCATCTCGCACCGAGAAGTCGTCCCAGAGCGCGTTCACCGCCACCTGCCGCTTGGCGTCGACGCCCTTCAGCCCGGTCTCGAACAGCCGCCGCGCCGCCGCCAACGCGCCGGCATCGCCCCGCGCGCGGCCCCAGCGCTCCAGAAGCCAGGCCCATTCGAACTGGTGCCCCGGCTCGACCAGACCGCCCTCGCCCTCCAGCGCGCGCCACTCGGCGTCGAAGAACTCGCGCAGCGCCCCGGTCCGCGGATCGATGAACCTGCCCGTGGCCAGGCCGGCGATCTCATCGGAGATCGCCGCCCAGCTCGCCTCCCCGGCGGCTTCCCACGCCAGCGCGCTCTCGAAGAGGTGCATGTGGCAGTTGGCCTGAAAGGGATGGGCGCCGGTTTCCTCGAACCCGCCGGCCGGCGCGCGGCGCGCCTGCAGGGCGCCAAGCGTGCGCGCCGCGTCGCCGACATAGTCGCCGGACCCCGGATCGGCGACCTGCAGCGCCGCCATGGCCAGCAGGGCGAAGGCCTGGTCGTAGACGTCGGCGTCCTGGTCCAGCGGTGTCCCGTCGGCGTGGATGCGCCGTAGAAACAGGCCGTCCGGACGCCGGAAGTGGGCCAGGAAGGGGCCGTACCCCGCGCGGGCGACCGCCAGCCAGTCGGCGCCATAGCCCGCCGCCGCGGCGCTGGCGAAGACGAACACCTGCCGGGCCTGGGCCCGCGCCCGCCTCGGCGCATCGACCGGTCGGCCATCCACCGTCAGCGCCGTCTGGAAGAGCCCGTGCGCGCGATCGACGCCCGCGCCGGCCCACAACGGCAGAGCCGCCTCGCCCAGCCAGGCGTCGTACCAGGCCGCCGCGGCGGCGATATTGTCGAAGGGCGCGGGCATTCGGCGCCCTTATGGCGATTCCGGCCCGCCTTGTCGCCTTCAGGCGTCGCAGGTCCTGACGCCGTGAGCCACGTGGAAGTCGCCGGAGTGCGAGAGCACGATCCAGTCGCCGCAGCGGGCGATCACCGGACCCTCCGGTGTATGCACCTGCACCGCGGCGCCCTCGGCTGCGGCGCGGGCATGCTCGCCAAGCCAACTCCAAAGCGTCCGCCAGCTGGATTTATCGCTCGGCGGGGGAACCCTGAGCGCGGCCCCGTGGTCGAAGGGCGGATGTAGGCGAATCGCACGCATGGATACCTGACGGCCTCGGGTCTACGGAACGCCGACTTCGGGTCTGACTCGGTCACCAAGTGCTTAACTGCGCCGCAGTCGGACGCGATCTGAGGTTGCCTTTTCGCCGCGTTCTACGGCGCAGGTTGATTTTGTCGCACCCCTAGATGGCGAGTAGGCTTTTCAATCGGGAAATAAGCGCCTTAACTTACAGTAGAGCTGGCGCGCGGAGCCGGGGGGCCTTTCGTCCGCGTAGAGACATCCGGCCGTGGGAGAAGTTATTTTGGCAGAGTCGTCGACCAAGGCGCCGGACCCTATGGATATCGCCCTGGGGGCGGCGGTTCGCATTCGCCGGCGGACCATCGGTATCTCGCAGGAGGCGCTGGCCGAGCAGTGCGGGGTCAGCTTCCAGCAGATCCAGAAGTACGAGAACGGCGCCAACCGCATCTCCTTCTCGCGCCTGGCGCAGATCGCCACGGCGCTGAAATGCCGGGTGAGCGACCTGATCGCGGTGCTGGGCGGCGAGGCGGACGGCGGCCC
>JANXXK010000042.1 GCA_025350685.1 Alphaproteobacteria bacterium | reverse complement strand
TCGGCCTCGAAGCGGCCAAGGGTGGCCAGCGCGATGGTGAACAGCGACAGCCGCCCTTCCTGCAGGGCGCGCACCAGATAGCCGGGTCGCAGCTGGCCGGCGGAATAGAGCTTCTCGATCAGTTTCACTTCCATGGCCTCGCGCTCGCCATCGCGGGCGAGTACGACCGGCCCCTGGCCGTTGGCGACGCCGGCGTGCGCTTCCTGGACGGACTGGGCGAGCGCTTCCTCGATCAGCCGGGGGTCCAGGCGGAAGCGGTCGGCGAGGGACTGGCGCAACGCCTGGCCGACCAGGATGTAGAGCTGCAGCGCGAGGTCGCTGGTGAGGCGCGGGTGCTTCGACAGCGGCGAGCGAAGGGCCGCGATCTCGCGGGCGGCCTCGACCAGGCGCTTCATGTCGCCCGCGCCGACCGAGGCAGAGTAGTTGCCGGCCAGCGCGGCCATCACGGCGGGCTCGCCTTTCTTGAGGATCGCGCAAACCACGTCGGGGCCAAGGTTCGGGCGGCGCGCCACCTCGATCTGATGCTCGATGGTCGCCTCGACCAGCAGGCGGATCAAGTCCCTGTCCTGCAGCACGGCGCTGGCGGCGATCACCGGGCGGGCGATCTCGATCTCGTCGAGCGCCAGTACATTGATCAGCGCCGGCGGCGCCCAGTCGGCGGTCGACAGTTTGTCGGCCAGCCGCTTGCGGATCTCCCGCTCGGCGCCGGCGACCAGGCCAAGGAAGATGGAATTCAGCAGCAGCTGGATCTGCGCGGAGGCCACAGCGGGGCCCCCGTCGCCCGCGTCGCACAGTTCCACGATGCCCAGAAGCAATCGTTCCCGATCGGCGGGCGCCCGACTCTTAGCGAGTTCCAGCAGACTTTCGCTGCTCAACGCGACACTCAAGCCTGACCTCCGTTCTGTCGGCATGGCTCAGCTTCGAACCTGCGCACCGCGGGGTGAAAACATGTTTAAGCTCGGCCAAACCATTCTTGGAAAGGATGTCGCATGGCCGATCCGCTGATCCTTGCACTCGATCAGGGGACCACCAGCACCCGGGCGATCCTGTTCGACGCCAAGGGCCGGGCGCTCGCCGAGGCGGGCCGGCCGATCGAGCAGATCTACCCGGCGGACGGCTGGGTGGAGCATGACGCCGAGGCGATCTTCCAGGCGTGCGTCGAGGTGCTGGGCGAGGCGGTGAAGACGGCCGCGCGGCCGATGTCGGAGGTCGCCGCGATCGGCGTGACAAATCAGCGCGAGACGGTGGTGATCTGGGACAAGGCCACCGGAAAACCGATCCACAACGCCCTCGTTTGGCAGGACCGGCGCACGGCGGAGGTCTGCGAGCGCCTGCGCGGCGCCGGGCACGAAGGCCGGGTGACGCAGATCAGCGGCCTGCTGCTCGATCCCTACTTCTCGGGCACCAAGATCGCCTGGCTGCTGGACCATGTGGACGGCGCCCGCTCGCGCGCAGCGGCCGGCGAGCTGCTGGCCGGCACCATGGACGCCTGGGTGATCTGGAAGCTGACCGGGGGCCGGGTTCACGCCACCGACGCCACCAACGCCTCGCGCACCCTGCTCTTCGATATCCGCAAACAAGCCTGGTCCGCCGAGATGGGCGAGATGCTGAACGTGCCGCTGGGCCTGTTGCCAGAGGTGCGCGACTGCGCCGGCGACTACGGCGAGACGGAGGCCGGGCTGCTCGGCCGGGCGATCCCGATCCGCGGCGTGGCCGGCGACCAGCAGGCCGCGCTGATGGGCCAGGGTTGCATCCACCCGGGCGACCACCGACTCTCGAAAGTGGTGGTACTTGACGGCGATGTGCTTGGTGCGCGGCGTCATCTTCGGTGATAGTGTTAAAGTACAGACGTAGTGGACTAGTATGGTGACGTAGAGAATACGTCCGTCTACCCACAGGATGGAGCGCACACAGTGAGCTCATACTTTTCTACTTATGCTCTTGCGAGAGCGTTCTTAAACTAGAGTAAACAAATACCCGGGTTGACCTTTTCGGAGGGCATCCTATGGGGGCTACGGCCAATTGCATTGTCTATTATCACTAGCTACATGAGATCCAAGGGAATTCCACGTGTAGCGCGACTACGGTGGGATTTTAACAGTTTATCAGACCCACCGCTTCAAACGTGATTTTGGAGGTGTAGTGGAAGTTGTGGAAATAGCGTTTTTGTGTCGATGTTAGGCGCGGTAACCGTAACGCGCTAGTCACGGACA
>JANXXK010000041.1 GCA_025350685.1 Alphaproteobacteria bacterium | reverse complement strand
TGCAGGCCGGCCGCGCGGATGGCCGCCAGCACCTGCTCGACACTCGACTGGCCGGTGCGGTAGCCGACCGAAAAGCCCCCCGAGGGCAGCAGGTGGGTCTCGAAGCCCTTCAGCTTGGGCGCCGCCGTCATCGGCTCATTTGGGGTGACCAGCACCTTGCGGGTGTCCATGCGGGCGAGCAGCGTCGTGGTCGGCTCGCAGGCGACCACCTGGCCGCGGTTGATGATGGCGATCTGGTCGCAGAGTTCCTGGGCCTCCTCCAGGTAGTGGGTGGTCAGCACGATCGTCACGCCCTTGCGGTTCAGCTCGACCACATAGGCCCAGAGCTGGCGGCGCAGCTCGACGTCGACGCCGGCGGTGGGCTCGTCGAGGATCAGCACCGGCGGGTTGTGGACCATGGCCTTGGCGACCATCAGCCGGCGCTTCATGCCGCCGGAGAGCTGGCGGACATAGGCGGAGGCCTTGTCGCCAAGGCCCAACGCGTTGAGCAGCTCCATGGTCCGCCGCTCGGCCTTCGGCACGGCGTACATGCCGGCGGCCACCTCCAGTGACTCGAAGGGGGTGAAGAACGGGTCGGCCGAAATCTCCTGCGGCACCACGCCGATGGCGGCGCGCGCGTCACGCGGCCGCTCGTCGATGTCGCGGCCCCAGATCGACACCGTGCCCGAGGTCTTGCGGCAGAGTCCGGACAGGATGTTGATGAAGGTCGACTTGCCCGCGCCATTGGGGCCCAGCAGGCCGAAGATCGAGCCCCGCGGGATCGCCAGGTCGATGCCCTTCAGCGCCTGCATTTCCGGCGTCGTCTTGGTGGCGGCGTAGGTCTTGAACAGGCCCCTTGCCTCGATGGCGTAGTCCGGCAGATCCATTGAGGTCCATTCGATTGACGGTGGCCCCCTCGTTGACGGGTAAGGGGCGTGTCGCATACCTAGGCGCGCCGACGGCTGACGCCAACAGGGACCCTATATCAATGGCTCGCAAAGCTCCCACCAAGGCGGTGCGCAAGGTGACGCCGCCCGTCGCGGCCGCTCTGCCCGGCCATCCGCAGGCGATTCCGCCGCCGGAGGTGGTCGTGGTGCGCTCCAGGCGCGTGGCCTGCGACGGCGTGGGGGGCGCGCTCGGCCATCCGCGGGTCTGGCTGGAGATGGGCGAGGCCGCTTTTGTCGAGTGTGGCTACTGCGACCGCCGCTTCGCGCTGGCGACCGGCTCCAAGGGCGCCGAGAACGAGCTCACCGCGCCCGGCGTCTACGAAGGCTCACACGGGCACTAGCCGCCCCAACCGGCCGTTTCATCGCAAACCGATTGTGCCGCCACCGCCGCGCGGCAGAGCCTCGCTGCCATGAGTGAGGGCAGGATCATGCATCATGGATGGCTCGGGCAGGTGTTGGGCGGTCTCGCCGCGGCGACGTTGGCGGGCGCGGCGATGAGCGCGCAGGCCCAGGCCCCGGCCCAGGCGCCGACGCCAAAGTCCGCCTGCGCGGCGCCGGAATTCTCGCAGTTCGACTTCTGGGTCGGGCGCTGGGATGTCACCGGGACCGGCAAGCCATTGGTGGTGGCCCACAGCCTGATCGAGAAGGTCTACGGCTGCGGCCTCCGCGAGAACTGGATGCCGAAGAATGGCCAGGACGGCGGCAGCCTGTCGATCTACGTCCCGGCGGAGAAGGGCTGGCGGCAGACCTGGATCGATTCCAGCGGCGCCCATGTGGAGTTCAAAGGCGGCTGGAACGGCAAGGCGATGATCCTGGCCGGCGACTGGCCCGGCGCGGACGGCAAGCCCAATCTGGTGCGGATGACCTACACTCTGGCGGCCGACGGCTCGGTGCGCCAGGCCGGCGAGGCCTCGGGCGACGGCGGCAAGACCTGGATGCCGGCCTTTGATTTCACCTACCGCAAGGCCGCCTCGTGAGGGCCGTGATCGCGGGGCTGGCGCTGCTCGCCTGCGCTGCGCCGGCCGCGGCCCAGCCGGTCGCGGCCGACCTCTGCAAGAGTTCGGCCCATCACGCTTTCGACTTCTGGATCGGCCGCTGGACGGTCACCGAGACCAAGACCGGCAAGCCGGCCGGCCAGAGCCTGATCGAGCAGCTCTACAACGGCTGCGCCTTGCGGGAGAACTGGAGCGAGCCGGGCTACGCCGGCGGCAGCCTCAACACCTTCGACGCGGCCACAGGCAAGTGGCGCCAGACCTGGACCGACGCCTCGGGCGCCTGGCGAGAGTTCGTCGGCGGGATCGACGACGGCAAGATGGTGCTGACAGCGCGCGTCGTGCCGGGGCGCGATCCTGGCAAGGTGGTCCTGGAGCGCATGGCCTTCACGCCCAACCCCGACGGCAGCGTGCGCCAATACTCCGACGCCTCCCGCGACCACGGCAAGACCTGGACGGAGCGCTACGACTACACCTACCGCAAGGCGGCGTCTTAGACCCGCAGCGGCATCAGGATGTACTGCACATTGGCGTCCTGTGGATCGAGCACCAGGGCCGGGTCGTTGGGCCCGCCGAAGCGCAGCTCGGCCTGTTCGCCCGAGATCTGGTCGGTGATGTCCAGCAAATAGCGGGCGTTGAAGGACAGCTCAAAGGGGTCGCCGTCGTAGTCGAGCTCCAGCTCCTCGACCGCCTGGCCGGCCTCCATGTTGCGCACCGTCAGCACGCACTTTCCGCCTTCCACCGCCATCCGTACCGACCGGCTCTTCTCCGCCGAGATGGTGGCCACCCGGTCCACCGCCTGGGCGAACAGTTTGGAATCCACCATGACGATGCGGTTGTTGTCCTTGGGGATCACCCGCGGATAGTCCGGGAAGGTCCCGTCGATCACCTTGGAGGTCAGCGCCGCGCCGCCGAAGTCGAAGCGCACCTTCTGCGGACCGATCTGCAGCTCCACCTGTTCGCCGGAGTCCTCCAGCAGGCGCCTGGCCTCGGCGATGGTCTTGCGGGGCACGATGATGCCGGGCAGGCCGGCCGCGCCCTCGGGCGCCGGCATTTCGGCCAAGGCCAGGCGGGAGCCATCGGTGGCCACGCAGCGCAGCTTGGCCTGGCCGTCCTCGACCACGCTGTGGACGTAGAGGCCGTTCAGATAATACCGCGTCTCCTCCGCCGAGATGGCGAAGCGGGTCTTGTCGATCAGCCGGATCAGGTCCGCCACATCGACGCTGATGCGGCCCGACAGGCCGTCGGCGCTCATCACCGGGAAGTCGCCGGCGGGCAGAACCGGCAGGTTGAAGCGGCTGCGGCCCGCCGAGACGGTAAGGCGGGGGTCCTCGCCGGTGAACGACAGCGAGACGTCGGCGCCTTCCGGCAGCTTGCGGACGATCTCGTAGAGGGTGTGGGCCGGCGCGGTGATCTGGCCGGGCTGGTCCACCTGGGCCAGGGCCTGGTCGATGATCTCCATGTCCAGGTCGGTGGCCGAAAAGGTCAGCTTGTCGCGCTCGGCCGACAGCAGAACATTCGACAGGATGGGGATGGTGTTGCGCCGTTCTACGGCGCTCTGCACGTGCCCCAGCGCCTTCAGCAGCGCCGCGCGCTCGATCGTCAGCTTCATGTCTTTGTCCCGGCTCGCCTCGGCGCAGGGCGAATCAGACGCAGCCCCGCGCTCCCCGACTTAAGGGGACTTCTGAGATTAACCGATTTGGCGAGCGGCGAAAGGGGCGGACCGGCGCTTAGGCTCTTGTATCCACAGCCCCGCCGGCGTCGTCGACGGAACCTTCGGGCCCGCCCTCGGCGTAGGGGTTCTGGGGGCCACCCGGCGGCGCAGGCTCGACCGCTGCGCCGGCGACCTTGCCGGCCACGATCACCATGGCCGGTCGGACCAGGCGGCCGAGCAGCTCGTAGCCGGGCTGCATCAGTTCCAGCACGCTGCCAGGGGCCACGTCGCCCCCGGGCTGTTCGGCCATGGCCTGGTGCTGGTGGGGGTCGAATTTCTCGCCACGGCCTGGCGCGATGCGCTTCAGCCCATTGCGCTCGAAGGCGCCCATCAGCTCCTTCTCGGTCATCTCGATGCCGAGGACGAAGTTCTTCACCGCCGCATCGCCGGTGTCGGCCGGCTCGTGCGCCAGGGCCCGTGACAGGTTGTCGGCCACGCCCAGCAGGTCGCGGGCGAACTTCTGGATCGCATAGGCGCGCGCGTCATTGGCCTCGCGCTCGGCCCGGCGCCTGGTGTTCTCCGCCTCGGCCGCATAGCGCAGGATCTGCTCCTTCAGCGCCTTGGTCTCGGCTTTCAGCGCCTCAAGCTCACCGCCCTCGGCCTCGGCGAGGAACTCGTCGGCCGCGCGGTCAGGGTCTGAGGGGGGCATATTGTCTTCGGACATCGTCTCTCTGATCTCTACGCGTTCATCACCTGGCCCAGGACCCGCGCGGTATAGTCCACCAACGGGATGATCCGGGCATAGTTCAACCGGGCCGGGCCGATCACGCCGATCGCCCCCAGCACCCGCTGCGAGCCCGTCATATAGGGCGCCGCGATCACTGCGGAACCGGAAAGCGAGAAAAGCCGGGTCTCCGCGCCGATGAATATGCGCACGCCCTGGCCGTCGCGCACCCCGTCGAGCAGGCCGATCAGCTGTTCCTTCTGCTCCAGGTCGTCGAACAGCGAGCGCACCCGCTCCAGGTCCTCGGTGGCGCCGGCGTCCTCCAAGAGGTTCGCCCGGCCGCGGACGATCAGCGCCCGGTCCTCGGCCTCGCCCCCGCTCCAGGCCGCCAACCCATCCTCCACCAGCCTGGCCGCGCTGGCGTCGAGTTCGCGCCGGGCCTGGGCGATGTCGGTGGCGAGATCGACCTTGGCCTCGCTCAGTGTGCGGCCCCGCAGGCGGGCGTTGAGGAAGTTCGACGCCTCCGACAGCGCCGAGGGGGTGACCCCGGCCGGCAGCCGGATCAGCCGGTTCTCCACCGTGCCGTCGGCGAAGACCATGATCGCCAGCGTCCGCTCGCCGCCCAGCGCCACGAACTCCACATGCTTGACGCCTGCGTCGCGGATGGGGGTGACCACCACGCCCGCCCCGCCGGCCAGGCCCGAGAGGATCGAGCTCGCCTCGTTCAGCGCGTCGTCGAAATTTCGGCCGTGCGCGTGCAGCCGGGTCTCGATGGACAGGCGCTCGTCGGAGCCCACGTCGCCCACCTCCAGCAAGCCGTCGACGAAGAGCCGCAGCCCCGCATGCGTCGGCAGCCGCCCGGCGCTGACGTGCGGCGCCCCCAACAGGCCCAGTTGCGTCAGGTCCTGCATGGTGTTGCGGATCGAGGCCGGCGACAGGGAGACGCCGCCCTTCGACAGCGTGCGCGAGCCCACCGGCTCGCCGGTCTCCAGATAGCTCTCCACGATGCGCCGGAAGATCTCGCGGGCGCGTTCGTCGAGTTCGGCCAGGGAAGGACCGGAGGCGAAGAGGGGGGTGTTCACAGGGTTTCGGCGGCGGCGGCTCTTGCTGGGGCGTCCATGGACTGGACCGTGCCGATCTAGGATAAGCGCGGACCCCGGCGGCGCAAGCCGCCTAACTTATTTGAAGAATGGGCGGCGCAAGCCGCCTGACCTATTTGAAGAATGGGCGGCGCAGGCCGCCTCTAGAATTCAGGAGTTCCCGCATGCGCCCGTCCGAACGTCAGACCGATATCCTGCGGGCCGTCACCCTGGAAACCGGGGTCAACCGCTATGCCGAGGGCTCCTGCCTGGTGAGCTTCGGCCACACCAAGGTGCTGGTGACCGCCAGCCTGGAGGAGGGCGTGCCGGGGTTCCTGCGCGGCAAGGGCAAGGGCTGGGTGACCGCCGAGTACGGCATGCTGCCCCGCGCCACCCATACGCGGGGCCGCCGCGAGGCCGCGCAGGGCAAGCAGTCGGGCCGCAGCCAGGAGATCCAGCGGCTGATCGGCCGCTCCATGCGGGCCATTGTCGATCTGAAAACCCTGGGCGAACGGCAGATCTCCATCGACTGCGATGTGATCCAGGCCGACGGCGGCACCCGCACCGCCTCGATCACCGGCGCCTGGGTCGCGCTGCGCCTGGCGACGAAATACATGATGGAGGAAGGCCTGATCACCGCCGACCCGATCCTCGACCAGGTGGCGGCGATCAGCTGCGGGGTATTCAAGGACACGCCGGTGCTCGACCTCGACTATGAGGAAGATTCCAACGCCGAGGCCGACGCCAACTTCGTGCTGACCGGCAAGGGCGCCATCGTCGAAATCCAGGCCACCGGCGAAAAGCGCGGCTTCTCAGAGGCCGAGTTCGAGGCCCTGTTCGCCCTGGCCCGCAAGGGGATCGGCGAACTCTGCGTGGCCCAGCGGGTTGCCGTGGGTCTCTGAACGCAAAACGGGCGGCAGGTTTCCCTCCGGGTCGCTCGGCGACCCGGCCCCCCTCTCTAGCGAGAGTCACCTCCCGAGGGGGTGACGCGCCCGCTTCGGCGCCACCCCTTGGGACGGCGCGTGTCTCGTCAGACCTTAGAGCCCGGCCAGCAGGTGGCGGAACGCTGAGGGCGGCATCCGCTCCAGCTCACGCGCCAGCGGCGCGAACAGGGCGTCGAAGAATTTTCCAATCGCAGCGATCATGGCGACACTCCTTTGTGCAGCGCAGCATTGTGCATCGCATATAGGAATGAAGTGTTGAGATCGCAAGATATTCCAAGGTCGAGCCGGTTCGTCACACCGCAGTGCAACCTCCTTTTCCCCTGAACGGGAAAGGAAGATTACGCCTCGTCCAAATCCGGCAGGTCGTCGGAGGGGCCGGCCTCGTAGTTGAGCAGGTCGCCCGGCTGGCAGTCGAGCTCACGGCAGAGGGCGGCCAGGGTGGAAAACCGCACCGCGCGCGCCTTGCCGGTCTTCAGGATCGACAGGTTGGCGATGGTCACCCCCACCCGGTCGGCGAGTTCGGTCAGCGACATGCGCTTGTCGAGCAGGATGCGGTCCAGTTGCACGCGGATGGGCATGGCGATCCTAGATCGTCAGCTCGGCTTCGCGGCGAAGGCGCGCGCCCTCGCGGAAGACCTCGGCCAGGACGAACACCACCAGGACGGAGAACCAGGCGGTGAGGCTGAAATTCGGCTTCACGTCCTTGACCCAGGGCAGGGTGGAAGAGAGGCCCCAGACGGCGTAGCGGCAGAGCTCAAGGGCGGCGAGCACCAGGCCGATGAGCCGCAGGCGCCGCACGTTCTGGGGGTGGAAGGGATCGCCGGCGGTCAGGGTCATGAAGATCTGGCGCAGCGAATGGACGATCACCAGCACGCCGGCGATGGAGAGCCCAAAGACCAGCAGCGCGCCGGCCACCAGCGGCCCGCGGCTCGCCAGCACGGCGGCGTCGGTGTTGACCATTTTCGGCAGCAGGTCGGGATTGAAGCTGAACAGCAGCGACGCCAGGAGGACGAGCGCGATGGCCCCCAGTCCGATCCACAGGGCGGCATAGACCACGTCGAGGATGATCTTGAGGAAACTGGAGACCGATCCCGGTCCAAGCGCGCGCATCCAAAATCCTCCCCCGTGATCAGATGCGCCAAAACCCGCCCTGGCCGGTCCCCTGAACCATGGCGGACGCCTCGGTTCAGGAGACACTTACATCATCTGTTTTCGGTTTCCGAAAACGGTGCACGGCGCGAGGGGGTCGGGCGAAGCTCATGGGCAAGCCTAGTGGATCGTGGCGGCGACGGCCAATGCCAGCATCGGGGTCATGGCGAGGCCGACGAAGAGGGTCACGGCGACGCGGTCGAACACCTTCATCAGGGAGGAGAACATGGTCTTGCATCCTTCAAAGTCATTTGCTGCACTGCAGCGATTTCTTGAGGCGGCGGACCGCTCCAATGCCGATAGTCAATACGTCCGCATCGATTAGCGATCAAATTAATATCGAGTAACGATATTAAACTTTTGCAATGCAACACGACGGGGCGGCGGTATGGTCCGCGGCGCGTAAAGACGGTGCTAACGGCGGGAGTGATCGCATGGCGTTGAAGCTGGAGCCGGGGACCCGCCTGGTGGTGGCCACCCACAATCCCGGCAAGGCGCGCGAGCTGGCGGAAATCCTCGACAACCGCTTCACCCTGGTCGCCGCCGGGGACCTCGGCTTGGCCGAGCCGGACGAGACCGAGACCACTTTCGTCGGCAACGCCCTGCTGAAGGCCCGCGCGGCAGCCGAGGCCTCGGGACTTGTCGCGCTGGCCGACGACTCCGGCCTGTCGGTGGCGGCGCTCGACGGCGCGCCGGGGATCTATTCGGCGCGCTGGGCCGGACCGGGCCGCGACTTCGCCATCGCCATGGCCAAGGTCGAGGAGCGCCTGGAGGAAGCCCAGGCCCGGGACATGAGCGCCTGGTTCACCTCGGCGCTCGCGGTCGCCTGGCCGGGCGGGCCGGCGGTGGTGGTCGAGGGCCGGGTCGACGGGACGCTGACCTTCCCGCCCCGGGGCGACAAGGGCTTCGGCTACGATCCGATCTTCATTCCCGACGGCCACACCCAGACGTTCGGCGAGATGGAGGCCCTGCAGAAGGACGGCATGAGCCACCGGGCGCGGGCCTTCGCCAAGCTCAAGGCCGCGCTCTTGTGACGAGCCTTCCCAAGCTGGGGCTTTACGTCCACTGGCCCTACTGCGCGCGGATCTGCCCCTACTGCGACTTCAACGTCGTCAAGGTCCCGGGGGCCAAGAACCGGGACGGTGAGGAGCCGGCCGAACTGGCCACCGCCATCGTCGCCGACCTGGAGGCGCAACGAAGACTGACCGGGCCGCGCGAGCTCGCCTCGATCTTCTTCGGCGGCGGCACGCCCTCGCTGATGAACCCCGCCTGGGCCGCCGAAATCATCGCCGCGGCGCGGCGGCTGTGGACGCCGGCGACCGACCTGGAGGTCACGCTGGAGGCCAATCCGACCGACGCCGAGGCCGCGCGTTTCGCCGCCTTCGCTCAGGCCGGGGTCAATCGGCTGTCGCTCGGTCTGCAGTCCCTGGACGATGCGGCGCTGAGCTTCCTCGGGCGCAACCATGACGCGGCGACCGCCGTGCGGGCGGCCAGGGCCGCGGCCCGGGCCTTCCCGCGGCTGTCCATCGACCTGATCTATGCCCGCCCCGGCCAGACGCCCGCCGCCTGGGCCGACGAACTGCGCGCGGCCCTCGACCTGGGCGCCGAGCACCTCTCGCCCTACCAGCTGACCATCGAGGCCGGCACCGCCTTCGACCGCGCCGTGGGCCGGGGCCTGTTCACTCCGCCCGACGCCGACACCGGTGCAGCCCTCTTCGACACCACGCAGCAGGTGCTCGAGGCCGCCGGGTTCGAGGCCTATGAGGTCTCCAATCATGCCAGGGGCGCCGCCGCCCGCTCGCGCCACAACCTGATCTACTGGCAGGGCCAGGACTATGTGGGCGTGGGCCCCGGCGCGCACGGCCGGATCACGCTCAACGGGGCCCGGCACGCCACCTACGCGGCCAGGAAACCCGCCGACTACATCAGCCGGGTGGTCGAAGCGGGCTTTGGCCTGGTCGAGCGCGAGACCCTGTCGCCTCGCGAGGCGGCGCAGGAACGGCTGCTGAGCGGCCTGCGGATCACCGAGGGCGTGGCGCGGGACCAGGTCGCCGCGCTCGACCTGCCGCCCGATCGGATCGCCGGGCTGGTGGCGCTGGGCCTGCTGGCCGATGACCCCGAACGCCTCCGAGCGACCCCGGCGGGCCGGCTGGTGCTCGACCGCCTGACCGTGGAGCTGGTGAGCTAGCCGCTTGCCTTGCAGGCCGTTCGCGGCGAACCCTCCCCGATGGTCCGAGGCATTCCACCCCCCAAGCTCGACGACGCGCCCCTGGCGCCTGGACTCTACGTCGTGGCCACGCCGATCGGCAACCTGAGGGACATCACGCTTCGCGCCCTGGACGTGCTGGCCGCCGCCGATCTGGTGCTGGCCGAGGATACCCGGGTGGCCGGTAAGCTGCTCTCCGCCTACGGACTATCGGCGAAGCTGGAGCGCTACGACGACCACGTCGCCGAGCGCTCGCTGCCCAAGGCGATGGCGGCGCTGGCTGACGGCAAGCGGGTGGCGCTGATCTCCGACGCCGGCACGCCGCTGGTCTCCGACCCCGGCTATCGGCTGGTCAGGGACGCGGCGGCCGCCGGCCTGCCGGTGTTCCCGATCCCCGGTGCCTCGGCGGTGCTGGCTGGACTGTCGGTGGCGGGGCTGCCGACCGACCGCTTCCTGTTCGTGGGGTTTCCGCCGCCGAAGAGCGCGGCCCGGCGGACCTTCTTCGAGGAGCTGAGCCCGCTGCGCGCCACCCTGGTGTTTTTCGAGGGCGGCTCGCGGCTGGCGGCCAGCCTGGCCGACATGGCCGCCGTGTTCGGGCCGCGCGAGGCGGTGGTCTGCCGCGAACTGACGAAGCTTTACGAGACGCTCTATCGCGGCCCTCTGCCGGCGCTGGCCGGCGATCCGAAGCTGGACGCGCCGAAGGGCGAGATCGTCATCCTGGTCGGACCGGGCCACGCCGCGGAGGCGACCCCTGTCGACATCGATACCGCCCTGGCCGACGCCCTGAAACGCCTGCGCCCCGCCGAGGCGGCGGCCGAGGTGGCCAAGGCGCTCGGCCTGTCGCGCCGCGACGTTTATCAGCGGGCGATGGCGATGAGGGCCGGCAAGTGACCCCAAAGCCCGTTGAGGGCGCCCGCCAGGCGCGTGGCGCGGCGGCGCGGCTCTCCGGCCGGCGCGGCGAGGTGCTGGCCGCGATCTGGCTGCTGGCCAAGGGCTACCGCATCCTGGGGTTCCGGCTGAAGACCCGCCAGGCGGAGATCGACCTTCTGGCGCTGAAGCGCGGCGTCCTGGCGGTGGTCGAGGTCAAGCGGCGCACGACGCTGCTGGCGGCGCTGGAGACGGTGAGCGCCGATCAGCGGGCGCGGCTGCGGCGCGCGGCCTGGCGCTTGCCGTCTCCCGGCCGAGCCTCAGGGGTGCGTCGGTTCGCCTCGACCTCATAGCCCTCGCGCCCGGGCGGCTACCCAGGCATATTCCCGACGCCTGGAACGGCGCTTGAGGGGACGGGCTTTAGGGGACCATGGGTCGGGACGAAGCTGAGAGCATCCTGTTGGAGGCAGGCGGGATGACGGACGGCGACTTCCCGCTGCTGGAAGCCGCCATCGCCTGCGCGATCCACGAGGATCCCAGCCGCGATCCGCAGTGCGCCCGCGACCTGGGCGCCGCGGCCGTCGCGCGGCTCACCCATCGGCTGAACAACGAGAGCGCCGAGGAGGCGCTGGCTGAGACCATGGCCGGCGATCTGCGCCTGGCCGGCGACCTGCTCACCTACGAGGATCCCGACAACGCCGACATCCTGGCGGTGGCCGAGCGGCGCAAGGGACTGGCCGTGGCGCTGGGAGTCTTCTACCTGCACGCCGCCCAGACCTGCGGCCTGACCGTGCAGGGCGTCGACTTTCCCGGCCACTTCCTGCTGCGCATCGAGACCGAGGAGGGGCCGCTGGCCCTCGACCCGTTCCTGGAGGGCCGCGTGGTGCTGCCCTCCGAACTCACCCGGCGGGCCCTGCACGCGGGCCTGACCCCCAACGTCGCCGACCGGTTGGACCGGCTGATGGCCCCGGTGAGCGACCGGGCCGTGCTGATCCGCCTGCAGAACACCATCTACGCCCGGGCCACCCAGGCCCGCGACTTTCCCCTGGCCGAACGCGCGGCGCTGCGTCGCGCCCTGCTCGACCCCAGCGACCATCGCCCGTGGCTCGACGTCGCCGCAGCCCGCGAAGGCCAGGGCGCGCTCGCCGGTTCGCTGGAGGCGCTGGCGCGGGCCACCGCGCTCGACGGCGGCGCGGCGCTGGCGGCGCGGGCCCAGCGCGAGCGGGTCCGGCTGCAGCTGAACTAGCGCCGCGCCCCTGGCCGGCCTATTTGCCTAGGGTCGGGCGGTCGGGAGTTCTCCATGTCGTTGAAAGTCGCGGTGCAGATGGATCCCATCGAGGGGATCAACATCGAAGGCGACACCACATTCATGATGATGGAGATGGCCCAGGCTCGCGGCCATTCCCTGTTCGTCTACACCACCAGGACGCTCGCCATGGAGGACGGCCGGGTGTTCGCTCGCGGCCGCCAGGTCACGGTGCAGCGCAAGGTCGGGGAGCACGCGATCCTCGGCGACTGGCGCCGCGTCGACCTCGCCGACTTCGACGTGATCCTGCTGCGCCAGGACCCGCCCTTCGACATGAACTACATCGACTCGACCTTTTTCCTCGAGGCGGTCCATCCGCAGACCCTGGTGGTCAACAATCCCATCGAGGTGAGGAACGCGCCGGAGAAGCTGTTCGTCACCAAATTCCCCGGCCTGCAGCCGCCGACCCTGATCACCAATGACCGGGACGCCATCCACGACTTCCGCCAGCGGCACGGCGACGTGGTGCTGAAGCCGTTGAACGGGCGCGGAGGATCGGGCGTCACCCGCCACCTGGCTGACGACCCGAACCTCGACTCGCTGCTGGAAATCCACGCCGAGCTCAGCGACGAGCCGGTGATCCTGCAGAAATTCCTGCCCTCGGTGACCAAGGGCGACAAGCGCATCCTGCTGGTCGACGGTGAGGCGGTCGGCGCGATCAACCGTGTGCCGAAGAAGGGCCAGATCCGCTCAAACCTGGCGGTCGGCGGCAAGGCCGAGGCCGTCGAGCTGACCGCCCGCGACCGGGAAATCTGCGCGGCCATAGGGCCGGAACTGAAGGCACGCGGCCTGCTGTTCGTCGGCATCGACGTGATCGGAGAGTATCTGACCGAGATCAACGTCACCTCGCCGACCGGCGCCGTGGCGCTTCGCACCTTCACCGGAATCGACGCCGCCGACATCCTCTGGGCGAGGATTGAAAGCCTTCGCGCCGCCTCATAGGTTGTCATTCTGTCTCCCTGCCATGAACGGTAGACCTAAGTCACTGAAGCGCCTCATCTTCCCCAAAAGTTCTATTTTTGTTCTTGATCTAGCCCGCAGCCCATGGTGGCTATTGTGGATAAGTCCAGCTTGACCACTAGGGATTGAGAGATGGCGGCCCGGGTCGTTACGGTGGCGTTCGAAGGCGTCGAGGCGCGCCGTGTGGACGTCGAGGTTCAGCTCACGGGCGGCGAACAGGCCTTCATCGTCGTCGGCCTTGGCGACAAGGCCGTCGGCGAGAGCCGCGAGCGGGTCCGCGCCGCCTTCATGGGTCTTGGACTCTCCATGCCGGGGCGGCGGATCATCGCCAACCTCGCGCCGGCTGACCTGCCCAAGATCGGCAGCCATTACGACCTGCCGATCGCGCTCGCCCTGATGGCCGCCATGGGCATCATTCCGCCGGACGCGCTGCTGGAGTGGGCGGCGATCGGCGAGCTCTCCCTGGATGGCCGGATCGTGCAGGTGGCCGGTGCGCTGCCCGCCGCCGTGGCGGCCGGGGCCCTGGGGCTGGGGCTGATCTGCCCGGAAAGCTGCGGGCCGGAAGCGGCCTGGGCCGGCGAGACGCGGATCCTGGCGGCGCCGTCGCTGATCGCGCTGGTCAACCACTTCCGCGGGACCCAAATGCTGTCGCCGCCGAAGCCCGGACCGATGCGCGACGCCGAGCGCGCGCCAGATCTGCGCGAGGTGAAGGGCCAGGAGAACGCCAAACGGGCGCTGGAGATCGCCGCGGCCGGCGGCCACAACCTGGCCTTCGTCGGCCCGCCGGGCTCGGGAAAGTCGATGCTGGCCGTCCGCCTGCCGGGCCTGCTCCCGCCGCTCACCTCCGCGGAGTTGCTGGAGACCTCGATGATCCATTCGGTGGCCGGGCTGATCGCCAAGGGCGAGCTCACCCGCGCCCGGCCGTTCCGCAGCCCCCACCACTCGGCCAGCATGGCCGCGCTCACCGGCGGGGGCCTAAAGGCCAAGCCCGGCGAGGTCAGCCTGGCGCACAACGGGGTCCTGTTCTTGGATGAACTGCCCGAATTCTCCGGTATTATGTAGCAAGCACACCTAATCCGTGACGCTTGCCGCCGGGGACACTGGCGGAGGTAATCGGATATGATGCGTTTCCTGCATATGCCGCTGAACGAAGGAGTTCAGCTTGGAGTTTTCGAACGAACGTTGCCGTTGGCGGTTGAGTCCGGGCAGGATCGCGGAATGTCTCGGCGCGGCGGCCCAATGGTCAAGAAGCGACTCAAAACGAAGGCATTCGCCACAAACGAGGCGATGCAAACCGTCGGCATTGGCGGCCTCGCGCTCGCCTTCGAGGCGACGATGCTCATAGGGGGCATCTTCGTCGTTATCGGGTTCGGGCTAGCGCTCTCCTGCTGCGCTCTGATCGTGGTGCTCCATTGGCGCGAGATGTGGAGCGCATTGCGCGCG
>JANXXK010000036.1 GCA_025350685.1 Alphaproteobacteria bacterium | reverse complement strand
TCTCGTTCCCCGACAGGTCGAAACGCTGAAAGCCAGGCTCAAGCCCGGCTCTCGCACCGTTTCAGCCATGGCGGGCGGGATGGTCGTCGCGCTTTGCGAGATGCGCGCAGGTCGGCTCGAGCCTTCGCGGGTCTTTCATCTGGAAAAGAGCGGAGACTAACTGATGTCGATTACGGCCGAACGTAAGGCAGAAGTGATCAAGTCCCATGCCCGCGGTGAAGCGGACACGGGCAGCGCTGAAGTCCAAGTGGCGATCATGTCCGAACGGATTTCGAACCTCACTGAGCACTTCAAGACCCACAAAAAGGACAACCACTCGCGTCGCGGGCTTCTGAAGCTCGTCTCCGCGCGCCGGTCGCTCCTCGATCACCTGAAGAAATCCGACACGGATCGCTATCAGAAGCAGATCGAAACCCTCGGCCTGCGCCGCTAGTCCCGGCGCGCCCCGGCAGACGCCGGGGCCACAGCCGAGACAGGTTCAGACCGAAAACCCGCATGATCCCGGCCTTCGCCGGGGCAAGCGGGAGATGAAATCGCCGCTCCTCCGCAACAGGCCGGGGGACACCAATGCGGCATTGGCGACCTCTCGTGCAGTTCGAGATCGCCGCACACGCCGAGGGCTCCTAGGAAGTCCTCATCGCCTGTTCATTTGGAGAGGATTTCGGAAGCCCGATCCCTGTCCGTCCCCGCCGGGAATACGCCCGCCGGGATAGAAAGAAGCAAAATGTTCGACATCAATCGCAAGACCATCGAGTGGGGCGGCAAGACCCTCACGCTCGAAACCGGCCGCATGGCCCGTCAAGCTGACGGCGCGGTGCTGGCCACCTACGGCGAGACCATGGTGTTGGCCACCGCTGTTTTCGCCAAGAGCGCGAAGGCCGGTCAGGACTTCTTCCCGCTCACCGTGAATTATCAGGAGAAGTTCTACGCCGCGGGCAAGATCCCGGGCTCCTTCCCCCGCCGCGAAGCGGCCCCGAGCCAAAAAGAAACCCTGACCAGCCGCCTGATCGACCGTCCGATCCGTCCGCTGTTCGTGAAGGGCTTCAAGAACGAAGTGCAGGTTGTCTGCACCGTGCTCGCCCACGACCTGGAAAACGATCCGGACATCGTCGCCCTGGTGGCCGCATCGGCCGCCCTGGTGATTTCCGGCGCGCCCTTCATGGGCCCGATCGGCGGCGCTCGCGTTGGCTACATCAATGGTGAGTACGTCCTCAATCCGACGCTGGACGAAATGAAGGACAGCCGGATGGACCTGGTGGTCGCCGGCACCGACGACGCGGTCATGATGGTCGAGTCCGAAATCCAGGAAATGACTGAGGACGAAGTGCTGAAGGGCGTGATGTTCGCCCACGCCGGCATGCAGCCCGTCATTCAAGCGATCATCGAGCTGGCCGAACACTCCGCCAAGGAGCCCTTCGACTTCCAACCGGAAGATACTGACGCCCTCAAGGCTGAGATGAAGAAGCTGATCGGCAAGGACCTTGCCACAGCCTTCAAGATTCCCGCCAAGCTGGAACGTCAAGACGCGGTAGCCGCGGCGAAAACCAAGGCCGCCGACAAGTTCGGCAAGTCCGACGCGAAGCCTGACGGCATCGGCCCGGACAAGCTGGGCGCGGTCTTCAAGGAACTTGAAGCCGACGTCGTGCGTCGCAACATCCTCGACACCGGCATCCGCATCGACGGCCGCAAGGTTGATCAGGTCCGCCAAATCGTTTCGGAAGTTGGCGTTCTGTCACGGGCCCACGGCTCGGCGCTCTTTACCCGCGGCGAGACCCAGGCGCTGGTCGTGGCCACGCTCGGCACCGGCGACGACGAACAGCTCATCGATGCCCTCGAGGGCAAGTACTATGAGAAGTTCATGCTGCACTACAATTTCCCTCCCTTCTCGGTTGGGGAAACGGGCCGCATGGGCGCGCCGGGCCGCCGCGAAGTCGGCCACGGCAAGCTGGCCTGGCGGGCCATCCGTCCGATGCTGCCGTCGGCGGAAGACTTCCCCTACACCCTGCGTCTGGTGTCCGAGATCACC
>JANXXK010000032.1 GCA_025350685.1 Alphaproteobacteria bacterium | reverse complement strand
ATCTCGATCGGCGCGATGCCGTCGCCGGCCCAGCGGTCAACCTTACCATCCCTAACAGTCGCCTGGATCTTGTCGTGACCGCCGACTTCTTCCCAGAGGAACGGCTTCACCTCCACGAACGTGGCGGGGTGATAGAGTGGCTGGGCAGTAATGGTGCCGTCCGGGTTCGCCTTGACCTTGTTCTGCGACAGCAGCCCCAGCAGCGAGATGAATGTCGACTGCGAGCCTCGCGTATTGCCGTAGGCTCCCGCGATCATCGCGGCGTGGGCCTTGGCCCTGGCGGCGTCGACCCTGGTGGTCGGGGTCGCGTGAGCCGGCAGATAGCGATCCGCGAACCCTTCCAGCAGCGTCTGCCGAAGAATGTGGCCAGCGCCGTCCTTTCCGGGGGCGTTCACGGAAAGGTAGATCCCCAGCTGATCGTCTGGGAAAAGGATCAGGTCGGTGTGGAAGTAGTTGGTGTCGCCGGCGTGCCCGATAGCGCGGTGACCGTTGACGTCGCGTTCCATAAAGCCCAGCAGGTTTCCGTTCAGGTCGGGAAACGCACGGGTCGCCGTGGTCTGCATGGCTGTGGCGGTTTCCAACTTCAAAATCTGGGCGGCGCCGAACCGGCCAAGCTGCAGCTGGGCGATCATGAAATGCGCCATGTCATCCCCGGTCGCCGCGAGCGCGCCGGCGGGGGCCGGAAACACGACCTCGTACCCGGCGCCCGGTTTGTCCCAGGTCTCATAGCCTTTGGCCATGTGAGGGCGCATGGCCGCAGGAAGAGGCTGACGGAATGTCGAGTTCTTCATGTCGAGAGGCGCAAGGATATGGCGTTCAACATAGTCGTCATAGTCTTCGCCGGACACGCGTTGGACAACATACCCCGCTAGCGCCGTCGCGTAGTTAGAGTATCCAGGGCCGTCGGCAGGCAGAAAGATCCGCGGCGGAATGTATTTCTTAAGATAGTCCCCTAGCGCAGGCGGGGGCCGTCCAAATGCAAGGATGTCCTCGGCGCGCTCTTCGAAGCCCGCCCGGTGGGTCATGATCTGCCGAAGCGTCACCGGGACGCCTTTGTACGCAGGCACTTTGAAGTCGATGTAGCTGTTGACGTCCGCGTCGAGGTTGAGCTTGCCGGTCTCGACCAGCTGCATCACCGCCGTCCAGGTGAAGAGTTTAGAGGTGGATCCGGGGCGGAACAGGGTGGATTTCGGATCGACCGGGGTCCGCTTCTCGTAGTCGGCGAAGCCGTAGCCCTTCTCCAGCAGCACCTGGCCGCCCTTCACCACCACCACCACGGCGCCGGGGACATGGCCGGTGTTGAGCGCGTTGGGAATCATCCCATCCAGCCACGCCTCCACGTCGGTAGCGGTCAGATCGTGCCCAGGCCCGACGACGGGCGTCGGGGCCAGAACAGGCGGGTGCTGGGCTTCGCGCGGCCCCTGGGCGTTCGCGACGGCTGCCAGGCTCATAGTGGCGACAATCGCGAAGGCCATCGATTTCAGATTCATGCTGCAGCCCCTAAGAATCGCGGCCGGTCGGCACCCTTGCGCCAAGCTGTTCCGTCTCACGACGTTTTCCGATTTCGATACTAATTTTCCGCAATGTAAAGCTGCAACTCAATTACTGGGAGGCTGACCCCAAACGTGCCGGAACCCCGTGACGCGCAGATTCGGAAAGGATTTGCCAAGTCTGAAAAACTATTGTCATGATTGCGGTAACGGCGCTGCAGGGGGATTTGCTATGAAGACCGTCACGAAACTGAATTTGCTGGCCGGGGCCGCCTGTGCCGCCCTCGCCATTCCGATGGCGGGCCACGCCGCGGCAGCCTCGTCGGGGGCATCGGCAACGGTCCAGGAGGTGGTCGTCACCGCCGAGAAGCGTGAAGCAAACCTGCGTGACGTGCCGCAGTCTGTGACGGCCATCTCGGAAGACTCCCTTCGACTGGTCCGGGCTGCCACCTTCGAGGACTACATCACCCGCGTTCCCGGGATGAACCTCATCGCCTCCCAGCCGGGCGCGGCGCGCCTCGCCCTTCGGGGGATCAACGCCGGGGGCGTCAGCTCGACGATTGGAACCTACGTCGACGAGACGCCGTATGGATCGGTCACAGGGCTTTCCAACGGGGCGGTCCTGGCGCCGGACCTTGACACTTTCGATATGCAGAGAGTGGAGGTCCTGCGCGGGCCGCAGGGGACGCTCTACGGCGCGAGCAGCCTGGGCGGCGTGCTCAAGTTCGTCACCAATCCGCCGGATCCGTCCCACTTCGGGGGCCGCATTGAGGTGGACGGCGAGGGTACCGAGTCGGGGTCGCTCGGCGGGTCGGTCAAGGGTGTCTTCAATGCGCCCCTGGGCGAGCGTGCGGCCATGCGCGCCAGTGCCTACTACAGCGACCAGCCTGGCTACATCGACGACCCGCTCCGCCACGCCAAGAATATCAACAGCGCCCGCTACAGCGGGCTACGACTGGGCGTGCTCCTAAAGCCCACCGACAAATTCACCGTTCGTCTCTCGGCCGTGGGCCAGGACATCAGCAGTCACGGGGCAGCGGTCCAGGATGTGAGCCGGGCGACGCTGCAGCCGCTGTATGGCGATCTCACGCAGAGCCGCACCTTCAGCTCGCCGAACAAGGTCACTTACCGCATCTACAATGCGACGGCTGACTATGACCTGGGGTTTGCGGACCTGCTCTCGTCAACCAGCTACGCTACACTCCGCCAGGATGCCAACTTCGACCTGACTTCCCTGCTGGGTGGCCTACTGACCGCGATTTTCAAGACCCCGCTTGGCTCAGGCGAGCTTCAGGCACTTGAGCAAAAGAAGTTCACGCAGGAAGTTCGTCTAACCTCGTCCGGCCAGAAATTCGAATGGCTCGTCGGCGCCTTTTACACCCGCGAACAGAACGAGTTGCACCAGAACGTGTACGGCTTGAACCTCGCCAACCCTCCGCAGATCGCCCCTGGTTTCGACGGTCTGGAGACCGTTTCGCTGCCGTCGAGGTATTCCGAATATGCAGTCTTCGCCAACGGAGACTACCACTTCACCGACCGGTTCGATGTGAGCGTTGGCGGACGATACAGCCACAACAAGCAGTCGTCGTCGCAGACCACCGGCGGACCCCTGGCGGGGCCGGGTTCGGTCGTCGGCGGGACCTCGTCTGAAGGCGTCTTCACCTTCGCAGTCGCGCCGAAATACAAGCTGAGCGATGAGGCCACGATCTATGCGCGCGTCGCCAAGGGCTACCGTCCGGGCGGCCCCAACGCGATCTCCCCACTTGCCCCCACCGCCGTGCCCCGCATCTTCCAATCCGACACGATCACGGACTACGAGGCCGGCATCAAAGCCGATCTCTTCGAGAAGAAGGTCTCCGTTGAGCTGACGGCGTTCTACATCGACTGGACCCGCATTCAGCTGCTCGCCGTCGTGAACAATTTCGGCGTCAACACCAACGGCGGCGCCGCTGAGAGCAAGGGCGTTGAAGCCGCAGTCGTTTTCGTTCCCACAGCCGGGCTGACCTTGTCGGCCAACGGCGCCTACACCGAAGCGCACCTGACGGCCGATACCCCCGCGTACCTTGGGGGCAAGGACGGCGATCGCCTGCCCTATTCCGCCCCGCTGAGCGGCTCGCTGAACGCTGACTATTCGCGTCCGCTGTCCGATGGCGTACAGGGCTTCGTCGGCGGGAGCGTGCGCTTTGAGGGCCGCCGTCGATCGGGATTCAATGGAGTATTCGGTCAGACTTCGGTGCCGAGCTATACGACCGTCGACCTTCGCGCAGGCGTGGATTGGCGCAACTATCGCCTGGAAGCCTACGTGAAGAACCTCGCAGACAAGCGCGGAATCCTGTCGATCGACGGCAGCGGTTCAGCGAGCGGGAGCGCTGTGGAAGAAGGCCTCATCAGGCCACGGACGGTCGGCCTTTCCCTCTCCGCCAGCTTCTGATCGGGCTGGAACGCCCGGTCCAAGGGTCAGGCGGAAAGGTCGCCCGATGACGGGGTGTCAAGGCGCTGACGAGCGGGATCTCGTCTGGGGCGGTCCAGCGCGGCGACAATGACCCGCCGGACACTTCGGGCGCCGAGCCTGTCGCTCGACGACTGGCGGATGCTGGCGAGGCTGGAAGGAGAGCCTCTTCCCCGCGGTCAGGCCCTTGGCGATTCGCTAGGGATGAGTGCGTCTGCAGCGTGGGCATTGATCCGCCGCGCCAGACGGGCAGGCGTACTGGGTCTTACGGCTTCTGTGAAGCTGCAGTCCGATGTCTGCCAATGCATAACCTATGTCCGGGTCAGCGCCGTCAAGTTGGAGCTTCTCGATGCCCTGGAACACCGGATTGCAGCCGATCCAGCGGTCATGGTGGCCGCGCGCGTGACGGGTCCTTTCGACTACCGACTGTTCTCTCGCCACCTGGACCATCGCGTTGCGAACGATTGGTCGCGATGTCTCGAGACCCTTCCCGGCGTGGTGCGGGTGCTGACGCGAATCTGCGACAGGGTGACTGAGCGCCCCCGCTTGGCTGCTGTGATTCTCGGCAGCGACTAGGACGCACCGCTCACCGGTTTCTGGCCGGATCTCCTCGGCGTTAAGTTCAGGGGAAGCGATCCGGCCTCAGATCGTGCGCAACGACGCCGAAGGCCGCCAGCTCGTCCGGAACTGGCTCGCCCTTGGCAAGCGCGCTGGCGAGGCGTCCCATGGCCGGCGCGGTTTGGATCCCGTACCCGCCCTGGCCGGCCAGCCAAAAGAACCCCGGGGCGTCGGGCGCGTAGCCGACCACCGGACTGCGATCGGCGACGTAGCTGCGCAGGCCCGCCCAACTGCGACGTATCCGCCGCACCTCAAGCGTGGTCGCCTGCTGAACCCGATCGACGGCGATGGCGATGTCTAGTTCCTCAGGCTGCGCGTCGCAGGGTTCGGTGGGAGTCTCGTCGCCGGGAGATAGCAGCAGCGCGCCGGCGTCTGGCCGAAAATAAAACTGCTCATCGACGTCTATGACCATCGGCCACAGATCGGTCTGGACGTGCGCAGGCGCATCGACGATCAGCGCGGTGCGGCGGTTCGGTTGGAGCCCGACGGTCTTCACGCCGGCGAGCTCGGCGATCACGTCGGCCCACGCACCGGCGGCGTCGATCACCACATCAGCCTCGATACGAAGTTGGGGAGTCTCGATCCGCCATCCTCGCGACGTGCGGCCAAGGCCCACCACCGCCGCATCGATGACGAGCTGGCCGCCGCGAGACTTGAGCTGCCGCAGCCAACCCTGGTGCAGCAAATCCACGTCAACATCCGCAGATCCGGTTTCGAACGCGGCCGCGACCACGTACTCTTCCTTCAGGATCGAGCAGAGGCCCCGAGCTTCTTGCCCCGTCAGACGTTGGACCGCCGGGCCGATGTCGGGGAGGGCGCAGAACGTATCGAGGGCGGCGAGTTGCGCTGTGGAGGCAATGTGCAGTGCGCCACGTTTGCGCACCACAGGCCCATCCACGAAATCGGACGGCGGTGAGTAGAGGAAGTCGCGGCTGGCCCGCGATAGCGCCCGGATCGGGGCGCTGCCGTAGATTTCGGAGAACAGCGCCGCAGAGCGCCCGGTCGAGTGCATCCCTGGGAAGGACTCGCGTTCGAGGACGATGACGCGATGCGTCTGCGCAAGCGCCGCGGCGGCCGAGGCGCCCGCGATCCCGGCGCCGATGACGACGATGTCGGTGGTCTCGGTCTTCATTTCGTATCGATCTTTCGGGCCTCTGTGAGCGCGACCCGGTAGAGCAGCAGCGACACCACCGCCGAAGGCAGGGCGACGATGGTGATGGCCGCGCCGACTTGCGTGGAACTGTGAAGCAGGTGCTCAAGGATCAGCGCCGGGAGCGCGGCGCCCAGGGCCAAGCCGATTCCGATGTTGATCAGGGAGGCGAAGCTGACGCTCAGCCCGCGGGCGTCACCGGGCGCCAATTCCTGCAGCACCGTCAGCCCGAGCGTCTGGCCCGTGGTGGAGGCGAAGATCCAGAGGCCCGCGAAGGCGAAGACGACGGCCGGCGAGGGGGCGACGATGAAGAGGGTGCTGACGATCCCGATCGCCATGACGCCTATGGCCAGCCGCAGCCGCGATGAACCGCCCCCGCGCGCGGCCATCCGGTCGCCGATCAAACCGACGCCGAAGGAGCCGGCGATGCCGCCGACGATTACGACGCCTCCCAGCATGACGCCGATCTCGGCCACGCTCACCGAGAAGCGCCGGATGAGGAATGTCGGGACCCAATTCAGGATGGCGAAGTCACAGAGGCTCGCGAGACCCATTGCGGCGTAGAGCGGCGCCAACGTCGGCCAAAGCGCCGCCAATCGCCGGGCGGCGTCGCGCAACGGAGCGGGGCGGCCGGACGCTCCTCCGATCAAGTGGCGGCGGGCGGGTTCCGGGACGGTCAGGGCCAGGAGGGCGACCGGCAAGCCCAGCAGCCCCAGGACAACCAGGCTGGCGCGCCATGGGGGGAGCGCGCCCAGCAAAGGCACGCCCCGCAGTGCGCCCGCCTGCGCCGCCTGAAGGATAAAGCCGCCCAGAGTGATCGCGACGCCGCCCCCGATAACCATCCCCATCAGTAAGGCGCCCGTTCCGGCTCCGCGACGATTAAGGGGGAAACTATCGGTGATGATCGACATGGCTGCCGGCGCCAGCGCCGCCTCGCCTATGCCCACGGCGGCCCGGGCCGCGAAGAGCGCCCAGAAGGACGGGGCGTTACCGCAGGCGACCGTCGCCACGCTCCAGATCGCGATGCCTGCGACGATCACCAGGCGACGGGGAAGGACGTCTGCGGCGCGACCCAGAGCTATGCCCGCAACCGCGTAGATCAGGGCGAAGGCTGCGCCCTGCAGCAGGCCGACCTGCACATCTGTGACGTGCAGATCGGCGCGGATCGGATCGACGAGCAGGCTCAGGATCTGCCGGTCGCTATAGGATAGGATCGCGGCGATGCAGAACACCCCCACCGCCCACCATGCGCGCGACGCGGGCGGCCAGGGTGTTTCACCGGCCGTCAGGCTCTCGGGGATGGAGACGATTTTGATCGGTTGAATGGCACACCCCGCTTCGCTAAGACTTTACATATCTGAAAATGACTTTCCGCAACCGAAATGTGAGGCTTGCATGCGCGTGTTCACCTCAGGACTGCAAAGCGAGACCAATACCTTTGCGCCCTGGCCGACCGGCGAGAGGGCGTTCGCCGAAGGGGGCATGCGTCGCGGCGGCGATGTCCTGGCGGGACACGCGTCGGACCACCAGACGGCGCAGCTGTGGCGCGACCTCTGCGCCCGCGACGGCCACGACTTCGTCGCGGGCCTGTTCGCGTGGGCGCAACCCTCCGGGCCGATCGTCCAGAGCGTCTACGAAGCTATGCGCGACGAAATCCTGGCGACGCTCCGCGAGCAGGGCCCGTTCGATGTCGTCCTGCTTTTCCTGCACGGCGCCATGGTGTCAATGGGGTGCGACGACTGTGAGGCCGACCTCGTCAAACGGGCGCGCGAGATTGTGGGGTCCGCGGCAACGATCGGTGTCGAACTCGACCCGCACTGCCATCTCACCCAGGCGCTTGTCGATGTCGCCGACGCAGTCGTGCTCATGAAGCAATATCCGCACGACGACTATCTGGAGCGCGGCGAGGAACTATACGACATCTGCCTGGCGAAGGCGCGGGGTGAGGTGCGTCCGACGTCGGCTCTCTTTGATTGCCGGATGGTGGGCTTCTACCCCACGACGCGCGAGCCGATGGCCTCACTCGTGGCTGGCTTCCGTGCGGCGGAACAGCAGCCAGGGGTGCTGTCGATAAGCTTCGCCCATGGCTTTCCCTGGGGTGACACGCCGAACACGGGCTCCAGGGTGTTGGCGATTACCGACGGGGACATGGCCTTGGCGGCCGCCGTGGCGCAGAAGATCGGCCGGGAAGTCTACGACGCGCGCGAGGCGCTGCTGCCGCGCTTCCCCTCCGTCGAGGCCGCTCTCACCGAGGCCTTGGAGACTCCCGGTCTTGTCGTCCTGGCAGACACCGCGGACAACGCCGGTGGTGGCGCGCCGGGCGACAACACCAGTCTGCTGAAGGCGATGCTGGACAGAGGCGTTACCTCGGCCGCTTTGGGCGCCATCTGGGATCCGATCGCGGCCCTGGCCTGCGCCGAGGCGGGCGTCGGGGCCACTTTGCAGCTGCGCGTCGGCGGCAAGTCCGGCCCAGCGTCCGCGCAGCCTCTGGATGTCGCCGCCACGGTGCGCGCGATTCGTGAGCGCCATAGCCAGGCGGGCCTCGGCACGTCGCGCTCGGCGATGGGGCTCTCTGTCTGGATCGAGGTCGCCGGCATCGACGTTGTCCTCATCTCCATCCGTACCCAGGTTTTTTCCCCTGACGCGTTCACCGGCCTTGGGATCGACCTGTCGGGAAAGAAGATCGTCGCGGTGAAGTCGAGCCAGCACTTTCAGACCGGCTTCGCACCGGTCGCGGCCAAGACGATCCAAGTGGCGACACAAGGGGCAATCCAGATGGACTTCGCCACGTTGCCCTACGCCAAGAAGACCGATCTCAATTACTACCCGCGCGTCGCCGACCCGCTGGCTTGACGCGGCTGACCTTTTCGGCCGGCTTCGCAACGGCCTTAGGGCCGTCCAAGAGCGTCGCCGGAGGCTCCGGGGCGAGAGCGGCGATCAGTTGGGATTCCTCGCCCGAACAGATCGCCAGCACGCGACAAGGTCCGGGGCCAGCGGAAAGGTAAACGTGGCCCATCCCACTGTCGAAATAGATCGAGTCGCCAACCTCGAGGGTGACCGGCGCATAGAGGTCGGAGTGCAGCTCAACGGTGCCTTCGAGGACAAAGGCATACTCCTCGCCGGAATGGCGAATGAGTTCGCCGAACTCCGAAAGCGACCGCGCGCGTATCTCGACCACGATCGGCACGAAGCGCTTATTTAGAAGGTCGGTCGCCGGGTAGATATGCTCGTAGGTCTCGGTTTCGATGAGCCGACCCTCGCCTGCGCGCGCGATGCTGCGGCGGCCGATGACGAGGCTCAGCGGGGTCGCTGCGCCTTCGGGTGAGAACAGCAGCCCAATGTCAATCTCCAGCCCCCGGCTGATCCGCGCGAGCTTGTCGTAACTGAGCGACATCTTGTCGTTCTCGACCTTCGAGAGCGTCGAGATGGGAAGGCCGGTCCTTTGACTGACTTCCGATAGCGTCCAGCCGTTGGCCAGCCGCAGGCTCTTCAGGACTGCCCCCGGCTTTGCTTTCGTATTCACTAGAGGTCAACTCCGCTGTCGCTTTTCACATTCTACAATGGGCTTTGTCGTAAGGTCCAACTCCGCACAAGCCCGCAGGATCGATTTGCGATCCGAGCGGAAATATACCTAAACGGGAAAATGCTTGCGAAAAGAGAAATCGTATGAGCTGATCCTGACGACCCGCAGGCCGGGCCGAGAGGTCGCCCAATGCAGCCGCGGTTCATCACGCGCTACGAGATCCGCCGGATACTTGCCTTCGAGGCCTGTGTGCCGCTCATGCGCGAAGCGATGATCGCGGTCTCCAGCGGCGGCATCAACCAGCCGCCTCGGCAGATTCTCCCGTTGGTGAGCGGCAAGGGGATCTTCGGGGTCATGCCGGGCGTGATCGCTGACGACCGGTTCGGCGCCAAGCTGATCAGCGCCTTCCGTCATCCCCAGGGTTCTACGTTGCCGGCGCACCAGGGCGTGGTCGTGCTATTCGACCCGCAATCGGGTGCGCCGGCCTGCGTGCTGGACGCCGGCGAGATCACTCGAATCCGCACGGCTGCGGCCAGCGCGCTCGCCACAGAAACCTTGGCCAGGTCCGACGCCAAACACCTCACCGTACTCGGTACCGGCGAACAGGCAGAGGCCCACATCCGGGCGATCTCGGCCACGAGACCTCTAAGCCGGATCGTTATCTGGGGCCGCAACGCGGATCATGCCCGAAGGCTCGCCGTCGAACTGGCCGCCAACGACGGCTTCGACATCGAAGTCGCGCAAGATGTGCGGTCCGCGGTCGCCGAGGCCGACATTGTCTGCACGACGACCTCAGCGGCAGAACCCATCCTGAAAGGCGCCTGGCTGCCGGACGGCGTGCATGTCAACCTAGTGGGGTCCAGCCGCGCGGGGCCGGCGGAGGTCGATGACGATCTCGTCTCGCGCTCCCGCTACTTTGTCGACAGTCGCGAAAATGTCCTGTCTCAGGGCGCAGAATTCATCAACGCTCGGGCCTCCGGCCGGGTAGACGACAGCCACATCCTTGGCGAGATTGGCGAGGTCCTGGCCGGCCGCGTCAGCGGCCGCACCTCGGCATCTGAAGTCACGGCCTACAAGTCCTTGGGCGCGGTCGCGCAAGATTTGTGGAGCGGCTGGTACGTTTATCAAGCGCTGCAATGAAACCGTCGGATCGTGCGCGCTGGCGCGCCATCGGCCTAATCCTGCGATCCACGAGAGTCCTCGATATGCCCATGTCCCCCAGAAGCCTGTGCCTCATGGCGGTCGCGGCGACTGCCTTGGCCGCGGGGGCCTCGCGGGCGGGGGCGGCGCCCGTCGCGCGCGCCTTCAGCATCGAGCAGGTGATGAGCGCGCCGTTCCCCTCTGCCCCGGTGGCGTCGCCGCAGGGCGGGCGAGTCGCCTGGGTTTATGACGAGCGTGGAAGTCGGAACGTCTGGGTCGCCGAGCCAGGGACGAATGGCGCCTTCAGCGCCTGCGCCATCACCGCCCACACCGGCGACGAAGGCATCGACATGGGCGAGGTGAGTTGGACCTCGGATGGCCGCCATGTCGTATACTCGCGGGGCGGAAGTCTGGAAGGCGGCGGTCCGGTCAACACGCTCAGCCGTCCCTCCGGTGCGCCGCCGCAGGAGGTTTGGACCGCGTCGGTGGATGGCGCCGCCGCTCGCGCCATCGGTCCCGGGCACTCCCCCGCGGCGTCGCCGCGCGGCGACACGGTGGCCTATGTGCTTGACGATCAGATCTGGGTCGCGCCGCTTGCGGGCGGACTGCCGACCCAACTGATCCACGATCGGGGGCGCAGCGGCGCGCCAGTCTGGTCACCTGACGGCTCCCGGCTGGCCTTCCGGAGCTCGCGCGGCGATCATGGCTTCATCGGGGTCTATGACATCGCGGCAAGAACCATCGCCTGGATGGGGCCGAGCGTCGACCGGGACTCCGGCCCGGAATGGTCGCCGGACAGTCGATCGATTGCATTCGTCCGGATCGCGGCGGGCCGAAGCAGTCCCTTTGCTGACAGCCTGACCGCGCAGCCATGGTCGATTTGGACGGCCGACGCCGCCACCGGCGTGGCGCGGCGAGTTTGGGGTGCAAGCGAGGGGCCGGGAAGCGCTTTCCGGTCTCTGGAAGCCGAGCGCACGCTACTTTGGACCGCATCTGGCCGGCTGGTCTTCCCGTGGGAACGCAGCGGCTGGCTGCAGCTCTATTCAATCCCCGCGGCGGGGGGCGAGGCGACCCAGCTGACCAATGGCGATTTCGAAGTGTTCACCGGCGCCCTCAGCGAGGACCGCAGGCGGATCGTCTAATATGTTGGTATCCATGCGAGAAACCCACCAATTTCACTACGTAGTTCGAGTCCTGCCGGTCCCACCAGCGAGGCTTAGCGCGTGACCAGCCGCGACATTAGTGGCGCGTAGGACCCGAAGTCAGCGGTCGAGGCGCCGACCACTTTGGCGAGGTCGTCGTAGCGGCGCAGCCGCACCGCATGGTCGGCAAAGCGCCGCCCCGCGAAACGGCTGGCGTCCGTCGCCGAAAACGGACCGCCCTGCAGCCGCAGGGAGTAGTGGGAGGCGTCGCTCAGGCCGGCCAGATAGCCGGGCTCCACGGCGCACAGGTAGCGCTTGGCGGCGACATGCAGGGCAATCGGCTGGACCACCTCGGGGCCGAAGAGGCCCTTGAGCAGGGCTGCGCCCACCACCTCGTGCCGGGCGTCCCATGCGGGGCGGTCGGCCTGCACATCCGGCTCGGCCAGATGACCGTAGTCGTGCAGCAGGGCCGCGACGATCAGGCTGTCAGGCGCGCCGTCCTCGGTGGCGCGCTGGGCTGCCTGCAGGGCGTGCTCGACCTGGCTGACCTGTTCGCCATAGAGCCGGTCGCCGAGGCGATCGTAGGCGTCCAGGATGGCTTGCAGGGTCGAAGGTCGCATGACGGTCTAGGGGCGATAGCGGATCACGGCGTCGCCGAGCGCAGCCTTCAGCGGCGCCAGCCACGGCTCGTAGGCCTTCCACTGGTCGAGTCCGTCGCGGAAGATCGGCTGGCGTACCTGTTCGGAACTGGGCGTGCGCACGCTGCGCTGGGTCTTATGAAAGTCAATGCAGGCCGGTTCGAAGGCCAGGCCGCAGTGGTCGAGCATGCGCCGCACGCTGCCCTCCAGGTCGTCGACGACATCCTCGTGATGCACGCGAAGCACCCGGCCGGGCAGGGCGGCGTCCCAGTGGTCCATGAGGTCGAGGTAGGTCCGGTAGTAGCGGGCGATATCGCCTGCGCTGTAGGTGAACTCCTGCCCCTGGGCGAACAGCTGCTTGAGGTTCGAAAAGCAGCAGGCCATCGGCTCGCGCCGCGCGTCGATGATCCGCGCCGTGGGCAGCATCAGGTGGATCAGGCCGAGGTGGCGGAAATTGTTCGGCATCTTGTCGACGAAGAACGGCCGGTCGGAGCGGTACACCGCCGTTTCCGCCAGGTAGCGCTCGCCCAGGGCCCGAAAGTCGTCGGCGCCCATGTCGACCATGACGGCCGGGTAGCGCGGGTTGTCGTCGTCCGGATCGGGCCCTTGGATGTCGATCACGGCGCGCTGGATGTTGGCCAGCTCCTGGGTGCCTTCGACCTCGGAATGCGAGGCGAGGATCTGCTCGATCAGGGTCGAACCCGACCGTGGCAGGCCGAGCACGAAGATCGGGTCGCGGGCCGGCGCGCCCCAACCCGGCCGCGCCTCGAAGAACGCCCGCGTGCAGACCGTCTTCTGCCGGCGCGTGTTGGTCTCGAAGGCCTCCGGCGCGTAGCGGGTCTCCGAGTGTTTCAGCGCGTTGCCGCGCTCATAGTAGAGCCAGGACTGAGCCGTCTCACCGCGATCCTCCAGCGCCTTCCCGAGCGCGAAGCAGAGGTGGTAGCAGTCCTGTAGGGCGGTCGTGGGCTCAGCCTCCTCGGCGCGCATCGCGGCGATCTCGTGGTCGCTGAAGCGGTAGAGCTTCAGGTTGGCCAGGCTCCAATAGGCGTCGCCAAAATCCGGGCGCGCCAGGGCCGCGGCGCGGTAGCACTCCACCGCCTCGTCGAGCCGCCCGATCGTCTTCAGGGCGTGGCCCATCCACAGTGGCGCGTCCCAGGACTGCGGCCAGTCGGCGCGCATACCGCGGTAGATCTCGATCGCGCGTTGGTTCTGCCCCAGACCCACGGCCGCGGTCGCCTGCAGCGTGCGGTAGTCGGGATTGGCGGGCTCCGCCGCCAGCAGCTGTTCGATCTGCTCGCTCGCCTCGGCGTACTTCTGCCGCTTGACCAGGGTCTGGGCGTAGTCGTGGCGCGCCGCCGTATAGCCCGGCGCGACGGCCAGGACGGCCCCCAGCAGGATTTCCGCCTCGTCGAGGACGTCGTGGGCGAGCGCGATCCGCGCCAGCAGCCGCATGGCTTCCGGCTCGTCGCCCTCGCGCAGCAGGAAGGCGCGGATGACCTGCTCGGCGGGGCCCAGGTCGCCGTCGACAAACAGGCTGGTGGCCGTGACCACGTCGGGCGGCAGGCGCTTCAGGGTCGCCACATGGTCGGCGGCGGTCGCAGCGTTGGCAGCCTCGCCGACTAGGCCGTACAGCTTTTCCAGCATGCTCCAGCTGGCCGGCAGGGCCGGATTGATGTTGACCGCCCGCAACAACGCCTCGATGGCGCGAGGCGCATCCTTCCGCTGCACGTGGCAGAGGCCGCGCTCCTGGTGCAGGCGGCTGAAGGCGGGTTGCAGCTGCTCCAGCCGCTCGAGCCTGGCCAGGGCCTCTGGCGCGCGGCGCAGGTGGCGCAGGCTGGTCGCCGCGATCAGCAGCAGATCGCGGTTCTCCGGCAACTGGGCGAGACGGGCCGCCGCCCCCGCCAGGGCCGCGTCATGCCGGTCCTCCCGCTGCAACCGCCGCAGCCGCGCGACGTCGGCTTCGACGGAGGCGGGCGGAAGAAGGTCTGTCCGGCTCTGCATCAGTCTCAATAGGTCGCCGAGATCCGCACGCTCACCATCCGCGGCCGCAGCGGCACCTCGGCCTTGATGAACTGGGCGGTGTTGGTGAAGGTCGAGGCGTGCGAGTTGCCGAGGTTCGAGCCGACCAGCTGCACCGTCCAATTGTCCTTGGACACCCCCACGGCGCCGCCAAAGGTGGTGTAGGAAGGTAGGAAGAAGCGAAGGTAGGTCGTGTCGGGGATGGGGGACTCGCTCGGATCCGTGCCGGACGTGTAGTTGGCCGGCTGCGTCCACATCGAACCGGTGTAGCTGACGTCGGCCGATGCGAAGGCTTTGTAGCTCGCCACCTCCCAGTCGTAGCGCCCATGCAGGTTGCCCTGGAACTTCGGCGAGAAGGCCGAAACCCCACCTTGGACGCCGAACGGGTTCACGAACGGCTTGCCCTTGATCGCGGTGATGCACTTGCCAAGGGTCGGCGAATTCGGTTCGTTGGCCGTCAGGCACGGTGAGTTCGACTGAGTGTTGTCGTTGTAGGTCGCCGACCCCTGCAGGGTGAACTGGTCGGTGGGACGGGCGGTGAACTGCACCTCGAGCCCCTTGATCGTATAGCTCGGGCCGTTGACCAGGAAGGTCGTGTTGCCGAGGCAGCAGGGCTGGTAGAGCGCGATCTGCACGTTCCTCCACTGCATGTAGTACGCCGACATGTTCAGCTGCAGCCGGCGGTCGAAGAAGTCCTTCTTGAAGCCCACCTCGTTGTTGGTCAGCGTATCGGGGGAGTAGGCGAGCGGGGTCCTGTACTGCGGCACGCCGTTGGCGTCGGGCGCTTTGTCCCGCGCCGAGCGACTGAAGCCGCCCGGGCGGAAGCCCTGCGAGAAGGTGTAGTACAGCAGGGTGTTTTCCATCGGCTTCCACTGAGCGCCGAAGTGGCTCTTGAAGCCTGAGTAGCTGGCGCTGAGGTGTTCGGCGTCGATGTTGGTGTTGTGCCCGCAAAGCAGCACGTTCAGGCATTTGCCGTTGGTGCTGTAGACCGACCCGGTCTCATCCTCATCGTACTTATAGTACCGCGTGCCGGCTGTGACGGTCAGGACGTCCGGGATGATGTCGTAGTCGATCGATCCGAACAGCGCGGTCTGGTTGTAGCCGCGCTGCACCTCCTCGCCGAAGCCGGTATTGTCGGGGCGCGGACCCGGCTCGTTGGTCGTCGATCCGGGGAAGGGCTCGTTGTTGCCGAAGCACGGCGCGCCGCCCGCCAGCGCCACCGCCAAGTTGTTGCCCTGGCGGCAGGCCGGGACGGTCTTGTAGTTGAAGTCCATCGTGTCTTCGATGCGGAACTTCTCGTAAAACGCGCCGCCGATGGTGCGCAGGCGCCAGTTGTCTGGCGTGCTGATCCGGATTTCGTGGCTGAGGTGAGTGTTGCGCACCGCGTCGTACCAGCTGGTGACCGGCGAGTAGCAGCGGATCGGCCCGCTGCCCAGCAGGCCGGCCGTGCCGCCGGTGCACTCGTAGTATTGGCCGTACAGCGTGCGCGAATAATTCGTGTAGTCCATCTGCTGCTTGATACGACGGCTCATGTAGCCGCCGGTGTAGATCAGCTTCAGGTCGCCGACCTTGCCGTTCAGTGTCCAGGCGGTGTTGGTGAAGCGGTCCTTGTCGAAGGTCGGCGAAAACGCGGTGATTTCCAGCGGCTTCAGCGGCTGGAAGTCGGAGCCGGTGGGATAGGTGGTCGAGAGACCCTCGGCGTCCAGGCTCTGGAAGCTTTCCGAGATCAGTACGTCCCAGTCGCTGTTGATGCTGTAGAGCCCCTGGACGCGCAGCCCATCGTGGGTGACCGGGTTCCACGCCTTGCGCGCCAGGGCGAAATTGTTCGCCTGAGCCGCGTTCGGAATGGTGCAGAAGCCCTGCTGCGTGCCCGGCGGTTGGCCGTCGGGGCATTTGCCGGCCGTCGGCGTGATGCCGAAATAGACGTTGTTGTCCTGGTTCGAGCGCGTGAACGTGCTGGGGACGTTGTTGATGTAGCCGCCCTGGCGGTCGTTGTAGATCACCCCCCGAAGCGCCAGCTTGTCGCCGATCGGAACGTTCAGCACGGCGCTGAAGCTGGAGCTCGGGTCCCCGTGGGTCTGCACGCCGTAGCTGGCGTCGAACCGGCCCTCGATCACCCCCAGCTTCGGCTTGTTGGTGATGTAGCGCACCGCGCCCGCCTCGGCGCCGCCGCCGAACAGTGTGCCCTGCGGCCCCTCGAGGATTTCCACCCGTTCGATGTCGGCGAGGTAGAGGTCCACGTTGCGCGCCGGGAACTGCATGGACTGTTCGTCCAGATAGACCGCCACGTTGGGGAAGTTGCCGACGGTGGCGCTTGACTGGCTGCCGGCGAAACCGGCGCTGAGGCCGCGCATGAAGATGTTGCCCTGGCCGGGACCGTTCTTCGCGAACTCGATGTTCGGGGTGAATTTGATGAGGTCGTCGAAGGTGGTGATGTTGCGCGCCGCCAGCGCATTGCCGGTGAAGGCCTGGATGGTCATCGGAACGGACTGGATGTTCTCCTCCCGCCGGCTCGCCGTGACGATGAGTTCTTCGACGGAGCTGGTCGCGGCCGCCGCTTCCGCCGCCGCGGCCGCGCCCCCGCTCCATCCGCTCAGCACCGCGAGCACCGCGCAGGACACCATGTATCTGGTCTTCATGAACCTCTCCCCGAACCCCAAGAGCCACCGACAAGGCTGAAAGGCGCGCCTTGGGGGAGACGAGCGCCCCCATGCACGCGCGAAAAACAGCCCTCACTGAACAGAAGGTCGCGGGCTAAGCCGCGCTCGTGGCGACTATGCGCGGCGCTGCGTGGCGCTTCGGTGATGGAACAATTTCAGATTGTGGAAAAAATTCTGACGGTCGCGTGACGGTCGTCACCTAATTGACGCGTTGCGGTCGCGTTTGCGACGGAAGTAGACGGCGGCCAGCGCGGTCAGGACGGCGCCTGCGAGGCTCGCCGTGTAGGCGCTGAGGGTGAAGAACTGCAGCCAGTCCAGCTTGACGCCGCCGAAATTGCGCCACAGCAGCAGGCTGACGCTGCCCAGGTAGCCGGAGGCGTCGGCGACGTAGATCAGGAAGCCGACCGTCGCCACCTGGCCGCCAAAGGCGATCAGCCGGTCGAACAGCATGGCGTTGAACGGCGTGTAGGCCATGTAGAGCCCGGCGCCGGCGGCGATCATCCAGGCGATAGGCGAGATCAGGTGCGCCTGGAAGGCGACGGTCGCCGCGCCCAGCAGTACGAAGCCGGCGAAGACGATCGCATGGACCACCATTAGGGCGCGGAAGTTGTCCTTCACCGCCATCACCGCAGCGAGCGCCAGCAGGGCGATCGCGGCGACCGGCAGCTCGCTGGCGGTGAACACCCCGGCCTCGCCACCATAACCCAGCGCGGTCCAGATCTCGGCGGCGAAGTTGTCGCGGAAGTCGCGGAACGCGGTCAGCAGGACATAGGCCGCCACCAGCAGCACCAGCCCCGGCGCATAGGCCGCCAGAAAGGCTGCGCGCTCACGGGCGGTCATCGGCGCGCGCCGCACCCGCTCGGCCTCGTCCTGCGGGCTCGGCGGCGGCAATTGGGTGAGCGCCCATACCGAGACGAGCAACAGGGGCAGGAAGATCGCGCCGGTCGCCGCAGGCATCCAGAAGGGGCCGACGTGGCCGTGGGTCATCAGCCAGGTTCCGACCGATTTCACCACGCCTGACGACAGGATGAAGCTGGCGCAAAGGATCGCGCCCAGCACCTCAGAGGTCCGCCGGCCCTCCATGTAGCCGAACACCAGGCCCCAGATCATGCCCAGCGGCAGGCCGTTGAAGAACAGGGCGGCCACGTTCCAGGGCGCTGGCGTCAGGGCGAAAGCGACCAGCGCCAGTCAGGCGACCCCGATCAGGCCCAGGATCGCCGCGCCGCGCCGCGCCGGGGCGATCTCCGAGACCACCTTGACGCCGATCAGCTTGGAGAGCGCGTAGCCGGCCGCCTGGGCGATCACCAGGGCGATCTTGTAGTCGAGGACGAAATGCCAGCCGGGTACGACCGCGAAGGTCGCCGCGGTGAACGGCTTGCGGAAGGCGTACATCGAGAAGTAGGCGCAAAAGCCGGCCAGACCCGCGACGGCGCTGAACATCGCCGGCCCGGCCCGGCTGAGCAGGCCGGTCACGCGGTGGCCCTTGGGCGAGGCGCCCGAACTCCGATCGAGGCGTTGCGCCAGGGACATCTGCAGGGTCTAGCTGGGCTGTGTTGCGGTTGGGTGACGCCGGTGGCGGCGCGCGGCGCCGAACTGTCACTCGGCTATGGTCTGTTGTCCAATCAACCTCGACCGCTGGAGCGCCATGCCCGCCGACCGCTTCGATCTCGCCGTTGTCGGCGCCGGCATCCTTGGC
>JANXXK010000027.1 GCA_025350685.1 Alphaproteobacteria bacterium | reverse complement strand
TCCACGCTGAGCAGGAAGTACTCCTCGCCGTCGCGGCGGATCGGCGGCAGATCGTGGCCGATCCAGACCTCGCTCACGCCGCCACCCGCCCGATCGCCATCGGCGGGAACGCGGCGAAGTCCGTAGGGTCGCCAAGCACGCCCAGTGCGCCCACCCTGACCGGGCCGACGCCGGCGAGATCGCTCTTGGGCGTCACCGGCCGCCCGATGGCGGCGCGGGGCTCGGCGGGATGGCCGTAGCTCGACGACGACGCGGCGACGAACGCCTGGGACACCGCCAGCAGATGGTCGCCAGCCCGGGCGAACGCCGCCTTGGTGAGCTCGGCGCCGGCGATGATCTCGTGGCCGGCCTCGTCGCCGAACCTCGCGGTGAAGGGTTTCACCGCTTCATCAATGACCATGCGGGTGTGGTGCAGGTCGATGTGGGCATGCTCTGCGAAATAGCGCGCGTCGGCGTCGGGATGGAATTGACGCAGGTAGCGGTGATGGGCCTGGGTCGACCGCTGATAGGCGGTCTCGGCGTGGAGCAGAAAGCCGACCTGCTTGAAGACGTTGCGCGGGTTCTGGAACAGCCAGTGGATAGCGTTGTGAAGCTCCAGCGCCATGGTGTCGAACCACGGCCAGTAGCCGTTGTAGGCGTCGTCGAGGCCGAAACTTCGCATGCTCGCCCGGTAGAGCACGCTGTGCTTCTTGGCCGGGACGCCATAGCCGAACTCGTCGATCAGGATGCGAAAAAGCGCCGACTGCGGCTCGCCATATTCGCCGATGATCCCCAGCGCCGAGGCCGACGCCTCCGCCAGCAGATCCGGCGAGGATTGCACGAGGAAGTTCCGGTAGTGGTCGTCGCGGTTCTCGGCGCCGGTGAGGAAGGCGGTGAAGGCGTTCTCCGGCGCCCCGCGGATCTCCGCCAGCATGGCCTCGACGTAGGCGCCGATGTCGCCCTCGCCCGGCCGGACCAGCGGCGCGATCAACTCGGCCTCCAGCTTCGGCCGAAGCTCGGCGAGCGCCGCCAGCCGCGCCGCGTCGTAGTGCCGCCGCAGGGGCGCCAGCACACCGCCCTCCGGCCCATCGGCGGGTAGCAGAACGTAGCGCGCCTGGTAGCAGCGCAGCAGCGTCTGGTGTCCGACGAAGGCGCGCAGGCTGTCGTCAGCCGCCAGGTCGACGCGCGCGTCGAACACCGCCGGTCCCTCGCCGCTCACCGCGCGGCCTCGCGGACGTAGATCGACACGCCGATCCCACCCTTTACGAACCATTCGGTCATCCGCCAGCGGGAAACGCCCAGGCTGAGGCCCGGCCGCGGGTTTAGCGTCAGGTAGGTCGGGGCCTGCGGGTCGCCGGAGATGATCGGGATGTGCTTGATGATGATCTTGGCGACCAGGTCCTGGCCGAACAGGCTGGACAGCAGCGTCGAGCCACCCTCGACGATCAGGGTTTTCAGGCCGCGGGCAGCCAGCAGGTCCATCAGGGCAGGAAGGTCCACTTCGCCGTTTCCGCAAACCACGACTTCGACATTCGGCTTGGCCTTCAGCGCGGCCACGGTCTGCGCGGAGGCTCGCGACGCGGTCGCCACCAGGGTCGGCCCGCCATCGTTCAGCAAGGCGCTGGTGAGCGGCAGCAGGCCGTCCGACGAGGGGATCACGCGCAGCGGATTGGGGCCCGCGACGTAGCGCACGGTCAGCGACGGATCGTCCACACGCACCGTATTGGCCCCGACCATGATCGCGTCGGCCCTGGCTCGCTGGCCGTGGAACCAGGCCTTCAGTTCATCGGTCGAATAGTCGAACAGCTCTTTGCTCGACGAGCTGCGGTGCAGCGCCAGCTTGCCGTCGATGGTCAGCTCCGAGAGCGTTGTGATCTCGATCATGAACGCTCTGACGCAGGGCCGGGAGGGACGCGCCATGGTGGCATCCGCCCGGCGGGCCCGCAATCACAGCTGGCCTCGCCGGCGCGCGCCGGGCGAGAGGTGTTGTCAGGCGGCCACGATGCTGACGTGGCTGGCCCCCAGCGAAGCCAGTTTCCCGGCGCGCTCGGTGGAGCCAGCGCCATAGACCAGGACCGAGCGGGTCAGCTTGCGCGCTGCGGAGACCGCCGCGCCGGCCCAGCCCTGGAACTCCGCTTCGCCCATCCCCTGCGGGCACTCGAACGATAGGGCCTGCAGCCCCGCGCCCCGGAGCCGGGCCACCGCGCCCGGCGCCGGGCGGTCCAGGCGGCCCATGACCAGCAGCGAGAACGGCCGGACCAGCGAGGTCGCCGCCATCAGCGCGCTGGCCGGCGCCCCCTCAATGTCGAGCAGTTCGCAGATCACCCCCAGCTTGACCAGGCTGCCGGCGGTCTTCAGTGGCTCGAGAAGTTCGGCGCGGCCGCGCAGGCTGGAGAGGCTGGAGTAGGTCACCGGCACGATCAGGCTGAGCTGCTGCTCACCACCGTCGGCGTTCAGCCGGTCGATGCCACGGGTGATGGTGGCCAGGTCCGCGCGCAACAGGTCGCCGGGCGAAAGCGCCGCCACCTGCTGCACCGTCAACTCCTCGCCGCTCGCGACGACAATGACCCGCCGGATCATCCGAAAGCCGATGCGGGTGAAGCCCTTGAGCTCGTAGACCGGATCCAGGGTGGCGGAGATGCGCAGTTCGCGCCCGTCGGCGGCGACGAACTGGGTCCAGCGGTTGAGCAGCCGCGCCCCCGGCTCGACGTCACCGCGGTAGGCCGCGAGCCGGTTCGGCGCCTCGCTGGCGGGGGTTGCTCCTTGGGTGGCGGCTTCCGCACCCTGCGCATCCACCGCGGCGGCCTCGAGCCGGCCCTTGCCGATCTTGGTGACCTGCAGAATACCCGCGCCGGCGCAGCTCGCGTCGTTCAGGAATCGGTTCAGCACCTCGCGCAGGTAGCGCAGACAGGCGGCCTGGCCGGCGAGACGGCCCAGTTCGGGATGGATGACGACGAAATCGGTGTCCGAAACCCGCAGATAGACGCCGCGACCGGCCAGACTGCGCTCCAGCACACCCTCGGCGAAGGCGAAGACCTGCTCCCTACGCGCCAGCCAGCGTTCGCCGAACCGCTCCTGAACGGCCTCTAGCGACATGATGTTGATCTTGCCGGCGGCGAGCAGGCGCGGATCGCTGAGCCGCTCCAGAGCGGCCTCGGCGTCGGCGGAAACCAGCCGAACGGCGCCCGTCAGCTGGGCGGCCGCCTGGGCGTCCAGCTGTTCACCCTGCGATTCCGGCCGTGCGCCGGCCGCGGGTCCGATCTGAGCGACCACTCTGGCGCTCTCGGCCACGATCTCCTCCCCGACGCGCATTTACGGCCAGCATCATCGCAAGCCACGGTTAAGGGAAGGCGCACGGAACGGTAGAAAACTGCGGCATTTCGCCCGGTCTACGGGTGGCTCGAAGCCCTAGCCCAGACAGCAAGAAACCCCACTAGGCCAGGGCCTTGCGAGGTTTCTGCAGATCCTGAATGCGGCTAGCCCCAAGACTGCCGCAGGATGAATCGCCTACTTCAGATGGCCGGCAAGGTGCTTGTTCATTTCGAACATGCTCACCTTGTCTTTACCGCCGAAGACGGGCTTCAGCTTGGCGTCCGCCAGGATGTCGCGCTTGTTGTTCGGGTCCTGCAGGTTATTGGCCTTGATATAGACCCAGATCTTCGAAACGACCTCTCCGCGGGACAATTGTCCCGGGCCGACCACAGCGGCAAGTTCAGCCGAAGGTGTCAGGGGCTTTTGCAGCGCGTTGGTTTTCTTGGTGTCAGCCATTGGGCTCCCCGAGCTAGATTTCAGGCCACTGCCGCCACGCGAGATAGATGCGTGAACTGAGTCGCTTGGCGGTATCCTAGGAGCAATTGCGCCTCGCGCCACCTGAAGAAGTGTCATAGCGCTGTTGCGTGGGGAAAAAAGGGCCTCGAGGGCTCCCGGAGCTACGCCTGGGCGGCCGCCAAGCCCGTCCGCGCCCGCATTCGCCGGCGCGAGTCCGCCAGCAGGCGGGCGGATGCATCCGCGTCGTCGATGGCCCGCGCGAGAATCACGGCGCCGACCATTTCGGCAAGCACCGAGGCGGCCAGACTCCGCCGCTTGAGCGGCTCGACTTCAGGCATCCAATGCTCAAGGCGGGCCAGCAGGCCGGCGGCGCCCTTATCATAGGCGGTGCGGACCAACGGACCCTGCCGGGGCATGTCGCTGGCCAGCGCGGCGATCGGGCAGCCGCTTTGCAGACCATCTCGGTGTCGGGGCGAAAGGTAGGCGTCAATGTAGGCCGCCAGCGCCTGCGGCGTGGTCTTGCCGGCCGTGCGCCGCAGATGGCGGCGGCGGATGTCCTCGAAGGCTTCCTCGACTGCAGCCGCGATCAACGCCTCCTTGCTCGGGAAGTGGGCGTAGAAACCGCCGTGAGTCAGGCCCACCTCGGCCATGATCTCGGCGACGCTGAAGCCATCAGGCCCGCGGGCGCGCAAGGCCCGGGCCGCAACGCGCAGCACTCTTCGGCGCGTCTCCGCCTTATGGGTATCAGTGTAGCGCACGATCGGGTCCAGTCGGCGGCGCGATGATATGACGATCAGAATATCATGCCGGCGACCCAGCAAGGCCGAATATCAACCGCACCGGCTATTCCCGCCTGAATTCAAGGATGCATTACCTTTCCCGAGGCGGGCTTGTAGTATGAAATTCCCGCGCGAAGGAGATTTCATGAATTTCGTTCTCGACGCTATCGACCGGCGGATTCTCCGCGAACTGCAGGTGGACGCCACCACGCCCATCGCCGAACTCGCCGAGCTGGCTGGCCTCTCACAGACCCCCTGCTGGAAACGGGTCAAACGGCTGACCGACGCCGGTGTGATCGAACGGCGCGTGGCCCTGCTCGACCGTGAGCAACTCGACCTGGGCCTGGTGGTCTTTGTGGCCATCAAGACCAGCCGGCATGACGAGGAATGGCTGAACGCCTTCGGCGCCGGCGCAGCTGGCCTGCCCGAGGTGGTCGAGTTCTACCGGATGTCGGGCGAGACCGACTATCTGCTGAAGGTCATCGTCAAGGACATCGCCGCCTACGACGCCTTCTACAAGCGGCTGATCGCAGCGGCGCCGCTGCAGGACGTCTCCTCGTCGTTCGCCATGGAGCAGATCAAATTCACCACCGCGCTTCCGATCTGAGTCGACGCCTGGCGGTTGACTTCCTTGGGGGCGCCGTCGCCAAGTTCTTCCCAACGATAAGAAGCGCTTCGGGAGGATTGCGGTGAGTTCTTGGACCTTTGCCGATGTCTGGGAGGCGATCGCCGCCATCCAGCCCGAGCGGCCGGCCTTCATCCAGGGCGAGCGGGTGCTCAGCTGGGCCGATTTCGACGCCCGCGCCGATGCGCTGGCCACCCACATGATCGCGTCCGGCCTGGACCATCAGGCTAAGGTCGCGGCCTTTCTCTACAATGGACCTGAGTACCTCGAGACCTACTTCGCCGCCTTCAAGGCCGGGTTCGCCCCGGTCAACACCAACTACCGCTATGGGCCGGAAGAACTCTTCTACCTGTTCGACAACGCAGACGCCCAGGCCGTGGTGTTCCATGCCCAGTTCGCTGATGTGTTGGAGACCATCCGCGGCCGCCTGACCGGCGAAAGCGTGGATCGCGGTCGCTGAGCCGGGACACGCCGTGCCGGCCTGGGCCAGCGATTACGACGCCATCGTCGCCGAGACCCCCGCCCAGCGGCCCGCCAAGGCGACCTGGGGCCGATCGGGCGACGACCTGCTGCTGCTCTACACCGGCGGCACCACCGGCATGCCGAAGGGCGTGATGTGGCGCCAGGACGACCTGTTCAATGTGATCGGCGCCGGCGGCAACGCGCTGCAGGGCATCCTTCCGGCGTCGTCGCTCCAGGAGTTGCTGGCGCGCATCCAGGGCCCGGAACACCTGCGGCCGACGACCCTGATCGCGTGTCCGCTGATGCACGGAACAGGGCAGTTCTCCAACCTGATCGCCTTCAACGTCGGCGGCACGGCCACTTACCTACCCTCGCGCAAGTTCAACGCCATGGAACTGTGGGACGAGACCGACCGGCTGGAGGCCACGAACATCGTCATCGTCGGTCTGGCCTTCTCAACCCCGATGCTGGAGGCGCTGGAGGCGAACCCGGGCCGATGGGACCTGTCGAGCGTCAAGGCGATGAGCTCGTCCGGCTCCATGTGGAGCCACGAGAACAAGCGCGGGCTGCTGAGCCACGCCAAGAACGCCATGATCTTCGACAGCTTCGGCTCCTCCGAAGCGGTGGGCCTGGGCGTGTCGGCCTCCGCGCCGGGCGCCGAGGCGCAGACCGCCGCCTTCACGCCGGGCCCCAACTGCGTGATCTTCACCGAGGACGGGCGGCGCGTGCAGCCGGGCTCCGGCGAGCGGGGCATGGTGGCGGTCAGCGGCCTCCTGCCGCAGGGCTACTACAAGGACCAGGAGAAGACCGACAAGACCTTCAGGATCATCGAAGGCATCCGCTGGAGCGTGCCGGGCGACTGGGCCGAGGTGAACGCCGACGGAACCCTGAAGCTGCTCGGCCGCGGCTCTGTGTGCATCAACACCGGCGGCGAGAAGGTCTTCCCGGAAGAGGTCGAAGAGGCGTTGAAGACCCACATCGACGTCCGCGACGCCGTGGTGGTAGGCCTGCCCGACGCCCGCTTCGGCGAGCGGATCTGCGCGGTCGTCGAGACCGACGGGACCACCCAGCCGACCCTGGCCGACCTCTCCGAACACGTGCGCAAGACGCTCGCCGGCTACAAGGCGCCCCGCGACCTGCTGCTGGTCGAGTCCATTGGCCGCGCTCCCAACGGCAAGGTCGACTACAAGGCCGTCAAGGACCGGGCGGCGGCCGCGTTGGGGGTGAGCGCCTAGCCCGGCGCCCGGGAGGCCCGCCTCGGCGTGGGTTAAACGACCGTCAGGCTGCGCACGAATTCGACGAGGGTGGCCCGGGGCGCGCCCCTCGGCAGGCGGGTGTAGGCGCGCAGCAGTTCCAGCGCGCCGGGCTCGGCCAGCAGGGCCGCGACCTCGTCAATCGCGCCGCTGGCGGGACCGGCCTCGCCGAACATCTCCGACATCGGCGCCTGCAGCGTCGCGGCGATGCGCGAGAGCATGGAGGCCGAAACCCGGTTCGCGCCGCGCTCGTACTTCTGGATCTGCTGGAAGGTCACGCCGGCCGCCTCGGCCAGCGCCTGCTGGGACAGACCACGCACCTTGCGCAACAAGCGGATCCTTGCGCCGACGGCGATGTCGATGGGATCTGCGAGCGCCTCGGGTTTGCGGGCCATGATGTCTCCGAAAAGGGGTTGCTGTTCTAACCGGTGTGCCGCGCCTGCCCATCAGCGGGCGGGACCCACTCGTCCTGACCAACCGTGTGATCGCTGATCAGGAAACAGGCTTCGGCAATAGTGATTCCGACCGCGCGGCGCAACTGCCCCATGGCCGGCGTCTCGCGTTCTAGCAGCATGAGTTCCTCCTCATAGGAGGACAGCACTTCGACCAGGTTCTGCGCGAGCAATTTGGCGCGCTCCGTATTTGTCTGGCTCATCGCGCACCCCCGAACCCTCGCGCGAGGGTCAGGCATTGCTATGGCGATTGCAAGCGGCGGAAACGCGAAATCCCGCCTCAAACGAAGCGTTCTGACGCGCCGTGTCCGGACAATTCGCTTGTCGCGCGATTAATGCGACTCTCGGTCGACTGCGGCGCTCGATCTACCAACCAGAAAGTCGAGATCCACGCCGCGATCAGCCTGCTGGACGGTGTCGATATAAAGCCGGTACCAGCCGCGAACGTATTTGGAGGGCTTGCGGGCGGCTTCCCAGGCCACACGGCGGCCGGCGAGTTCGTCGGCGTCGACCAGCAGCTCCAGCGAGCGGTTCGGGCCGTCGAAGGCGATCTCGTCGCCGTTCTGGACCAGCGCCAGCGGACCGCCGGCCTCGGCCTCCGGCGCAACGTGCAGGATCACCGTGCCATAGGCGGTGCCGCTCATCCGCGCATCAGAAATGCGGACCATGTCGGTAACGCCCTTCTCCAGCAGCTTGGACGGCAGGCCCATGTTGCCGACCTCGGGCATGCCGGGATAGCCCTTCGGCCCGCAACCCTTGAGCACCAGGACGGAGGTTTCGTCGACGTCGAGGTCCGGGTCGTCGATGCGCGCGTGGTAGTCCTCGATGTCGTCGAAGACCACGGCGCGGCCGCGGTGGATGAGCAGCGAAGGCGTGGCGGCGCTGGGCTTCAGGATCGCGCCGTCTGGGCAAAGGTTGCCCTTCAGCACCCAGACGCCGGATGACGGCCCGACGGGCGCCTCCAGCGTGCCGATCACCTCGCGGTTCCAGACCTGGGCGGCGTCGGCGACCTCACCTTGCGTCTTGCCGCATACGGTCATGGCGTCGCGGCGGTAGAGGGGGCCCAGCTCCTTCGCCACCGCCGGCGCGCCGCCAGCGTAGCAGAAGTCCTCCATCAGATATTTGCCAGACGGCATGAGGTTGACGAGCAGCGGCGCGTCTCGGGCGATCTCGTCGAAGTCGGCGAGGTCGAGCGGCACGCCGACGCGGCCGGCGAGCGCCAGGAGATGCACCACCGCGTTGGTCGAGCCGCCGATCGCGGCGTGCATGAGGATGGCGTTCTCAAAGGCCTGGCGGGTGAGGATGTCGGACGGTTTCACGTCGTCCTTCACCAGCTGGACGATGCGATTGCCAGTCAGGTGAGCCAGCACCTTGCGGCGCGAGTCCACGGCCGGCAGGGCGGCGTTGTTCGGCAGCGAGATGCCCAGCGCCTCGGTGAGGCTGGCCATGGTCGAGGCCGTGCCCATGGTGTTGCAGACGCCGGCCGAGCGGCTCATGCCCGACTCGGCGGCCATGAAGTCGTCCAGGCTCATCTCGCCGGCGCGGACCGCTTCCGAAAACCGCCAGACATCGGTGCCCGAACCGAGGTCGCGGCCCTGGAATTTGCCGTTTAGCATCGAGCCTGAGGACAGGAAGATGGCCGGCAGGTCGACGCTGGCCGCCCCCATCAGGAGACCCGGCGTGGTCTTGTCGCAGCCGCCCAGCAGCACCACCCCGTCGATGGGATTGGCGCGGATAGACTCCTCGACCTCCATGGCGAGAAGGTTGCGGAACAGCATGGCTGTCGGCCGCATCTGGGTCTCGGGCAGCGACATGGCCGGGAACTCGATGGGCAGCCCACCCGCCTCCCAGACGCCGCGCTTCACATATTCGGCCAGGTCGCGCAGGCCGATCTGGCAGGTGACCAGTTCGGACCAGGTGTTGGCGATGCCGATCACCGGGCGGCCGTCGAAAACGTGGTCCGGCAGGCCGGTGGCCTTGATCCAGCTGCGATGGATGAAGCCGTCGCGGTCGTGCTTGCCGTAGCTCTTCGTGCTGCGCAGAGGTTTCTTGGCCATAGCCTACCTCACCCTTCAAACAGCGGCAGCGCCAGCCCCTTCACGCCGGTTTCGATGGCGAACAGGCCGCCGGCCAGCGGCTGCATCTGCCGCTGGGCGGGGCTGAAGTCGTCCCAGGCGCTGGTCACATAGAGGGTGGTCAGGCGAGGGCCGCCGAAAGCGCAGCTGGTCGGCTGCTCGACGGGCATCTGGATGGTGCGCTCAATCGAGCCGTCCGAGGCATAGCGGACGATCCGCCAGCCGCCCCAGTGGCAGTTCCAAAGGTAGCCGTGGGCGTCGACCGCCGAGCCGTCCGGCGTGGCCGGCCCGCCCTGGGTGTTGGCGAACATCTCCAGATTCGAGAGGTCCTTCATGTCATGGGCGAAGATGGTCTGCAGCTTGGAGTCAGCCAGATAGAGTTTTCGGCCGCCGGGGCTGAACGAGACGGTGTTGGCGATGTGAACCCCGGTCAGCATCTGCTCGGTCTGGAACTTCGCGTTGGTGCGGTAGACCGAGCCTGGCCGCTTGCCGCCGTCGTCGTCCATCGTCGACCACCAGAAATTACCGTCGCCATCGATCTTGCCGTCGTTTGTGCGGAAGCCTTGCGGCAACTCCAGCGGCTGGACGATGGCGATTTCGCCGGCGTCAGGGTCGCAGACAGCCAGGCCCTTCTCAGTGGCGATCAGCAGGCCGCCCTTGGCG
>JANXXK010000015.1 GCA_025350685.1 Alphaproteobacteria bacterium | reverse complement strand
GAAATTCCCCGCCACCGGCAGATGGCTGGCGTCAGACGCCCAGATCCGAAAACGGTATGACGCGCCCGAAGCGCCTTCGAGATCGATGAAATCCTGCATTTCTGCGACCTAGTCTAAGGACGTGACCTAATTCTGGCCGTGCCTTTGTCAGCCCAAACTTTAGGAGCGATGTAACGGACTCGATCTACGCCGAGGTCATGGCCAAATCGACTGACCCGTCTCGCTACTTTGACTCCTCGCCGGAGGTCATCCGGCTCGTGGTAATGATGTACGTCCGCTAGCCCACCCCCTAGCCCAGTTCCTTGAGGAGCCAGCGTTGAAGAGAACCGTCCTTGTATCCCTCTGCCTGACGCTGATGGCGGCGGCCGGCGGCAGCAGGGCCGCGCCTGCCCCCTACACCGTTGTCGAGAAATCGCTGGACCAGTTGCAAACCGACCTGGCCAGCGGCCGTACGACCTCGGTCCAGCTGGTAAAGCTCTACGAACAGCGGATCGCCCGGCTCAATCCGAAGCTCCACGCGGTGATCGCGCTGAACCCCAACGCCACCGCCCAGGCCGCGGCGTCCGACGCCGCGCGCAAGGCGGGACGCCCGCTCGGACCTCTGGCCGGCCTGCCGATCCTGGTGAAGGACAACATTGAGACCGCCGATCCGGTGGCCACCACCGCCGGCTCGCTGGCGCTGGCCAACAACATCACGCGCCGCGACGCGCCGCTGGTCGCCCGGCTGCGCGCCGCCGGCGCGATCATCCTGGGCAAGACCAATCTCTCCGAGTGGGCCAATATCCGCTCGTCCCATTCGGTCAGCGGCTGGAGCGCCACCGGCGGCCAGACCCGCAACCCTTACGCCCTGGACCGCAACACCTGCGGCTCCAGTTCCGGCTCGGGCGCGGCGGCCGCCGCCAGCCTGGCCGCGGCCGCGGTCGGCACCGAGACCGACGGCTCGGTCACCTGTCCGGCCTCGATCAACGGCATCGTCGGCTTGAAGCCCACGGTCGGCCTGATCCCACGCACCTATGTGGTGCCGATCAGCCACAGCCAGGACACCGCCGGGCCCATGGCCCGCACTGTCCGCGACGCCGCTCTGCTAGCCCAGGTCATGGCCGGCGCCGATCCGAAGGACGCGGCCACCGCCCACGCCGACCTTGCCGGCCACGACTTCCTTTCGGGCCTCAAGCCCGGCGTACTAAACGGGGTACGCGTTGGCGTTCTGCGCTTCGCCGCTGGCTTCCACCCGGAGACCGACGCGGTGTTCGACAAAGCGCTGAAGACCCTCGAAGCCGCCGGCGCGACCCTGGTCGAGATCAAGAAGTTCCCGACGGACAAGGATGTCGGCTCCCTTGAGCAGGCCGTGCTGATGACCGAGTTGAAGGCCGACCTGAACGCCTATCTGGCATCCACCAAGCCCGACCAGGTCCCGAGCCGCACGCTCGCCGACCTGATCGCGTTCGACAAGACCCACGCTGACAAGGAGATGTCGCTTTTCGGTCAGGAGGAGTTCGAGATCGCCGAGGCGACGAAGGGGCTCACCGACCCGGCCTACCTCGCGGCCAAGGCCGACGCCCACCGCCTGGCTGGGCCCGAGGGCATCGACAAGTTGTTGACCGACAACAAGGTCCAGGTCCTGGTCGCGCCCACCCTCGGCCCGGCCTGGCTGATCGACCCGGTGCTGAAGGACCAGTTCGTCGGTGGCGGCGCCGGCGGCCCGGCGGCGGTCGCCGGCTATCCGCACCTGACCGTGCCCATGGGCCAGGTCGACGGCCTGCCGGTCGGCCTGTCGTTCATTGGCCCGGCCTGGACCGACGCCAAGCTGCTGGCCTACGGCTACGCCTTCGAACAGGCGGCTCACGCCAGGAAGCCGCCGAAGTACCTGCCCACCGGGCCAGTGGAGGATAAGGCCGCCTGGAACGCCGCGCGGGCGGCGGCGGCGAAGTAGGCAAGCGCTCCTCGGAGCACTGTCAACGCCACCAAGTAGAAACGATTTTCGGCGTTTTTTGCGGGGTCACGGTGCAGAAAAGCTGGAGCATAAACAAGCGGGGCTCCGGCCGGCCCCGACGGCGCGCGCAAGTATTCGCGGCTGCCTTGACAAACGCCCTCAAATCTCTTTGCGATCGCCTGAAAGGTGTACGTCGTTCCTCGAGCCTCGGATCGGTGCTTGATGGCCCCCTCAGCCGTCCACGGCACGGTCCACAACCACTGCAACCAGGAACGCCACCTCATCAACAGAGACCTCTACCGAGAAAGACGCTCAGCCGCCCTGGCTGAGTGGAGGGAGGTGATGGGTTAGAGCCGGGCGCGGGTCGGGGTCACTGCGGCCAAGTGGAGACGAGTTGCCGCTGGACTGACAGCACCGCCACTTCCCATGGCGTGACGGCCGCGGCGGCGATACGGTTTGGGCTTGTCGAAGACCCCGCCCCTGCCCCCGCACGCCTCCCCCGCCGCAGAGCCGAGGATCGGTCGAACACCGTCGGACGGGCAAGACGCTTTGCTGCGCGCCGGCCGCTTTGAGGAGGCGATCGCCGCGGCGCGGCGTCGCGTCGAGCGTGCGCCCGCCGACGCGGAGGGGTGGTCGGTCCTGGCGGTCAGCCTGTTCTCGGCGCGAAGACCCGAGCTGGCCATCGCTGCCTGGGACGAAGCCCTCGCGCTGGCGCCGGACGCGCCGGCGTGGCTCTGCGGCAAGGGCAGCGTGCTGCAGAGTCTCGGCCGCGTCGACGAGGCCATGGCGCTCTACGTGCGGGCTCTGGCTGGCGATCCCCAATGGTTTGAGGCCGCGTTCAACCTGGCGCTGCTGGCCGTGGACGCCGGCGACTGGGCAAGCGCCGATCATTGGCTGGCGCCGCTGCAGGCGCGACATCCCGATGCGCCCAACCTGCGCTGGCTTGGCGCTCGCGTGGCGCTGGGCCGCGGCGATTTCGCGGCCGCACATGACCAGCTCCGCCGGCTGCTGAGCGACCCGCGCCTGGGGCCCGAACAGCGGGCGGACGCCCTGCTACTCGCCGGGGAAGCCCTGGACGCGCTCGGCCGCTTCGCCGAAGCCTTCGCCGCGGCGGTGCAGGGCAAGGCCCTGCAGCGGCTGCTCTATGCCGAGCGCGCGCGGGGCCGCGAAGGCGCGGTCGCCAGATTTGAGCGTCTGGCGGCCTGGTTCCGCGCCGCCGATCCGGCGCCCTGGGGCAACGCGCCGGCCATGACCCCCGCGCCCGGCCAGGCGCCAGGCCATGCCTTCCTGTTGGGCTTTCCACGATCCGGAACGACCTTGCTGGAACAGGCCCTGGCCGGGCATGCCGGCGTGGTCGCCCTGGAGGAGGCGCCAACCCTGGCCGCCGCACACGCCGAGTTCATGAGCTCTCCACAGGGTCTTCAGCGCCTCGCCCGTCTGTCCGACGACGAGGCGGCCAGTTGGCGAGCGCGCTACTGGGCCGAGGTCGCCGGTCATGGCGTCGACACCGCCGGCCGGACGTTCATCGACAAGCAGCCCGCCGGGACCGAGGACCTGCCGCTGGTGGCCAAGCTGTTTCCCGACGCTCGGATCTTGTTCGCCGTGCGCGACCCCCGCGATGTTGTCCTGAGTTGCCTACGCAACAACTTCCAGCTGAACGCCATGACCTACGCCTTCACCGACCTGGCGGAGACCGCGGCGTGCTATGCCGCCGGCATGACATTGGCCGCGGCGTACAGGCGGCTCCTGCCGCTGGCCTGGATGGATGTGCGCCACGAGGCGCTGATCGAGGACTTCGAGCCGGGCCTGGCGGCGATCTGCGCATTCCTAGGGCTGGAGATGGCCGCGTCGATGGCCGACGTCGCGGCGACGGCGCGCCGGCGATCAGTGCGCACCCCGAGCGCGCCCCAGGTCCGCGCCGGGCTTAATCGCCGGGGCATCGGCCGCTGGCGGGCCTATCAGGCCCAGCTGGCCCCTGCCCTGCCGGTGCTGGCGCCATGGATCGGCCGCCTCGGCTACGCAGTAGGCTAGGGCAGAAGAAAAAACGGAGCGGCGAACCGCTCCGTTTCAGTCTTGGCCTCTGGGAGGAACGGAGACCGGGGAACCCTAGTAGCGCACTCGCAGGCCGAAGAAGATCTGCGAACCGTTGTCGTAGACGGCGCGCGGCTGCGTCTTGTTCAGCGCGTAATATTTGAGCTTGTTGTTGGTGATATTCAGGGCGTCCACGGTCAGCTCGACAGCGCCGTTGATCCGGTAGCTGAGCGAGCCGTCCATCGAGCCGTAGTTGTCCTGATTTTCCGCGGCGCTGCGGTCCAGGCCGACGAAGTAGTGCGAGCGGTACGTGTAGGCCAGCCGCGCGCTCAGCCCCTTGTTCTCGTAGTAGCCGACGACGTTGGCGGTGAACTTCGAGGTCCCGACCAGCGGATTGCCGTCGGCGTCATGAGAGTCCACGTAGGTGGCGTTGGCCTGGAAGCCGAAGTTGTAGGGCAGCGGCTGCTGCACCTGCAGTTCGACGCCCTTGACCTCGCCCGTCGTGTTGATCGGCGAGGAGACCGAGTAGGTTTTGAACGCCTTGTAGAACTGGCTGTAGTAAGTGGCCGGCGCGACCCCGAAGCTTACGTAGGACGACAGGTCTTGGTAGAAGACGCTGATCGCCGCGATGGAGGTCGGCGCGTAATACCACTCCAAGGCCGCGTCATAGACCGCCGCCTTGATCGGCTTCAGGTTCGGGTTGCCGCCGTTGCCAGTGAGCGTGGTGTCGGTGAGCGACACGGTGCCGCCCAGCGCGCTGAAGTCGGGCCGCGCCAGGGTCTCGGCGGCCGACACTCGCAGGAAGAGGTCGTCCTTGATGTCGAACGTCAGGTTCAGGCTGGGCAGGAAGTCCAGATAGTCGTGGCTGACTTTGGTGACCTTGTAGGGGCCGTAGGCGGAGCTCAGCACATCGCCAGGGATCGCGCCGGACGGGTCGGAAACGTTGACGAACGCGTTCTCCTTGGTGTCGACGACCCGCACGCCGATGTTGCCGCGCCAGCCCTCGCCGCCGACCTTGGCCATGACGTAGGCGGCGAAATCCTTTTCGGCGACCCTGAAGGCCCCCGGCCAGTAGTAGTTCTGCGCCGTCTTGATCGACGAGATCGGCCCGTGCACGCCGTCGTTGATGGCGTTGAGGATGGAGACGATCTTGTCCGGATTGCCGGCGATCGGGATCAGCAGGCCAGGGATCCCCAGCGCGCCGGAGTTGAAGCCACCCGGATAGGCCGTCGGATTGGTGGCCGAGAAGGGCATCGTCGGCGAGGTCCAGCAGGCGCCGTTAGCCCCTAGCGTGCAACCGCGGTCCCAGCCGTCGACCTGACGGGTGTGGTCGGCGTAGCGGGCGCCGAACAGGACGTCCTTGAACGGCCCGTGATTGACCGCCCAGTCGCCGTCGACCTTGCCGTAAACTTCCTTATCGACCGAGGTGAAGGTCTCGTTCCACGCCCAGTCGTTGGACAGGCCCGCGGGGCTCGCCGGGTTGATGTTGGTGGGCGTGACCTTCCAGCCATTCCCGGAGGGCGCGTAGGAAATACCTGTGAAGCCGTCGACTTCGAACGCCGGCTCGGTGGGCGTGTCGCCGACGCCGTGGGTGTAGCCGATCTGGGTCTTGAAGGTCAGGGTGTCGGTGGCCCGGAAGTCGCCGTCGAGGTTGACGTAGTAGCTCTCGCCGCTGGCGTTGGGCCGAATGATGTTGTCGACCACCAGACCTTCCACCGGCGCGCCGGACGGGCCGTTCAGGGGAAAGGTCGCCGAGGTCAGGGTGTTGTTGACGACCGTGAAGCTGGTCGGGGAGTTGTTGCTGAGCTCCCGTGAGCCCCAGTACATGTAGTTGTTGTTGTGATTAGTGGCGTCGAGCTTCGAATAGAAGCCGTTGACCCGGATCTCGGCTCTGTCGTTGGGCCGCCATTGCAGGGTGATGTCGCCGCCCTTGCGCTTGCGTTCCTGCTCGAAGAGCGTCGATCCGATCAGCACCGGCGCCCACACGCCGATCAGCTCAGGGTGGCTGGTGGCCGTCTGCATGCCGGGCGCAATCTGGGTGTAGCCTAGCGTCTCCTGGCCGTAACGGCGGACGCTGCGATCTTCATAGAAGCCCTGCACGAGCGCACCGAACGTGGCGTCGGAATTCTGCCAGGACAGCATGCCGCTGACCTGCGGCTTGGTCGACTTGGTGAGCGAGTTGTAGACGCCCTGCAGCGAGCCCTGGAAGGTCAGCGGCTGATGCAGGTCGAGCGGGCGGCGCGTGACGATATCCACCGCGCCGGCGACGCCGCCTTCCATCAAGGCCGCGTCCTGGGTCTTGTAGACCTGCGTCATCGCCACGATCTCGGCGGGCAGCAGGGTGAAACTGACGCTGCGGCCCACCGTTGCGAACTGGTCGAGAATGAACCAGTCGCCGGTCGAGACGCCGTGCCCGTCGATGGTCACCTGGGTGAGGCTGGGCGAGGTCCCGCGGATGGAGACGCGGTCGTTCTCGTCGAAGCCGCCTTCCCCGCTCGCAGCCGAGGTGGTGTTGACGCCGGGGATTCGTTGCAGGGCGTCGGCGACGTTCTTGTCGGGCAGCTTGCCGATGTCGTCGGACGAGATCACGTCGACCTGGTCGTCGCTGGCGCGCTTGAGCTCGATCGCCTTTTGCAACGACTCGCGGATGCCGGTGACCACGACCTCGCCTACACTGGGGGTTGCCGCCTCGGCGGCGAACACCGGTGAGGCCGCGCCGCAGATCAGCGCGACCGCGCTCACCGAACCGACTAGAATATGTCTACGTACCTGCATCGCTTTATCTCCCCGTATCGGATCGCTCGGACGGCGACTCCCCCTAGGCCCAGTTCAATACCAATGAAGCGTCGATTGACGGCCAATCAGCGAACCACGACCCATCCGTTCGCATAGCTGTCATCAAACTATCAGGGATTGCAAGCCCAAATACGGTCCTATTGCGTACCAATCAAATATTGATATGCAACTGGTCTTATGATGTGGCAGAAAGTGGATGGTGCGTCAGCGGTCAGCGGCGCGCCCAGCAAGAGGACCAAGGCCTTGGCGTCGTTCTCCGAACTCGTCGGCAGTCTCGATGAGCAGAACCGGGCGCCGCTGTATCAGCAGCTGAAGCACGCGCTGCGCGACGCCATCGAAGACAACCGCCTCGCCGCCGAGGAGGCGCTGCCGCCGGAGCGCGAACTGGCTGAGGAATTCGGCATCTCCCGCATCACCGTTCGCAAGGCGCTCGACGCCCTGGTGGGCGAGGGCATGCTGACGCGCCGCCAGGGCGCGGGCACCTTTGTGGCCGCCCGCGGCGAGACCCGGGTGGAGAAGAGCTTCTCGAAGCTGTCGTCCTTCTCCGAAGACATGATCTCTCGCGGCCGCAGACCCGAGAGCGTCTGGCTGAGCCGATCGGCCGGCGCGGTCACGCCCGAGGAGGCGCTGACCCTGGGGCTGAGCCCTGGCAGCCGGGTCTATCGCTTCAACCGCATCCGATACGCCGACGGCGAGCCGATGGCGCTTGAGTATTCGACGGTGCCGGGGTTCTGCCTGCCCAGCGAGACCGCCGTGGGGGAGTCGCTCTACGAGGCGCTTGGACAGCACGCGGTCCGCCCGGTTCGGGCGCTGCAGCGGCTGAGGGCGGTGTTGTTCACCGGCGAACGCGCCAAGCTGCTGGGGATCGAGGACGGGGCGCCTGGTCTGCTGATCGAGCGTCGCAGCTTCCTCAAGGACGGGCGTCCCGTGGAGGTCACCAAGTCCTACTACCGCGGCGACGCCTACGACTTCGTCGCAGAGCTCAACACGTCGGCGTCCTGAGTTGGAGGCGGGCGTGACCGAGTTGGGTTCGAAACCCCCGCGCGGCGCCGGTGCCTCACCGACCCTTGCGGCGGAAACCACGCGGATGTTCCACGAGGCCGCCGAAGCGCCCGGCATGGTGCGCGCGCAATTGGCGCGCAATCGGCCGACCGTGCAGGCGCTGGCCGAACGGCTACGGGCGTCCCCGCCCCGGGCCGTGGTCACCTTCGGACGCGGCAGCTCCGACCACGCGGCCACCTTCGCCCGCTACCTGATCGAGACCCAGCTCGGCGTGATGACGTCATCGGCCTCGCCGTCGGTCAGCTCGGTCTACGAAGCCGCGCCGGGCATGGAAGGCATGCTCTGTCTGGTGATCTCCCAGTCCGGTCGCAGTCCCGACCTGCTGTCAGCCGCCCAGGCCGCCGCCGCCGCCGGCGCGCTGGTGGTGGCCCTGGTGAACGACGAAGCGTCGCCGCTGGCCACCCAGGCCGAGCTGACCATCCCGTTGCGCGCCGGACCCGAGCTCAGCGTCGCCGCGACCAAGTCCTTTATCGCAGCCCTCGCAGCCACCGCCCAACTTGTCGCCTGCTGGCGACAGGACCAGGCGCTGCTCACGGCGCTGGATGGGCTTCCCGACCTGTTGGCCGACGCTTGGACCCACGATTGGCGCCCGGCGCAGGCGCGGCTGATCGGGGCCCGCAATCTGTACGTCCTTGGCCGGGGCGTGGGATTTGGCGTCGCCCAGGAAGCCGCGTTGAAGCTCAAGGAGACCTGCGGTCTGCACGCCGAGGCGTTCAGTTCCGCGGAGCTCCGTCACGGCCCGATGGCGCTGGTCGGCGCGGGTTTCCCGATCCTGGCCTTCGCGCAGAACGACGAGACCCGGCCAGGGGTCGAAGACGCGGTCGCAGCCTGCGTGCGGCAGGGTGCAGACGTGATGCTTGCGGGCGGCGGCGATCTGCCCGGCGTCTGCCGGCTCGCCGCACCCAGCGCCCACCCGGTCCTTGAGCCGATCGCCTTCGCGCAGAGCTTCTATCGCATGGCTTGCGAACTCGCCGTGGCGCGAGGCCTCGATCCCGACCGCCCGCCGCACCTCTCCAAAGTTACAGAAACCACCTGATGGACGTCGCCCTCGTCAATGGCCGGGTGATGACGGACCGCGGGCTCCAGGACGGCCTCGCCGTGCGCCTGGACGGCGCACGGATCGTCGCCATCGGGCCGACCGCAACGGTCGCCGCGGACGCCCGGCGCCATGACCTCAAGGGCGCTGCGCTGCTGCCCGGGTTCATCGACATCCAGGTCAACGGCGGCGGCGGCGCGCTTTTCAACGGAGACCCGACCGCCGAAACCATCGCCGCCATTGGCCGGGCGCATCGCCGATTCGGCACCACCGGCTTCCTGCCGACCTTGATCAGCGATGACATCCTTGCGGTCGCCGATGCGCTCGCCGCGACGCGGGATGCGATCGCCCGGGGCGTTCCTGGGGTCCTGGGCGTGCACATCGAGGGCCCGTTCCTCAACCCGAAGCGCAAGGGCATCCACGAGCTCAGCAAGCTGCGGCGGATCGACGAGGCGGCGTTCGAGCTGCTGACCTCGCTGGAAAACGGCCGCACCCTGGTCACGCTGGCGCCGGAAACCACCAGCCCGGAGATGATCGGACGGCTGGTCGCGGCCGGTGTCGTCGTCTCCGCCGGCCATACCAATGCGAGCTACGCGACCGTGCGCGCG
>JANXXK010000004.1 GCA_025350685.1 Alphaproteobacteria bacterium | reverse complement strand
TGATCTGCCGCAAGGAGACTTTCCTCTGCGCGGAGATGAGCGTGACGCTGGAGATCGCCTTGCAGCAGCGCCTCGGCGCCGGGTTCTTCGCCGGCGAGGGCTTCATCCTGCAGCGGGTGACCGGGCCGGGCGTCGTCTTCCTCGACCTCTCCGGCGAGCTGAGCGAGAAGGACCTTGGCCCGGGCGAGCGGCTCTTGGTCCACGCCGGCCACATCGGCATCCAGGACCCCACCGTCTCCACCGACATCCAGATGATCGGCGGCTTCCGCAACATGCTGTTCGGCGGCGAGGGCTTCTTCCTGGCGACGCTCACTGGGCCCGGCCACATCTGGCTGCAGTCCATGCCGATCCTCAACCTGGCCGAGGAGATCGCCCGCTACCTGCCGGGCAGCGACAGCGGAACCGGGCGCGGCGGCGGCATGGGCATCGCCCCGGCCGTCGGCGGCGCGGCCATTGTCGGCGGCATCCTCGGCAGCATCTTCGGCAATGAATAGCGCGCGGAACGAAGGCTCAGCCTGGACGCTCGAACACCGATGAAAGCCCTCCCCAACATCCTGACGTCGATGCGCCTGGTCCTGGCGCTGTTCATGTTCCTGGCCCTGGCCGCCGCGGCGGGCGCCGTGCCGGGCCTCTCCGACCATCTGGAGCCACAGACCCAGTTCGCGCTCGAGCGCTGGGCCGTCTACGCCTTCGTCATCGCCGCGGTGACCGACTTTTTCGACGGTTGGCTGGCCCGCAAGCTCGGCGCCGAGAGCATCTGGGGCGCGATCCTCGACCCCATCGGCGACAAGGTGCTGGTCTGCGGCGCGGTTCTGGGCCTGATGGCGCTCGGGCCCCAGCCCATGGTGCTGCTGCCCGCCGGCCTGATCCTGTTCCGCGAGTTCACCGTCAGCGCCTTGCGCGAGGTTGGCGCCGGCAAGGGCGTCAAGCTGCCGGTGACGATGCTCGCCAAGTGGAAGACAACGCTGCAGATGGTGGCGCTCACCGGCGAACTGGTGGTCGCCGCCTGGGGGGCGTTCCCGTTCCTGCCGCAGGGCCCGGCGATCGAGGGGCCCTTCGCCATCGCCGCCCACAGCCTGTTCTGGCTGGCGACCCTGGTCACCCTGATCACCGGCGCCCAGTACTGGGAACAGACCCGCAAAGCCCTGCAGGGCTGACCGCATGAAATTTCGCCGCCCCGCTTGCGCGCTGCGCCTTGATCTTATACTTAGGCAAATGCTTAAGTGTGGAGCCCCGACATGAGCCTGACCCTCTACGACCACCCGCTGTCATCCTACTGCTGGAAGGCGCTGATCGCGCTCTACGACACCGGCGTGGCGTTCGAGACGCGCGTGGTGAACCTGGGCGACCCCGCCGACCGCGCTGCGTTCCAGGCGGTCTGGCCGCTGGCCAAGTTCCCGGTCCTGCGCGACGACGCCCGCGGCCAGACCGTGCCGGAATCGACGATCATCATCGACTACCTGGCGCAGCATTATCCGGCTGCCCGCAGCCTGGTCCCGGCCGATCCGGACGCGGCGCGGCAGGTGCGTCTGCTCGACCGGCTGATCGACAGCTACATCCACAACCCGTTCCAGCAAATCGTCTCCGAGCGCCTGCGGCCGGAAGGCGCCAAGGATCCGTTCGGCGCTGACCAAAACCGCGCCAAGGTCCGCGAAGGCCTGGACCTCCTGGCGCCGATGATCGCCGGCGAGGGCTGGGCCGTGGGCGAGACCTTCACGCTCGCCGACTGCGCCGCGTTCCCGGCGCTCTACTATGCCGACTACGCGGTCCCGCTCGACGCCTGGCCGCAGCTGCGCGCCTATCTCGCCCGGCTGAAGACGCGCCCCAGCGTGCAGCGCGTGCTGGCCGAGGCTGAGCCGTTCTTCCAGTACTTCCCGCTGAAGGACGGCTGAGTGTCCAACCTCGACCTGACCTTCCAGGCCCTGGCCGACCCGACGCGGCGCGCCATGGTTGAGCGGCTGGCCAAGGGCTCCTGCTCGGTGAGCGAACTCGCCCAGCCCTTCGCCATGTCGCTACCCGCCGTCTACCAGCATCTGCAGATGCTCGAGGCGAGCGGGCTCGTCGCCTCCGAAAAGATCGGCCGGGTCCGCACCTGCCGCATGGAGCCGGCCGCCATGAGCCTCGCCGAGACCTGGATCAACCGGCGCCGCACCGACTGGGAAGCGCGCCTCGACCGCCTGGGCGCGCACCTCCAGCGCTTTCCGGAAGGAGAACCGAAATGACGGATCACAGCATCGCCCACGGCGTCTTCACCATCGAGCGGACCTATCCCGATGTGGCGCCGCAAAGGGTGTTCGACGCCTTCGCCACGGCGGCCGGCAAGCAGGCCTGGTTCTTCGGCCCGGGCGATTGGCAGATCGCGCAGCGCGAATTCGACTTCCGGCCCGGCGGCCGCGAGCGGGTGAAGGGCCGGCGCAGCTCGGGCGACGAGAGCTTCTTCGACGCGGTCTACTTCGACATCGTGCCGGGCGAGCGGATCGTCTACGCCTACGACATGTGGCACGAGGGCCGGAAGCTGTCGGTCTCGCTGGCGACCCTGGAGTTTCATGCGGTGGCCGGCGGGACGCGGTTGAGATTGTGCGAGCAAGGCGCCTTCCTCGATGGCTACGACGACGCCGGCCGCCGCGAACACGGCACCATCGAACTAATGGATCGGATGGAGACCACGCTGCGCGCCTAGGCCAGCGCCTGGTAGCTCGCCGCCCAGAAGTCCTTGTGCAACTGGGGCGGGTCGGGGCCGTCGAAGACCCGAGGCGTCAGGATGATGCTGGTCAGGTCCTTGCCCGCGTCCATGTAGAGCTAGGTTCCAAAGCCGCCGCTCCATCCGAAGGCGCCCGGCCGCAGCCCGTCGCCGGAAGGCCAGGCGAGGACCGACATGCCGTAGCCCCAGCCATGGCCCTTGCAGAGGATTTCCTCGCCGCCCTTGGCCTGCTCGACGCTCAGGTGGTTGGTGGTCATGGCCTTGACCGAGGCGGAGCTGAGGAGCCGGCCGCCGCCCGACAGCAGCATGCGGGCGAAGGCCGCGAGGTCGTCGACGGTCGAACAGAGGCCGGAGTCCCCTTCGGGAAATTGCGGGGGGTGCGCGTAGCGGCTGTGCGCCGGATCGTCGAAGAGCTCGAGCTTGCCGGCGTTGGGCATGTAGGCGGTGCATAGCCGGTCGAGCTTCTCCGCCGGCACGAAGAAGCCGGTGTCCTTCATGCCCAAGGGCTCCGTGATCCGCTCACGGATGAAGGCGTCGAACGGCTGGCGGGCGGCGCGGGCCACCAGCACGCCCTGGACGTCGGAGCCGGTGGTGTAGAGCCACTGCTGGCCTGGCTGGGCCATCAGCGGCAGGGCCCCGAGCCGGCGCATCCACTCGTCCGGTCCGAAGGGCTGCTCGGGGTTGGGCATGCCAAAGCCGCAGATCCCGAGGTCGGTGATCGCCTTGCTGATCGGCAGGTTCGGATCGAACTGGATGCCCCATCCGAGACGGAAGGTCAGGAGATCCTCCACGGTGATCGCCCGGTTGGCGGGGACGGTGTCGGTGAGCGGCCCGTCGATGCGCTTCAGCACCCGGCGGTTGGCCAGCTCCGGCAGCAGCCGGTCGACCGACTCGTCAAGGCGGAGCTTGCCCTCCTCGATCAGCATCATCACGGCCGCGGCGGTCACCAGCTTGGTCATCGAGGCGATGCGGAAGACGGTGTCGCGGGCGATCGGCGGCCCGGCGACCGCCTTGGACCCCAGCACCGTGACCTTGGTCTCCCCGCCTCGGGAAACGAGGGCCACTAGGCCAGGCGTGAAGCCGCTCGTCACGTGTTGCTGCAGGGTGGCCTTCAGGCCAGCGAGGCCTTCGGAGGTGAATTCGGTCTTGCTCATCCGGGGGCGCCTCGGTTTGGCCAGCGCTGCTCCGCCGACGCTGGCGACGATCCCAGCGAGCGCGATGCGGCGGTCCATCATTGTGTCGATCATGCCCCAAGGACGCACGAGACCCGCCGGTTCCGACCTCCCCTAGGCTGCCGCTGGGACCTTGAAGAACGGCGCCGGCGTCAGGACCTGGTTCTCCTGCCTGGTCACCAGGACGCCGACCTCGGCGACGTAGGCCAGCCATTCCTTGTCGGCCCACAGCTCGGCGCGGCGCTTGGCGCGCTCGTCCATGTTGTCATAGGCCCACAGGTGGACCACCTGGTTCAGCTCGCCGACCTCGACCGCGTAGTAGCCGACGAGGTGGCCGAGGATGCGCTTCTGCACCGCCAGTCCCTTCTCGCCATAGAGCTTGAAGTAGCGGCCGGTGGCGCCGAGCGCCAAGGTGTAGGTGCGCATCTCGACGATCATTTCAGGGTCTCCAGATCAACATTCGGCAAGGTTGACGGCGAGGCCGCCCAGCGAGGTTTCCTTGTAGATATGGCTCATGTCCTCGCCGGTGCGCTTCATGGTGGCGATCACCTTGTCGAGGCTGACGGTGTGCTGGCCGTCGCCCAGCAGCGCCAAGCGGCAGGCGTCGATGGCCTTCACCGCGCCCATCGCGTTGCGCTCGATACAGGGGATCTGCACCAGGCCGCCGATCGGGTCGCAGGTCAGGCCGAGGTTATGCTCCATGGCGATCTCGGCGGCGTTCTCGATCTGGGCGTTCGACGCGCCCAGCGCCGCGGCGAAGCCGGCGGCGGCCATCGAGCAGGCGACGCCCACCTCGCCCTGGCAGCCCACCTCGGCGCCGGAGATCGAGGCGTTCTTCTTGTAGAGCGCGCCGATGGCGGCGGCGGTCAGCAGGAAGGTGTGCCGCCCCGCCTGGGTGCCTTGGCAGAAGCGGTCGTAGTAGCGCAGCACCGCCGGCACGAGGCCCGCCGCGCCATTGGTCGGCGCGGTGACCACGCGGCCGCCCGCGGCGTTCTCCTCGTTCACCGCCAGCGCCCAGAGGTTGACCCAGTCCAGCGCCGCCAGCGGGTCGGCGAGGCGTTTGTCGGCGTCGCTCATCAGCGACTGGTGAACCTGGAAGGCGCGGCGCTGGACGTTCAGGCCGCCGGGCAGGATCCCGTCGGTGCGCATGCCCCGGTCGATGCAGGCGTACATGGCGTCGGCCACCTCATCGAGGCCGGCGTCGATCGCCTCGTCGACGCGGCGCGCGCGTTCGTTGGCGCGCATCAGCTCAGCGATGGTTAGGCCGGCGTCGGAGGCCATCTGCAGGAGTTCTTCGCCGCTATCGAACGGGTAGGGGACCTCGACCAGGGCGGCGGCCTCGGGCGGCGTGTTGAGGCCCATCTCGTCCTCGTCGCGGACGAAGCCGCCGCCGATGGAGAAATAGGTGCGCTCGGCGAGGAGGTCGCCGGCCGCGTCGAAGGCTGAGAACTTTAGCGCGTTGGGATGCTGCGGCAGGCGGATGCGACTTTCCCAGAGCAGGTCGCGGGCCTCGTCGAATACGATGCCGTGCTGGCCGGCGAGGTTCAGCCACTGGTTGGCGCGCACGTCAGTGACGACCTTGTCGGCCTGGTCCGGATCGAGGCGGCGCGGCTCGAAGCCGGAGAGGCCCAGGATCACGGCCCGGTCGGTGGCGTGGCCGCGGCCGGTCAGGGCGAGCGACGCGTAGAGGGTCGCCTGCACCCGCGCGGTCTGTTCGAGCTGGCCGGCCAGCCGCTCCAGGAAGCGGCAGGCGGCGGTCATCGGGCCCATGGTGTGCGAGCTGGAAGGTCCGATCCCCAGCTTGAAGAGGTCGAAGGCGCTGACGTTCATGGGGTTCCTTAGCCCGTTCCTCCCCTGAACCGAAGAGTTCGGACAAGCGGTCTCGGCGTGGGGATGGGGCGGGCGTGGCGCCTCAGCTCATCGCCTGAGCCGGCCCCGGCGGGTCGCCGGGGAGCGGGGTGAATTCCTGGTCGTCGGCGTCGGGGAGCTTCATGCGGCCGGCGCGCCAGTCGGCCTTGGCCTGTTCGATGCGGTCCTTGGACGAGGAGACGAAATTCCATTCGATGAACCGTTCGCCCACCGGCTCGCCGCCCAGCAGCATGACGATGGCGTCGGTCTGCGCGGTGAACAGCACGTGGGTCCCCGGGGTCAGGACGGCCATCTGGCCGGCGTGGAGCTGGCGGCCGTCGACCTCGACGGTCCCCTGGGCGACGTAGGCGGCGCGCTCGGAATACTCGGGGGCGAGGTCGGCCTGGCCGCCGGCCTTCAGCTTCCAGTGAACGTAGAACAGCGGCGAGTTGGTCTTGACCTTGGCCTCGGCGCCGAAGGCCTTGCCGGCCACCAGCCGCGCCCAGAGCTTGCCGTCCGGGCTCTCATAGGTCGGCAGGTCGGCGGGGCCGTGGTTGGCGAAGGAAGGATCGATCTCCTCGTCGGCGGTGGGCAGCGCCACCCAGGCCTGGATGCCGTGCATCGACCCGCCGTGGGCGCGCAGGTCCTCGAAGCGTTCGGAGTGGGTGATGCCCTTGCCCGCGGTCATCCAGTTGACCTCGCCCGGCTGGATCACCTGGCTGGAGCCGACGCTGTCGCGGTGGGTGATCGAGCCGTCGAACAGGTAGGTGACGGTCGACAGGCCGATGTGCGGGTGCGGGCGCACGTCAACGGTGCGGGGGAAGCCGGGCAGGAAATCCACCGGGCCCATGTGGTCGAAGAACACGAACGGCCCGACCATGCGGTGGCCGGCGAACGGCAGGACGCGCCCGACCTCGAAGCCGCCGAGGTCCTTCCGCTTTTGGTCGATGACGAGGTCGATCATGGGGCAATCCTGCTTCCTTTCCCGTTCACGGGAAAGGGGGACCATCGGCCAAGCGAAGCGAAGAGCCGATGGGGGATAGGAAGGGCGGCAAGCGCGGCGGATGAGGCTCTATCCTCTCCACCACCCGCTCTCAGGCGGGCGGTCCCTCTCTGCCGCGTGTCGCGGGAAGGGAAGATCAGCCGTGCGCGCTCACGTAGGGGCTGATCAGGCCGAGCGGGGCGGCGGTGGTGTGTTTCACCGAGCGGATGACGATGCGGCTTTCGATGTTGGAGACCAGGCCCAGCGACAGGATGCGCTCGCGCAGGAAGTCGTCGAAGGCGTGCATGTCGCGGGTGACGATGCGCAGCTCATAGTCGGCCGAGCCGGTGACCGTGGCGCATTGGACGACCTCGGCCAGCTTGCCGATGGCGGTCTCGAAGGCGTCGAGGTTGTCCTTGGTCGGCAGGCTGAGCTTGACGGTGCAGTAGACCTCGAAGCCGAGGCCGAGTTTTTCGCGGTCGAGGATGGTCACCCGACGCTGGATGACACCGGCGTCTTCCAGGCGTTTGATGCGCCGCCAGCAGGGGCTGGAGGACAAACCGACACGCTCGGCGATCTCGGCGACGGACAGTCCGGCGTCGTGCTGGATCAGATCCAGAATCTTAGCATCGACGGCGTCGAGCACCTCAGGCACGTTTTCCACCCCTGCATGTGGCCTGCACGCGTTGTTCGTGCCCCGGAACCGACCGGGCAGGGCACGCTTTTGGCAAGCAATTGCTGCGATCTTATATGATCTTCTAAAGGCGGCGCGAGGGGCAGAAGGAAGAAAATTGCGATGCGGCACGCTGAAGTGACGCTCGACGACAAGTTTCTGCTCACAGAAGGTCGGGTTTTCATCACCGGCGTCCAGGCGCTGCTGCGTGTGCTGATGGATCAGCACCGGCTGGACAAGGCTGCGGGCCTGCATACGGCGGGCTTCGTCTCCGGCTATCGGGGCTCGCCGCTGGGCGGGCTCGATCAGCAGGCCGGGCGCGCCCGCAAATTCCTGACCGCCGCGGACGTGGTGTTCAAGGAAGGCGTCAACGAGGACCTGGCCGCCACGGCTGTGTGGGGCAGCCAGCAGGCCAACCTGTTCCCGGGCGCCAAGTTCGATGGTGTCTACGGCATGTGGTACGGCAAGGCGCCGGGCGTGGACCGCACGGGCGACGCTTTCAAGCACGCCAATTTCGCCGGGGTGTTCCCCAAGGGCGGCGTGCTGGCGGTGGCCGGCGACGACCACAATTGCAAGTCCTCGACCCTGCCGTCGCAGTCGGAATACGCCTTCCAGGATTTCGAGATGCCGGTGCTGTCGCCGGCCGATGTGCAGGAGGTGCTGGACTACGGTCTGCTCGGCTACCAGCTCAGTCGCTTCTCCGGCCTCTGGGTCGGGCTGATCGCGCTGGCCGACACCATGGATTCGGGCGTCACCATCGACATCGGCCTGGACCGCCACAGGTTCGTCCTGCCGGAAAATTTCCGCGTCCCCGCCGGCGGTCTCGGCATCCGGCTGAAGGACCAGCCGCTGGACAAGGAGCGGCGTCTGCGGACGCAGAAGATCCCGGCGGCACTGGCCTTCGCCCGGGCCAACCGGATCGACCGGGTGATGCTGGGCGCCGCGCGGCCGCGCCTGGGCATCGTCTGCCAGGGTCAGGCCTACAAGGACGTCATCGAGGCGTTCGCCGCCATGGGTATCTCCTTCGCCCAGGCCGCCGACCTGGGGGTGGCGATCTACAAGGTCGGCATGCCGTGGCCCTTGGAGCCTCAAGGGTTGCGCGGGTTTGCGGCCGGCCTCGAGACCCTGATGGTGATCGAGCACAAGCGCCCACTGATCGAGACCCAGGCGCGCGCGGCGCTCTACGAACTGCCGGCGCATGCGCGGCCGAAGATCATCGGCAAGGTCGACGAGCAGGGCCATCCGCTGTTGTCGGAGATCGGCTCCCTGTCGGTGGCCGAGGTCGCCCTGGCGATCGCCGACCGCCTGCCGCCGGGCCCGCACATGGAGCGGGTCTACGACTACCTGAACCGGGTCTCGGCCGCGTCGATGGCCGCCGTGACGCTGAGCGCCGACCAGCAGCGCAAGCCGTTCTTCTGCTCCGGCTGCCCGCACAACACCTCGACGCGCCTCCCGGAGGGCGCCCGCGCGCTCGCCGGCATCGGCTGCCACTACATGGCCAGCTTCAACGACCCGCAGACCGACCTGAACAGCCACATGGGCGGCGAGGGGTTGAGCTGGGTCGGCGCTTCGCCGTTCACCACCGAACCGCACGTCTTCGTGAATCTCGGCGACGGCACCTACAATCACTCCGGCTCCCTGGCCATTCGCGGCTCGATCGCCATGGGATCGCACATCACCTACAAACTGCTCT
>JANXXK010000329.1 GCA_025350685.1 Alphaproteobacteria bacterium | reverse complement strand
CAGCCCCTCGACGGCGCGGTCGAGGCGGCCCTTCTGCTCCAGCTCGGCCATGAAGCGGGCGTGCGGCTCCAGCTCGCCGGGGGAATCCATCTCCATCAGCGAGAGCGCCAGGGTCTGGTCGTAGTTGTGGGCCAGCACGTGGGACGCCACGTCGTCGGTCATTGACTGCAGCAGGGTGTCGCGCTTCTTGCGGGTGAGCTCGCCGGCGCGCTCCAGCATGCCGGTGAGGATCTTGATGTTCACTTCGTGGTCGGACGTATCGACGCCGGCCGAATTGTCGATGGCGTCGGTGTCGATGTGGCCGCCCGCGCTGGCGAACTCGATGCGGCCGGCCTGAGTGAGACCAAGGTTGGCGCCCTCGCCGACCACCTTGACCTTGAGCTCCGAACCGTTGATCCGCACGGCGTCATTGGCCTTATCGCCGACGTCGACGTTGGCCTCGGCGCGGGCCTTCACATAGGTGCCGATGCCGCCAAGGTAGAGCAGCTCCGCGGGCGCCTTGAGGATGGCGTTGATCAGGTCGGTGGGGGCCATCGCCTGGTCCTGTACGCCCAGGATGGCGCGGACCTGGGGCGTCAACGGGATCGACTTAAGGGTGCGGGCGAAGACCCCGCCGCCCTTGGAGAGCGCCTTGCGGTCATAGTCGTCCCAGGAGGAACGCGGCAGGGCGAACATCCGGGCCCGCTCGGCCCAGGACTTCGCCGGGTCCGGATCGGGGTCGAGGAAGATGTGGCGGTGATCGAAGGCGGCCAGCAGCCGGGTCTGCTTCGACAGCAGCATGCCGTTGCCGAACACGTCGCCCGACATGTCGCCGCAGCCGACGACGGTGAAGGGCTCGGCCTGGATGTCCTTGCCCAGTTCGCGGAAGTGGCGCTTGATCGCCTCCCAGGCGCCGCGGGCGGTGATGCCCATGACCTTGTGGTCGTAGCCGGCGGAACCCCCCGACGCGAAGGCGTCGCCCAGCCAGAAGCCGTAGTCCTCGGCCACGCCGTTGGCGATGTCGGAGAAGGTCGCCGTCCCCTTGTCCGCGGCCACGACAAGGTAGGGGTCGTCGCCGTCATGGACCACAACGCCCGGCGGCGGGATCACCTTGCCGCCCGGCGACAGGTTGTCGGTGATGTCGAGCAGGCCCGACAGGAAGGTCTTGTAGGCGCTGACGCCCTCGGCGCGGACCGCGTCGGCCGAGCCGCCCTTCGGCAACTGCTTGGGATAGAAGCCGCCCTTGGAGCCGACTGGAACGATGACGGCGTTCTTCACCTGCTGGGCCTTCACCAGCCCCAGGACCTCCGTGCGGAAATCGTCGCGCCGGTCGCTCCAGCGCAGGCCGCCGCGGGCCACCGGACCGAAGCGCAGGTGGACGCCCTCGACATTGACCCCCCAGACGAAGATCTCGCGGTAGGGCTTGGGCGCCGGCAGGTCGGTGAGCTCGCCCGAGGCCACCTTGAAGGAGATGTAGGGCTTGGGCCCGCCGTCCGCGCCGGGCTGGTAGAAGTTGGTCCGCTGAGTCGCGCCGACCAGCAGCGCCAAGCGGCGCAGCACCCGGTCCTCGTCGAGGCTTTCGACCTCCTGCAGGGCCTCGATGATCGTAATCATCACCGCGTCAGCCTGGCGCCGGCGCTCGGCGAGGCCGACCTCGGTGGCCGGGTCGAACTTGACACGGAAGAGGTCGAGGATCAGCCGGGCGACGCTGGGGTTGGCGCTCAGCGCCTCCTCCTGCGCCCGCTGGCTGGGGTCGAGGCCGGATTGCTGGCGGTGGCGGGCGAGCGCCCGGATCAGGGCCGCGTCGCGCCAGGGGATGGAGAGCTCCATCACCAGGCGGTTGAAGCCGTCGCTCTCGGTGCGGCCGGTCCAGACGGCGACGACGCAGGCTTCGAAGGCGTCCTTCAGGTCGGCGAACACCAGGCCGGCGCCCCGCGGGTCCTCGATCTCGAAATCGTGCACCCAGACGGCGGGCAGGCCCGCGCGGACCACCGGGAAGCCGGCCTCGGCCAGGGCTTTCAGGCCCATATTGTCGAGGATCGGCAGGACGTCGGCCAGCGGCGCCGGCGCGCCGGGCTTATAGAGCTTGAAGCGGAACTGCAGCGTGCTGTCGGCGGCCGAGCGGTAGGCGCGCACACAGACCTGAGCGTTACCCATGCCCTCGATCACCGCCAGGTCGGCCAACGCCTCCTCCGGCGTGAAGCGGTCGCGGTAGCCGGCGGGGAAGGCGTAACTGTAGCGGGTCAGCGTCTGGGCGACCTCTTCCGGGCCGCGCCCGGCGGCGCGGACAGCGGCGTCGAAGCGGTCTTCCCAGGTGCGCGCGGCGTCGGTGATCGCCGTCTCCAGCGTTCGCAGGTCGGGGTGGCCGTGGTCGCCGGGGGTGAAGCCGATGATGTAGTGAACGCGGGCCAGCGGCGCGTCGGAGAAGCTCGGATAGGCGGCCGAAACCCGGCCCCGATAGGCCGAGGCCAGGATCTGGCCGGCGCGCGCGGCGAGGTCGGAATCGTAGTGGTCGCGGGGCAGGAACAGCAACACCGAGGCGAAACGGTCGAAGGGGTCGCGCCGCTCGAAGAGCCTGACCCGGGGTCGGTCGTAGAGGTGGAGGATGCCGAGCGCCTCGCTCAGCAGGTCGTCCTCGGTCATCTGGAAGAGTTCGTCGCGCGGGTGGTTCTCGACGATGTTGCGCAGGCGCTTCTCGTTGTGGCTGCCAGGCGCCGTGGCCGCGCGCGCCAGCACATTGGCGACCTTCTGGCGGATCAGCGGCACGGCGCTGGCCGGCTGATCGTAGGCCTCGGCGGAGAACAGCCCGACGAAGCGGACCTCGCCGACCGGCCGGTCGTCCGCGCCGTACCGCTTGATGCCGACGTAGTCCATGTAGCCGCGGCGGTGGACCCGGCTCCTGACGTTGGACTTGGCGACGGTGAGCGCCGGGTCGGAGATCAGCCGGTCCTTGACCTTGCCGAGCAGGATCGCCGGCTCGTTGGCGCGGCGCAGCACCGTTCGCGCCGGATCGCGCAGGACGCCCAGGCCGTCCTTGGCCTGGTAAAGCGGCTCCTCGGCGGCGTAGTCGCCGTTCTTCAGCCGCGGATATTCGTAGACGCGGGCCCCCAGGAAGACGAACTGCTCGGCCTGCAGCCAGGCCAGGAAGGCGATCTCTTCCGAGCGCGCCTTGCTCTCATGGGCCTGCAGCTCGGCCAGGGTGCGGGCCATCAGGGCGAGCATCTCGGGGAAATCGTCGACCGCGGCGCGGACGTCCTTGAGGGTCTCGGTCAGGCCCCGCACCAGGGCCGCCTCCCGGTCGGCGCCGATGCGGTCGAGGATCACCTGGATCATCGACTCTCGCCGCGCCTCGCCGGTCTCGGCGCGGACGCCCGCGCGGTCGCGGCGGACCTCGACGATCGGGTGGAACAGGGCGCGGACCGAGAGGCCCCGCTCGGCGATCTCGCCCATGATCGAATCGACGAGGAAGGGCGCGTCGTCCTGGACGATCTCCAGGCGGTCGAGGGCCGCGCCGATCACCGGGGTGACCCGGATCGTAGGGTTGCGGCCGCGGCGGCGTTCGCCGAAGCGCCAGAAGTCGGCGAGATTCATCGCCAGCTGGGCGGTCGAGAGCTCCGGCAGCTCGTCGGGCGCGGCGTCGGCGGCGGCCTGCTCGGCGAAGCCCCGAGCGCGGGCGAGCGCCGGGTCGCCCTTGAGCGCCGCGAGGATAGCCTTGGGGATGGGGGCCCTGGGGGGGGGACCGGCGACCGGGCGGCTCATCGCGCCGCGCCTGATAGATCACGCCCAAGGCCGGGAACGAGGACGGCGCCGGAGGAGAGTGTCCGGCGCCGTTGGGCCTCGTCGTGGGGGGGCGACGGAGACCTCTTCGCTCGCAGCGTCCGCGGGCTTGGGGTGCGGACCGAGCCGCCAGGCTGTTGTGACGCCTGACCAACTATAGATAGGTAGCGGTTACGCAAGTTGAAGACCCTCGATCAAGATCGCTTTCGACGGGCGGCGCTCGCCTTGGGCTGGACCGCCTCGGCCATCTTCTGATCCGGCGGCTCGTTGGGCATCTTGTTCTTCAGCTGGTTCGGATCGCCGTCGGCCGACAGCAGCACCGAAACCCAGCGGCTACCGTCGAACTGAGCCAGGACCACCATCACCATGACCGTCAGCGGGGTCGACAAAAAGGCGCCCGTCAGGCCCCAGATGGCGCTCCAGAAGGCCAGTGACAGCAGCACGGTCACCGGGTCCAGATTGAGGCTGCGGCCCTGCATCCGCGGATAGATCACATTGCCGATCACCCCGCCGATCGCCTGCAGGGCGACGAACAGGATGATCGCGTGGCCATAGTCGGGAAACTGCACCAGGGCGAAGAGCGGAGGCGCGACGCCGGCGAACACGCCGCCGGCCACGGGGATGTAGACGGCGAAGAAGATCAGCAGCGCCCAGAACAGCGCGTCGTGCAGGCCGACCGCGGCCATGGCCACCAGGGACAGGCCCGCCACCATCAGGCCGGTTATGGTCTGCACGAACAGGTAGCTCTCCACCCCGTCGCGAATGCGCAGGAAGGCCACGACCGCATCCTGGCGCTCGTCGCGGTTGGGGAACAGGCCCACGGCCTTGCGCTCCCAGCCGCGGCGCGAAGCGATGATGAAAGCCAGATAGACCAGCACGAAGAGGGCGGTCGACGCGAAGTCCTTCACCGCGTTTGCCGCGATGCCCAGGTACTTGGCCGCATCCAGCCCACGGATGATCTGGTCCACCGTTGGAGGGTGTCTGATGCGAAGCATCGGGGCGACCTGGGCGATCACCGCGTTGAGGCGGGGAATGTCGGTGACCAGCTGGGAGGCGAACCCGGCGGAGTTCACCGCCACGAAGAAGGCTGTGCTGCCGAACAGCAGGATCGAGAGCACCACCGCCAGCGGCAGGGCCGCCTTCTTGGGCAGTTGCGGCAGGCGCCGCTGTAGAACGCGCGCGAAGCCGTCGATCATCACCGCCAGGAACATGGCCAGCGCCAGCGGCGTGACGATCGGCGCGAGCCAGTAGAGCGTCGCCCCGCCGGCGATCACCGCCAGGATGACGACCGCGTTCCGGGTGACGGTGGACTCGGCGATGACGGGGGCAGGCATGAAGGGCTTTCGCTGGCGCGCAGACTCGACTGTCACCGGCGGGCGCGGCCACGTCAAATCGGGTGCGTCCTACCCCGTTTCGGCCGCAAACGGGAGCCGTTTTGCCCGACGGCTCCCGATCTTTGCGACGATCGGGCCGACGGCTAGATCCCTTCCCACTTACGATGGATCATCGTGAGTGGACGAGAAGGGCTCCAGACATAGGCGACGACCCTGTTCATCCCGGCTGGCTTGATTCAAGTCAGCCGGGACAGGGTCTAGCGCGGCTGCATCCGGATGGCGCCGTCCAGGCGGACGTCTTCGCCGTTGAAGTAGCCGTTGGTGATCCTGGTCAGGGCCAGCTGGGCGTATTCGCTCGCTTCGCCGAGCCGCTTGGGGAAGGGCACCGAGGCCGCCAGGCCCGCCTTCACCGCTTCCGGCGCGAACTGCATCAAGGGCGTGTTGAAGATACCCGGCAGGATGGTGTTGATGCGGATGCCGTCGCCGGCCAGGTCGCGGGCGATCGGCAGGGTCATGCCGACGATGCCGCCCTTCGACGCCGAATAGGCCGCCTGGCCCATCTGGCCGTCCTCGGCCGCCACGGAGGCGGTGTTGACGATGGCCCCGCGTTCGCCGTCGATCGGCTCCAGGTCGAGCATGCCCTTGGCCGACTTGGCGATGCAGCGGAAGGTGCCGACCAGGTTGATCTGGATGATCAGGTTGAAGGCCTCGAGCGGGAAGTGCTTGGTCTCGCCGGTCTGCTTGTCGCGGCTGGCGGTCTTGGCGGCGTTGCCGGTGCCGGCGCAGTTGACCAGGATGCGCTCCTGGCCGTGCGCGGCGCGGGCCTTGGCGAAGGCGGCGTCGACCTCTTCCTCGCTGGTCACGTTACACTTGCAGAACACCCCGCCGACCTCCTTGGCCACCGCCTCGCCCTTGGCTTCGTTCATGTCGAAGATGGCGACCTTGACGCCCTGGGCGGCCAGCGCGCGGGTGGTGGCTTCGCCGAGGCCGGAGGCCCCGCCAGTGACCACGGCGGCGACGGATGAATTGAGTTGCATTGGACGCTCGGCTCCCGATCCGGTTATCTCTTAGGCGTAGCCCGAGGCTTTAGACCCATGAGCGGCGGCGAAAAAGCGTCACCCGACGTAAATGCCGAATTCGACCCCTCCAACCCGCTCGACGCGAGCCGGGCGCTGGTCCCGCACGTGATGCGATTGAATGAGCGCCGGGTGGCCCGAGGCTTCTGGCCGAAGATGCGCAAGGTCGCCGCTCTGGTGCCCTTCGCCTCGGAGGCGCTCGCCGTCTGGTACTGCGCCCGCGACGTGGAGACCCCGGTCGCGGCCAAGGGCATGATGTTCGCCGCGCTCGCCTATTTCGTCCTGCCGGTGGACGCGATCCCCGATTTCATCGCCGGCATCGGCTACACCGACGACGCCGCGGTGTTCATGGCCATGCTGGCGCTGGTCGGCCGCCACGTGAAACCCCGCCACCGCGAGGCGGCGAGGGTGGATATCGAGCGGCTGCGGACGCCGGACTAGACCGCCTGCGATGCCGCGCGGGTAGCGGCGAGGTGCTCGCGCCAGGTGATGAACAGGGTCGAGACCACCACCACGCCCGCGCCGACGATCGTCCAGACGCCGGGGACCTCGCCAAACAGGAAGAAGCCGGCGGCGGCGGAAAACACCAGGCGGGTGTAGTCGATCGGGGCCATGGCGCCGGCCTCGCCGATCTGCATGCCCTTGATGTAGCAGGCCTGGTTGGCGGTCGCGATCACCCCCATCAGGCAGAGCAGGGCGAGGTCCTTGGGCTCCGGCCAGCGCCAGGCGAACAGCGCGCCGGGGATCGCCAGCACTAGGCCCAGCACGGCCGACCAGACCAGCAGCACCATCGGCGCGTGGTCCCGGGTCAGCACCTTCATGCCGGTCACCGTGAAGGCGAACAGGAAGGATGAGGCCAGCATGGCCAGGGCCGGGACGCCGATGGCGAAGTGCCCGCCTGCGCCCCCCAATACGCCTTGGGGCCGGATCATGATCAAGACGCCCAGGAAGCCGATGACCGCCGCGCCGATGCGCAGAGGTCCCACATGCTCGCGAACCACGAAGGCGGCCAGCGGCACCAGCCAGAGCGTGCGGGTGAAGGAGAGCGCATTGGCGTCGGCCAGCGGCATCTTCTGAAAGGCGTAGAAGGAGAGGATCATGCCCACGGTGCCGGCGGCGGAGCGGAAGATGATGATCCCCGGCCGGGTGGTGGCGAAGGCCGCGCCGCGGTGTTTGATAATGACTGGGAGCAGGATCAGCAGGCCGGCGGCCTGCCGGTAGAAGGTCTGCAGGGTCGCCGGATAATCGCTGCCCAGATATTTGATCAGGGTGGTCATGCCGGTGAAGGTTATCGCCGAGGCGACCATCCACAGCGCGCCGCGCACATTTGGCGTCAGGCCAGCCAGGCGGCCGCCGCTCGGCGGCCCTCCTGCAGCGAGCGGGGCGACGCTCTCGTCCACCTAGTCGGCCGGAGCGGAGGCTGAGAGTTCGGGGAACAGGTCGGCGAAGGGAGAGCCGGCGTTCGGGTCCCAGCTGTGGCGGCCGCCGATGGTGATGCCGCCGTCGACGACGATGTGCGTGCCGGTGACAAAGACCGAGTCATCGCTGGCCAGGTAGAGCGCGGCCCGGGCGATGTCCTCCGGCGCGCCGCCCTTGGGGATCGGTTGTACGTGGGCGCCGTTCTCGGCCACCCGCGCGGCCATCTGGTCGGCGACCTCGCGCGGCAGGCCCATGGACGCTCCGAAGATCGAGGTGGCGATCAGGCCGGGGCAGATGGCGTTGACCCGGATCTTCTGGCGCGACAGCTGGGCGGCGGCGCAGCGGCTCATGTGGATCACGCTGGCCTTGGCCGAGGAATAGGCGATCGGGCCCCAGCCGGCCTGCAGGCCGGCGATCGAGGCGGTGTTGATGATCGATCCGCCGCCACGTTCGAGCATCAGCGGCGCGGCGTATTTCATGCCCAGCGCCGGGCCCCGCACCAGGACGTCGAAGATCCAGCTCCAGCGCTCGGCCTCGATTTCGGCGATGGTCCGCATGCCGTCGGAGATGCCGGCGTTGTTGAAGGCGATGTCGAGCCCGCCGAACTCGGTCTTGGCCAGATCCATCGCGGCGGCGATGTCGGCCTCGACCGTCACGTCGCAATGGGCGTAGCGGACCTGGCCGCGGAACCGCTGCTCCAGCATGCGGCCCTTCTCATCCTGGATGTCGGCGGCGACAACCTGGCAGCCCTCGGCCGCGAACAGCTCGACCGTCCCCAGGCCGATGCCTGACACCCCGCCGGTGATCACCGCGACCTTGCCGTCCAGCCGTCCCGCCATGTGGATCTCCCTGTTCAATCTTCCTCTCCCGCAGAGCGGGAGAGGGGGACCATCGACCGAAGAGCCGATGGTGGAGAGGGTGAGGACCGGGCGCGGTGCTTGCCGCCCTCCCTTTCCACCACTCGCTCTTCGGCGAGCGGTCCCCCTTTCCCATGAATGGGAAAGGAAAGCTGGCCGCCTCAGTCGATAGTGACGATCACCTTGCCCATGGCCTGACGGCTGGCCAGGTGCTTGATCGCGTCCGCCGCCCTGGCGAACGGAAAGCGCTCGGAGACGTAGGGCTTGATCTTACCGGCGACGTACATGTCGAGCAGCTCTGCGACGCTCTTCTGGTGGCGCTCCGGGTTCTTGCCGACCCAGGCCCCCCAGAACACGCCGACGATGTCGCAGCCCTTCATCAGGGCCAGGTTCAGCGGGATCTTCGGGATCGCGCCGGCGGCGAAGCCGACCACCAGATACTTGCCTTCCCAGGCGATGGCCCTGAGCGCCGGCTCGGCGTAGTCGTCGCCGATCGGGTCGTAGATGGCGTCCGCGCCGTTCGGGCCGCAGGCCGCCTTGAACTGGTCGGAGAGCTGCTTCTGGGCGTCGCGGTCGAAGGGCGCGCGGCCGTAGACCACGCCCACGTCGGCGCCGTGCTTCAGGCAAAGGTCAACCTTCTCCTGGGTCGAGGCCGCGGCGACCACCCGGACGCCCATCTGCTTGCCGAGCTCGACGGCGGCCAGGCCGACGCCGCCGGCCGCGCCGAGCACCAGCAGGGTCTGGCCGGGCTTCATGTCGGCCCGGTCCTTCAGCGCGTGGTAGCTGGTGCCATAGGTCATGATGAAGGCCGCGGCGTCGTCGAAGGGCATGGAGTCGGGGATCTTCACCAGCCGGGCGGCTTCCAGCGCCAGTTCCTCGGCCATGCCGCCCCAGCCGGTGTTGCCCAGCACCCGGTCGCCCGGCTTCACATGGGTGACGCCCTCGCCGACCGACTTCACGATGCCGGAGACCTCGGCGCCGGGCGCGAAGGGCCGGGCCGGCTTGAACTGGTACCTGTCCTCGATGATCAGCACGTCGGGGAAGTTGACCCCGACCGCCTTGACCTGGACCACGGCGAACCCGGTCTTGGCTTCGGGCGAGGGCACGTCCTCGAACACCAGGGTGTCGGGCCCGCCCACGACCTTGCTCAACAGCGCCTTCATATCCGCTCTCCCGGTGGTCTCTTTTTAGCTCGGCCGGACGCTAGCCCAGCGGCCCCGGGCGCGGAAGGCGGAAACCGAACGGACGTTTGAAGAGCCGCGCTAGAAGCGCCGGGAGACGCCCACATAGACCTCGACGTCGGGCGTGTTGCGGTTGAGGCCGAAGTTGGCGCCGGCGTCGAGCTGGGCGTTGTCGCCGATCGCCCGGGCCGCGGTGAGGTCGAAGGTGGCCTGATAGGTGCGGCCGGTGGGATCGTCGTCGGCCGAGCCCCAGACCTCGACCCCGAGCGAGGTCTTGCCGAAGGTGCGGCCAAGGCTGGCGACGCTGATCAAGGCCAGGTGGGTCCCGCCGCCGGTGAGGTTGCGGACCACGTCGACCTCAGGGTCGAGGCCGATGGAGACGTTGTTGGCCAACGGGATCGCCACCGGCAGCCTCACGCCGCCGGCCCAGCCGCCGGCGCCCAAGCCGTGGGTGGCGGTCGGCGCAGTGACGAAGCCCTGGAGGGACACCGCGACGCCCTTGCCGGCCGGATCGGTGAGCGCGCCGAGGACCGCGAGCGTCGTGTCGCCCGAACCGGTGCGCCGCCCCGCGCCGCGCTGGCTGTCGACGATCAGCGGCGACCAAGCGACCTCCATCTCAAGGCGCGGCGTGACGCCCAACCGCAGCGCGGGCGCGCCCAGGGCGTAGGTATCCTCGTGGGCGCCGCTCTGGCGGCGGAAAACCGCGTCGGCCAAGCCGACCTCGATCTGGGTGTGGCCGGCGTCGAGCACGCAGGCCGGCGTCGCCTTGCCGGGTCGCTGGGCGCAGAAATCCCGCAGGTCGTCGGCGCGGGCGGAGCCGGCGGCGAACAGGGGGGCTGCGAGCAGCAGCAGGGTGAAGATCGGGGTGAACAGGCGCATAGCCTCGACCAACCGCGTTCGGGTCAATGGACAGTTAAGCCTGCGCCGATTTGGCCGAAGGCGCCGCATCGCCTATATTGCGCGACTTCCAGACAGGATGATCTTCCCTTGGGCGTGACCCTCGACATCTCTCATGCTCCGGCTTCGCCGCGCCCGCCCGCCCGGCCCAACCTCAGCGGCCTGACGCGGAGCGAGTTGGCGGCTGCGATGGTAGCGGCGGATGTCGTGCGGCCGGAGAAGGCGCGGATGCGGGCCAGCCAGCTCTGGCGCTGGATCCACCACTATGGCGTCACTGACTTCGCCGCGATGACCGACGTAGCCAAGGAGACCCGTGCGGCGCTGGCCGAGGCGTTCAGCCTGGACCGGCCCGAGATCGTCGAGCGCCAGGTCTCCACGGACGGCACGCGCAAGTGGCTAATCCGCACCGCGCCCGGCATCGAGATCGAGACGGTCTATATCCCCGACGTGGGCCGGGCGGGCGCTCTGTGTGTCTCCAGCCAGGTGGGCTGCACGCTGAACTGCACCTTCTGCCACACCGGCACCCAGGCGCTGGTCAGGAACCTGACCGCCGCTGAGATCGTCGCCCAGGTACAGGTGGCGCGTGACGACCTCGGCGAATGGCCGAGCCCCAAGGCGGACCGGCGGCTCTCCAACATCGTGTTCATGGGCATGGGCGAGCCGCTCTACAATCTGGATCACGTGGCCGGCGCCATCGACATCATCGCCGACAACGAGGGCATCGCCATTTCGCGGCGGCGGATCACTGTCTCGACCTCGGGCGTGGTCCCGGAGCTGAAGCCGCTGGGCGAGCGCACGCAGGCGATGCTGGCGATCTCGCTGCACGCGACCAACGATGAGCTCCGTGAGCAACTGGTGCCGCTGAACAAGAAATACCCGCTGGCCGAGCTGATGGGGGGGATACGGGCGTTCCCCGGCCTGTCCAACGCCAAGCGGGTGACCTTCGAATACGTCATGCTGAAGGGCGTCAACGACAGCCCCGCCGAGGCCAAGGCCCTGGTCCAGCTGCTCAAGGGCATCCCGGCGAAGATCAACCTGATTCCGTTCAACCCCTGGCCGGGCAGCCCCTACGAGTGCTCCGACTGGGGAACCATCGAGACCTTCGCCGCGATCCTCAACCGCGGCGGCTACGCCTCGCCGATCCGCACGCCGCGCGGTCGCGACATCCTGGCGGCCTGCGGCCAGCTGAAGAGCGAGAGCGCGAAGGTTCGCGCCAGCGTCCGGCGGAAGGCCGCCGCGACTTAGCGGCCTTTCCGCAAGGCCCCCCACACTTGCTACTGGGGCGCCTGCTACTGGGGCGCTTGCTGTTGGGGCTCATGCTATCAGGAGCGCCCACGGGAGCTTCGCCGTCATGACCACGCCTCTCCAGTCGCCGGAGATTCAGGCCTTCGCCACCGGTTTTCCGATCACCCTGCTGCACGCGGGCGTCACCGTGGCGATCCTGTTCGTCGCCGCGGCGGTTTATCTGGTGCTGACGCCGCACAAGGAAATCGCCCTGATCCGCGAGGGCAATACGGCGGCGGCGACCTCGATGGCAGGGGTGATGCTGGGCCTGGCCATACCGCTGGCGGTGTCGCTGAAGGCCTCGACCTCGCTTATCGAGCTGGCGTTGTGGGGCGCGGCCACGGTGCTGGTGCAGCTGCTGATCTTCCGCATCGTCGACCTGGTGCTGCATGGCCTGCCCAAGCGCATCCAGGACGGCGAGATGGCGGCGGCCACCATGCTGGTGGGGGCCAAGCTCGCCACCGCATTGATCCTCGCCGCCGCCGTTTCCGGCTGAGCACGAGGTCCGGATGCACTTCCCGAGGCTGCCGGACTGGCTGATCTACGCCGCCGTGGTGGTGGCGCTGCTGATCGCCGCCGTCGGCCGCCAGGAGCGCATCGACGCCCCGCCCGCCCCGCCGCCGGTCCCCGCGGCCGAGGGCGTGGCGCTGGGCCCGGCCTCGCCCTTCGATCCGGCGGTGGTTGTCGAGGTGGCCGACAAGACCGAACCCGGCGCCGGCACGGCGTTCTCGATTGCTTCGACCGGGGTCTGGATGACCGCGCGGCACGTGGTCGAGGGCTGCCGCGAGGCCGCCATCATCGTCTCGCCGGGTCGCGGAGTCGCAGCGTCGGTGAAGATCGACCCTAACGCCGAGACCGCGATCCTGACGACGGAGGGCGGCGTCCAGCCCCTGGCGCTGGGGCTTACCGCCCGCCTGCGCCGGGGCGAGCGCGCCTTCCACCTGGGCTTCCCGCAGGGCCGGCCCGGCGAGGCGAGTTCGCGCCTGCTGGGGCGTGAGAACCTGGTGGTGCATGGCCGCGGCGCGCGCACCGAGCCGGTGCTGGTCTGGGCCGAGACCGGGCGGACCGACGGGCTGAAGGGGACGCTGGGCGGGCTCTCCGGGGCGCCGGCGCTGGACGACCAGGGCCGGGTGATCGGCGTCACCATCGCCGAGGCCCCAAGGCGTGGGCGCATCTACACAACCGCTCCCGAAACCACGGCGCGGATCCTGGCGACCGCGGGCAAGCCGCCCGCCGACGCCGCCGCCCAACCGATCACCGCGGATAACTACGGTCGGGTCGCCGACGACCTGCGGCGCAACCTGCGGGTCGCTCAGGTGGTCTGCCTGACCTCGACCTGAGGACGGTTGAGCCGCGCCAGCAGCAGGATGAGCAGGATAGGCGGTATCGCCGTCAAGCCGGTGCCGATGAAGGCTGTGGCGTAGGCGCCCAGCAGGCCGTGGCCGGGGGTCAGGCCATCGACAACCGCGCCGGAGAAACCCTTCAGGAACTTGCCGAGGAAGGCGTAGGTCGATGAGAGCAGCGCATATTGGGTGGCGGTGTAACCGAGACCGGTCAGGCTCGACATGTAGGCCACCAGGGCCACGCCGGCGAAGGCCTGGGCGAAGTTGTCCAGGGCCATCACCGCGGTGAACATCGTCAGGTCGTGCGAGACGCTGAGCAGGGCGAAGGACGCCGTGCCGAGACCCTGCAGCACCGAGCCCACGACCAAGGTCCGGAACAGACCGAAGCGGAGCGCGAAGAGCCCGCTGGCCGCGATGCCGACGAAGGCGCCCGGCAGGCCGGTCGCGCCGCGCACCAGGGCCACGGTGTCCTTGGCGATGCCGAGGTCGTGGTAATAGGGATTGTACATCGGCCCCATGAGGAAGTCGGGCAGCCGATAGAAGGCGATCGCCGCCAGCATCAGCAGCCCCAGCGCCTTGTGGGTGGCGAAGAACTCGATAAACGGCCCGACCACAGCGTCGAAGAAGCCGCGCGGCGTCCACAACGGCGCCTGGCGGTGCATCACCGCGTCGGCGCGGGCCGGTTCGAAGGCAAAGATGCTGGCCGCTATGCCGATGCCCATCAGGATCGCCATCGCGACGTATGAGAGCGGCCATCCGAAGTGTGCGGCGCCGGCGATGATCGCCGCGTCGGCCGCCAGTAGGGCCACGCGGTACCCCAGCTGTTGGGCCGAGGTGAGCAGGCCGATCTCATCGGCGGTGGCGGCCGCCTCGATCCGCCAGGCGTCGATGACGATGTCCTGGGTCGCCGAGGAGAAGGCCACGACCAGGGCGAAAATCCCGATCGTCGTCAGCCCCGCCGTCGTGCCGACCGCGGCCATGGCGACGAGCCCAAGGGCAATGACGATCTGGGACAGCACCATCCAGCCGCGCCGGCGGCCCAGTCGGCCGAGGAACGGCACATCGACCCGATCGACGATTGGGGACCAGAAGGGCTTCAGGACGTAGGCCAGACCAACCCACGACATGAACCCGATGACCTTGAGGTCGGTCCCGGCGTCTCGCAGCCAGTAGCCGAGGGTGTTCTGGGTCAGGAGAAACGGCAGGCCGGACGAGAAGCCCAGCGCCAGGGTTACCGCCACCTTCGGCTGGCGAAGCTCGCGCAGCACAGCCAGGGCGGTGCGTTTGCGGTGTGGCGCGGCGGCTTCAGCAGTCATGCGCCGGAGCTTGGCCTGCGCCGCCGATACGGTCCAGCCAAGGCTGCCGGCCTAGGCTTTCCGGGTGATCCGTCGCGGGTCGTAGGAGGGGATGGTATTTTGGGCCGCGTGGCGGCCGGTCCAGCGGGTCAGCATGGCGCGCAGCGCGTCCGGCGACATGGGCTTGACCAGGAAGTCGTTCATACCGGCGGCGAGACAAGCGTGGCGGTCGTCCTCGAAGGCGTTGGCGGTCAGGGCCACGATCGGGGTCTCCACGCCCATGCTCCGCAGCGCCCGGGCGGTTTCCTCGCCGGAGAGGCCGGGCATGCGCATGTCCATCAGGATCAGGTCGTAGGCGCCGACCTTGACCGCGGAGATAGCTTCGCCGCCGCTGACGGCGAGGTCGATCTCGCAGCCCTCGCGGGTCAGCAGGGCCCGGGCGAGCAGGGCGTTGATCGGATTGTCCTCGACCAGCAGGATCCGTTTGCCCGGCGCGGCGGCCGCGGCGACGCGTTCGTCCTCGTGTCGGGCCTCGTTGGCCTGCTCGGCCCCGGAGGCGACCAGCACGCGCTCGGCCAGTGAGGCGCGGCGCAGCGGCTTGATCAGGTAGCCGGAGAATCCCGCACGGCGATAGCGGCCGATCAGCGCGCGCTCGTCCGGCGCCAGCAGGATGATCGCCCGCCGCTCGGCGGGCCGGCGCAGCAGGCGCGAGCTCGTCGCCAGGGCGTGATCGATCAGCACCACATCGCCGAAGGTGGTCGTGCCGGCCAGTTCGGCCAGATCATGGGCCAAGACCGCGCGACCGCCGCAGGCCTGGATCTGGCGCCTGGCGGCCTCGCGGACGATGGGATTGGCCGAGGCGAGGGCGACATTGCGGCCGGCGAGCTCGCCGCCAGGCTCCCTTGACCCCGATGACGGGCCCGATGACGGGAATGCGGCCTCGAACCAGAAGCGGGCGCCGCCGTCTTCGCGCTCCTCGACACCCACCTGGCCGTCCATGGCCAGGGCCAGGCGCCGTGCGATGGCCAGGCCCAGGCCCGCGCCGCCCAGATGAGCGTGGGCGGGGTCGGCCTGGGCGAAGGCTTCGAAGATCCGCTCGCGCTGGGCGGCGGAGACCCCGGGCCCGGTGTCCTCGACGATGAAGCGCACGCCGCCGCTTTCCGGACGGACGAGGCTCAGCAGCACGCCGCCGGTCTCGGTGAATTTCACGGCGTTGCCGGCGAAGTTGAGCAGCACCTGGCGCAGGCGGCCCTCATCGGCGCGGATCGCCCCCGCGTCGCCGGGCGCGGCCCAGGCGATCTCCAGACCTTTCTCGCGGGCCCTGGGCGAGAGCAGCTCGGTGACCCCGCGCAGCAGATCCTCCACCTCGACCTGCGTCGCATGCAGCTCGATCTTGCCCGCGCCCAGCTTGGCGAAATCGAGGACGTCGTTGACCAGGGTCAGCAGGTGTTCACCGGAATCGCGGATGGCGGCGGCGTAGGCGCGCTGCTCGGCGGTGAGGCGGGTGGATTCCAGCAGCCGCGCCATGCCCAGGACGCCGTTGAGCGGCGTGCGGAACTCGTGGCTGAGCGAGGCCAGCTGCTCGGCGCTGATGTTGTCGCGCTGGGGCCGGCGCTCGCCGAGGGGACGTAGGGGCTTCCGCATGGCGCCTGCGATAACCGCAAACGACTTAACGGTCCCTCAAGCGGCATCCCGCTCAAGCGGTGTCGGTTGGCGGGGAGACAGCTATCTCGCGCGCCAGCGCCAGCAGGGCCAGACGGGCGCGCTGATCGGGAATGTCGTTGAAGGCCTCCAGCAGCTCCAGCGCGCCCGGCCGGGCCAGGGCGCGGAAGACGTGCTCGTCGCCATCCTCATCACTTCCGGCGGCGTCCTCGCCGATCAGCCAGGAGACGCCGACATTCAGCGCCTGGGCGGCGGCCAGCAGGGTCGTGGCGGCAACCCGGTTCGCGCCGCGTTCATACTTCTGCACCTGCTGGAAGGAGACGCCCAGACGATCGGCCAGATCGCTCTGCGAGAGGCCGAGCTGACGCCGCCGGGCGCGTAGCCTGGCGCCGATCGCGAGCTCCAGCTGGGTGGTGCGCCCCGCGTCTCTATGGTCCATCTCAGGCGCCTCCTGATGCGGCAGAGTGTAGCTCAGGGCCGTACAATCTTCGCCTTAAAGTAGACGGCGGCCCCAAGTCGTCGTTTACTGCTCGCCGCATGCGCGCACGTGTCGACATCGTCGAAGATCCCGTAGGGCTGCTCACAACCCGCGAGCGCGAATGCCTGCGCCTTGTCGATCAGCATCTTTCGTCGAAGCAGATCGCCCGTGAGCTCGGCATGTCGAAGACTTCGGTCGACACCTATTGCGACCGCGCCCGCCGCAAACTCGGCGTCGAGGATCGCTATGCCGCGGCGCGGATCGCCCGGCAGCTGGATGTCGCGCCCGATGTTAACCATGTCCTGACTGGATCAGGACAGGATACGATCAGGACAGACGCCGTCGTTAACCTCTGGCCGGATGAGCCGGCAACAGAGGGGTTGAGCGATGGGCGACTGGCAGAACTTCGACAATCGGGCGGTGATCGGACGGGCGCTGCGCCTTCGTCGGGAGATCGACGACTTCGAGGCCCGCTGGCCGACGCCGGCCAACCGGGAGGAAGCGCTTCCGCACTTCACCTGGGATCAGCTGGAACGGCAACTGGTCGATCTGGCGGCGACCCCGGCGCAGGCGGCCATGGCCAAACACCTGGTCTCCGGAACGCGCAAGCTGGCGGCCTTCAAGCCCTCGGAGATGGTCCTGCGGGAAATCCTCTGCATGACCTGGGTCCTGTTGGACGAGAACTTCAAGACCGAACCGGAACATGGCTCGGCCGAAATAAGCTAAGCCCGATCGCCCGCCTGGGCGTCATCGTGGGGCTGGCGATTTTTGTAGCCCTTGCGTTCGGTGGCATGCTGGCCGGGCTCCACGCCCTCGAGGACCTGAAAACTATTTTCAGGGCCTGAACGGGTCTGAAACCATAACCCCGTAGATGTGATGGCGCCGTCGCACCTCGACGTGCGCAGGAGAGACCTCATGCTCAAGCAACGCCGGATGGTCGCCGAACAGATCGCCGCCGCCCTTTTCGAGGCGGAAGCCGCCATCGACGCCGCCCTTTCCAAGACCGCCATGCTCACCGGCGTGATGCCGCAGCTCCGCCGGGAAGCCGGCGCCTCGGCCCTGATCGGCCAGGACGCGGTCGAACACGCCAGCCAGGCGATCATGGCGCTGGCCGAAGCTTGCCGCGCCATCGTCGAGACTCACAAGGAGCTCTCAATCGCCCAGGCGCAGATTGGCCTTGGCGCCGTGGTGATGAGCGACACGGGCACCGGCAAGCCGCCGCTGATGGCCGCCGACCAGCAGCCGCAAGTGGGGCGTCGCGCGCTACGGGCCGTCCGCGCCGCCTAATACCCATTCCGCCGTTCGCGGCGGTCTGTCAGATTGGACTCTCGGCGAATGCCGGGGGTCTTTTCTTTGCATCCTTCCTCTTACGCCTTACCCCCTTGGGTTGGACTGACGTTGACGGTCGTCATCTGCGGCGCCGCGTTCTGGAAAGGCGGCCGTGAGGAACAGGTCGCTTCCGGGGGCGTCGTCCTAAGCTTGCTCACGACCGTGGTGCTGCGCGATCCGCGCTGGCTGGGCACCCAGTGGGGTGCGTTCGGGGCCGACGTCCTTCTGCTCGTGCTGATTACCGCGATCGCCATTCGCACCACACGCTATTGGCCGCTTGTCGCGGCAGCCTTTCAGCTGCTTTGCGTCATGATCCATATCGCGCGAATGATCGACCCCGGCGTCCGGGCCTGGGCCTACGCCACAGCGCAGGTCATCTTCACGCACCTCTATCTCTGGACCGTCGGGGCGGGCGTCCTGAACACCTGGCGCGCGAACCGGCGGCAATCGTCTCGCGGCCCGAGCATGTCGGCGGCTGGATCCTGACGATGGACGCAGCCGCGCCTTATCCTCTCCTGCCGGCGCGGCGACGCGTAGGCGCAACCTAGATGAATTCGGGCTCGGGCCCGACGTAGCGGGCGCGGGGGCGGATCAGGGTGTCGGCTTGGCCCTGTTCGATGGCATGGGCGATCCAGCCGGCGCAGCGGGCGACCGAGAACAGCGCAAAAGGCGCGTCGCGCGGCAGGCGCAGAGCTTCGCAGCCCGCCATCAGCGCGAAATCCACGTTCGGGGCGAGGCCGGTGACCGCCAGCACAGCCTGGCGCAACGCCTCCAGGTCCGGCGGCGCGGCGAAGCGCTCGATCAGGGCGGCGGCGCGTGGGTCGTTGTCCGGATAGAGCGGGTGGCCGAAGCCCGGCAGGGCGCGGTCCTCGACCAACCGGTTGGCGATCGCCTGACGCGGGCCTAGCTGATGGGCCTCGGCGGCGAACGTGCGCACCGCCGCCGTCGCCCCGCCGTGCCGCGGGCCGGAGAGCGTCGCCAGGCCCGCCAGGGCCGAGGCCGCCAGCGAGGCGCCCGTCGAGGCCGCGACCCGCGCGGCGAAGGCCGAGGCGTTGAGCTCGTGGTCGGCCACCAGCACCAGGATCCGGCGGATCAGGTCGGCGCCCGGGCCGCCGGGGCCCAGCCCCCAGGCCAACGCCAGCCGGTTGTGGATGGCGCCCCCGCCAACCTCGCCCGCCACCGCGTCGGCCAGGACATCGAGCAGGGTCGCGGCCTCGACCGCAAGGACCAGGGCGTTGCGCGCCCGCGCCGGCGGATCGACCGCGGCGCGGGCGGCGAGCGCCAGGTAGGTGCGGGTGCGCATGTCCGGATGGGTCAGGGGCTGTGGCCGGTCGGTGCGCTTCAGCGCCGCCCCGTGACCGCCGCGCAACAGCCGGGCGACGGATTCCAGGGTCTCGCTCTCGGCCAGTCGGATGGCGTCGCGGCCCCGGTAGAACAGCCGCCCGCCCGCCACCGTCGTGATCTCCGAGGAGAGCACCGGCTCGCCCCAGGCGATGGCGCCGGCGGCCACGTCGGACACCTTGCGGCTGCGTGACTTGCGTTGCGCCAGTGCGGCGATGTCGGCGGCGCGATAGAGGCTGCGGCGCGGGTCGCCCGGGTCGGCGCGGGTCTGCACCCGCCCGCGGCTCACATAGGCATAGAGCGTCTGCGGGCGCACGCCGAGGCGGTCCCGGGCTTCCTCGGCGGCGATCCAGTCGACGGATGCGGTCATATATTGATTATATTGATCAAGATTGACGTAGCGATGTTGACGGCATTTCTGGCGGCTTGCAAGCGAGAACGGGCAAGCGAGATTTGGAGGCCGGTCATGTCGGATGGATTGGAAGGCGTCATCGCGGCGGAAACCGTGCTGTCGGAAGTCGACGGTCTGGCCGGGCGGCTGATCATCCGCGGCCGATCGCTGGATGAGCTCGCCGGGCGCGCGACCTACGAGGAGGTCACCCGCCTGCTCTGGGACGGCTTCTTCGACAACCTGCCGGCGGATCTGGCGCCGGCCCTGGGCGCGGCGCGGGTCGAGGTGTTCGCCGAGGTCTCGGCGCTGGACACCGGCCTCTTGGACCGCACGCCGATCGAGGCCATGCGGGCGCTGACCGCGCGGCTCGCCGACGGCGACGACCTGGCGGTGGCGCTACGGCTGACCGCGGCGCCGGCCGTGTTTACCGCGGCGGTTGTGCGCGCCCAAGCGGGCGAGGCTCCGGTGCGGCCCGACCCGGCGCTCGGCCACGCGGCCGATGCGCTCAGGATGCTGCGCGGCAATCCAGCGAGCCCGGCCGAGGTCAAGGCGCTCGACACCTATCTGGTGACGGTCAGCGACCATGGGCTGAACGCCTCGACCTTCGCGGCGCGGGTCATCGCCTCGACCCGCGCGGGCCTGACCTCGGCGGTGCTGGGCGGGATCAGCGCGCTGAAGGGCCCGCTGCACGGCGGCGCGCCCGGGCCTATCATCGACATGCTCGACGCCATCGGAAAGCCGGAGAATGCACGCGCCTGGCTCGAGGCGGCGCTGGCCAACGGCGACCGTTTGATGGGCTTCGGCCACCGGGTCTACCGGGTCCGCGACCCGCGCGCCGACGCCATGAAGACCGCGGTGCGCAAGCTCACCGAAGGCTCCAACGCCATGCCCGGGCGGCTGGCCTTCGCCGAGGCCGTGGAGGCCTCGGTCCTGGCGATCCTGAAGGAACGCAAGCCCGACCGGTCGCTGGACACCAACGTCGAGTTCTACACGGCCCTGCTGCTCGAGGCCCTGTCCTACCCGCCCTCGGCCTTCACCTGCGTCTTCGCCACCGGCCGGGTGGCCGGCTGGATCGCGCATGCCCGCGAGCAGCTGGCTGGCGGGCGGCTGATCCGCCCGCAGTCGGTCTATGTGGGGCCCCAGCCGCTGAGGGCCGCTTAAGCTGAGAGTCGTTCGCGCTGGATTGGCGGGCGTGCCCCGCTAGGTTCCGGCCATGACCGCCACCCATGGCCTGACGCCCGCCGAGACCGCCGCGCTCACCCGGCGCGTGACCTTGCTGTCGGTGGCCACGGCCGCCGTGCTGGTGACCGTCAAGATCGCCGCGTGGCTGGCGTCCGGTTCGGTGGCCCTCCTGGCCTCGACGGCGGACTCTGGCCTCGACCTGGTCGCCTCGCTGATCACCTTCTTCGCGGTGCGCTACGCCGCCGCCCCGCCGGACGCGGAACACCGTTTCGGCCACGGCAAGGCGGAGGCCTTCTCGAGTCTGGTGCAGGCGGGCCTGGTGTTCGCCTCGGCCGCCCTGATCGCCCGCGAGGCGGTGGCCGATTTCGTCAAGCCGCATCCGCTGCAGGCGCAGGAGTGGGCGATGGGCGTCATGGTCGCCTCCACGGCGCTCACCGCCGTGCTGATCGTCGCTCAGACGCGGGTGCTGAAACAGGCGAGCTCGGTGGCCGTCTCCGGCGACCGGGCGCATTACATGACCGATCTCGCGTCGAACCTGATCGCGCTTGGCGGCATCGGGATCTCCGCCTGGCTGGGGCTAAACGGCGTCGACGCCGCGGCGGCCCTGGCGATCGTCGCGATCCTGCTATGGGGCGCGATCAGCGTTTTCCGCGAAGCCTCCAGCCAACTGATGGATCGCGAGCTCCCCGACGAGCAGCGCGCCAGGATCGTCGCCCTGATGACCGAGGACCGGCGACTGACCGACGTCCACCAGCTGCGCACGCGGGCGTCCGGCCCCTATGTGCACATCCAGATGCACGTCGACCTCGACCCGGAACTGACGCTGGAGACCGCCCACCAGGTGATCGTCGCCGCCGAGAACCGCGTGCTGGGCGCCTTCCCGTCCGCCGACATCATAATCCACGCCGACCCGCGCGGCCGGGCCGAGCCGCACGGCGGGGCCTTCGCGGAAATCCATCCGGCGAAGGTGTAGTAAACGACCCCTTAACGGGTCGGGGCTCTGTTGGGCGAAAGACGATTCGGCCGCCCTCGCGTTACCGGTACATGAGCCTCGAACGGACCCTGCATCACTTCCCGCTCGATCCCGCCTCGCGCCAGGTGCGCCTGGCGCTGGGGGAGAAGCGGCTGGCCTTCACCGAGGTCCAAGTCCGCTATTGGGAGCGGCCGAAGGAACTGACGGCGTTGAACCCGTCCGGGATGATTCCGGTGCTGGTGGAGACCGACGGCGACACTACGCTCGTGCTCTGCGAGGCGCGCGCCATCCTCGACCACCTGGAAGAGTCCGTGCCCGAGCCGGCGCTGCTCGGCCGCGAGGCGGCGGAGCGGGCCGAGGCCAGGCGGCTGCTCTCCTGGTTCGACCGCAAATTCGAGTACGAGGCCGGCGGCTACATCCTGCACGAGAAGATGGAAAAGCGGCTGCTGGGCCTGGGCGCGCCGGACCTCAGCAACCTGCGCCAGGGCAAGGATGGCCTGCGCACCCACATGTTCTACATCGACAAGCTGCTGCAGGAGCGCGAGTGGCTGGCGGGGCGCAGGCTGTCGCTGGCCGATTTCGCGGCGGCGGCGCACCTGTCGGTGATCGACTATTGCGGCGACATGCCCTGGCCGGACTTCCCGGCGGTGAAGACCTGGTACATGAAGCTGAAATCCCGACCCTGCTTCCGTCCCCTGTTGACGGACCGCTGGCCGGGGCTGACGCCCGCCAGGCACTATGACGACCTCGACTTCTGAGCCTCCTGAAGACCTGATCCGCCCGGAATCTCAGATCAGAGAGGCGGCGCTCAAGCTCGGCTTCGACCTCTGCCGCTTCACCCCGATCGCCGCGCCCTGGCCCGCCTCACAGCGGCTGGCCGAGTTCGTCGATGCCGAGCGGCATGGCGAAATGGGCTGGATCGCGGAGACCCAGGCCCGCCGGGCGCACCCTCAGGCGATGTGGGCCCAGGCCCGCTCGGCCATCGTGCTGGGGATGAACTACGGGCCGGACCACGATCCCCTGGCGATTCTCAGCGAGCCGACCAAGGCGGCGATCAGCGTCTACGCCCAGGGCGATGACTATCACGAGCTGATCAAGAGCCGGCTGAAGGCGCTGGCCCGCTGGCTGCAGGCCCGCTTTGGCGGCGAGCTGAAGGTGTTCGTCGACACCGCGCCCTTGTTGGAAAAGCCGCTGGCCGAACAGGCCGGCCTGGGCTGGCAGGGCAAGCACACCAACCTGGTCTCCCGCGAGTTCGGCTCCTGGCTGTTCCTGGGCTCGATCCTGACCACCCTGGACCTCGCGGCCGACGCCGCCGACCCGACAAGCTGCGGGACCTGTCACGCCTGCCTCGACGTCTGCCCGACCAGGGCTTTTCCCGCGCCCTATCAGCTCGATGCGCGTCGCTGCATCTCCTACCTGACCATCGAGCTGAAGGGGCCGATCCCCCGCGAATTCCGCGAGGCGCTCGGCAACCGCATCTATGGCTGCGACGACTGCCTGGCGGTCTGTCCCTGGAACAAGTTCGCCGCCGTCGCCCGCGAGCAGAAGCTGCGGGCCCGCGAGGCGCTGCGTGCGCCCAGCTTGGCCGAGCTCTCGCGCCTCGACGATATGACCTTCCGCGCGCTCTTCGCCAAGAGCCCGGTCAAGCGCATCGGCCGCGACCGCTTTGTGAGGAACGTGCTCTACGCCATCGGCAACTCCGGCGAGCCGGGGCTGGCGGTGGAGGCCGAACGCTTGCTGAGCGACCCCTCGCCGCTGGTGCGCGGCGCCGCGATCTGGGCGCTGTCACGCCTGCTAGATGCGGCCCGGTTCGCGCGGTCGAAGTCCGACCGCATTGCGGCTGAGATGGATTCCGATGTCCTGGCGGAGTGGTAACACCCTCATCCGCTCATCTCCGCGAAAGCGCGGACGCAGGAAAATTAGCATCCGTTGGATCGAGCGATTTTGGCATGCGCGGAGGCCTCGGCGCGAGTTCTGGTGATGATGATCTTCACTTCGCCCGATCGAGAAATTCGCCAATTCTCCGCGCGTCGGTGAGACCCCAGTCGAAGGCGCATGATCTTAATGCGTCGCTTGGTCGGAACGATTGAGGCCAACGAGCTTCGGCTTGTACGAGCCGGCCGGCGTCCGCAACGCCCGCCGGATGGCTTCGTCTTCGCGTACGAAGATTCCATCGGCGCCGATGATCAGCGGTCTGCCCACAATGGAGGGGTCGGTGAAGTAGATTTTTCCCCACAGGGTGGCATAGGGGCTTCCGCAGATTGAGCACACCTTCGACCGTCCCGCGCTCGAGAGCAGTCGCGGCGCGTGAGCCTCGTGGATGGTCGCCCAGTCGGGCAACGCTTGGCCATCGACGTAGACCTGACCAAGGGCGATCCTCCGGCTATCGATCAGGTCCTCGATCTGCGCCAGCCATTCCCTTGAGACGAGCCGCACTTGGAAGTTGCAGGTCCACCTCGTCTCGCTCGCTGGGAGCCCTCGACAGATGGACGTCGATGGCGCTGACGCGAGCATCGATGTGCACCCCTCCGTCTGGCGCTTTGCAGCACCAGTCGGGCCAGGGGATGGTCTCCCGATCGTAGATCGTCGAGGGATATGCGCGAGGATCCAGCGGTGCGCAGCGCGGAGTTCGGGCTGAGTACCAAAACCATCGCTGGCTGGCCGGCTTGTTCGTCCGAGGCAACTTAGGACGCTCCGCTAGTTGGGTGGAGGTATTCCGACGTTGGAAGCGGGTGGCGCTGGCGAAAGCTTCGAACTGATGTTCGTTCCGTGGGCCTGATCGAACTCGCGCGAGACGCGCCGGAGAATCTCCATCGCCTCATCGCGCCTTCCGGGGTTCCCTGCATAGTGTTCGGCCCACTTCTCTGCGCTGCCGCTTGTCCCGCCAACGGGCGGGAATCCCGCCTCGCGATGAGCCTTCCCTAGCATGCTGTGGAACGCCCGATGCAAGCGTCCCTCAATATCGACGCGTTCCCCGTTCGCCGCCCCACCCATGTACTTTGGGTCCAGGTGGTGACTGTGGATTGCATCGGCGGCAGCCTTTGCCGCGGGGCTGTCCGCGATGCCCTCGGCGACCGCCGTCTCCGCTTCCGGGCCGAGCGCCGAGAGCAGGTCGGCTCCCAAGCCGGCGCCGCTGAAGAAAGTCGCTACTCCCGCGCCGATCTCGCCCAGGTCCTTGGCGACACCGCCCCAGTGAATGTTGTGGGACCAGGTGCCGAAGTCGAACGGACCGGTTGTGTGCCACCCCGGGACCGGATGCAGCTTTCCATCAGCTCCCGTTTGAAAAACCGGCGTCTTCGAGGGGTCGATTGCGGCGGGCCCCCCTGACAAGGCGGTCTGCTTGCCCTGGGCCGGTCGAAGACGGTTGTTGAGCGGCGGAGTGCTCGCAGGAGATCGATAGCTTGCGTTCGATCGCAGGGCGCCATCTGTCGGGGCGTCGTCGTTGTCAAAGCTTGTCGTGGGCAAGCTTGGGCTGGCGGACCGCTGGACCGTCGTGACGCTGCGCCATCTGTTCGGCCCCATCTGGGCCCAGGTGAACCCCGGATCGATGTCTGCGGAGGGGTCCGGGACAGCGAGACCAGGATCGATGTCTGCGGAAGGGGCCGGAACGGAAAAGCCAGGATCGACATCTTGGCTTGAAGCTGGGACACCGCGGCTGGATCCAGGGGCGGAGGCGGTGCTTCCGTAGAAGAAGTCCTGGTAGCCGCGCGCGGCGGCCGCCTGACGCGCCCGCTCGATATCTGCGGGCGATCGCAGGTACCATTGCGTGAGGGCATCGCCTTCCAGGCTTCCGGGGTCGGTCCAACCTTCAGACACGCGCAACCTCCTCGTGTGGATAGGGGGCCCGCCGGGCAGGCGGACGGTCACAGCGGACGAACCGCTGTTCTCTCATTCGTCGAGGTTGCGTGCCGGCGTGCCGCGCCGTGTCCGCTCAGGGGCGGGTGGCGCCTGCAATGATCTACGGGACATGAGCTTGGCAGACTGCGACTGTCGCGGGCACTTATGCACTTGACGTACTACGGTTGATTCAATAGGGTTTTCTCAATAGAGAGAAATCCCATGTCCAGCGCCGATCTGACCGCCGAAATCTTCCACAACGAGGACGCCGCCAGGGCGCACTTCCAAGCGCTGCGCTGGCCGCACGGTCCTGTCTGCCCGCATTGCGGAACGGTCGATAATGCCACTGAGATGAAGGGCACGCATCACCGTGCCGGGCTGTTCAAGTGCAAGTCCAAGGAGTGCCGCAAGCCGTTCACCGCAACGATGGGAACGCTTTACGAGCGCTCGCACATTCCGCTGCACAAGTGGCTCCTGGCGACGCACCTGATGTGCGCCAGCAAGAAGGGGATCAGCGCGCATCCGATAGAGTTGATGCGCGCT
>JANXXK010000322.1 GCA_025350685.1 Alphaproteobacteria bacterium | reverse complement strand
CCGCCGACCGCGCCCGGACCCACCGGGGCGCGGCGGCGGGGTTGCGGGCAACTGACCCGCGTCGGACTGACATGCCGCCGAAATAATACCGCGACGTCCGCCGGCCGCCCAATAGGCGACCAAGTCCGTCCAGAATCACCGGGCCGGCGCCCTTTCGAGGGCGTCGGCCTTTTCGTAGCTGCGGTGCGAAAAAAAGAGCCCCTTTAGGGGGCTCGCGTGCGGCGTCGCTTTTGGCCCGTTGACAGGGCCTAGGGGCCACCCCCACTTTCCGCGTCCTTCAAGGCCCCCGGTCCCGCCGGGAGGCGCGCCATGGAACGACAGACCCCTCCCAGATGAACATCGTCGTCGTCGAAAGCCCGGGCAAGGCCAAGCCCATCAACAAGTACCTGGGCTCCGACTACAAGGTGCTGGCCTCCTACGGCCACGTCCGCGACCTGCCGGCCAAGGACGGCTCGGTGCGTCCCGACGACGACTTCGACATGAGCTGGGAGGTGGACGCCAAGGCCGCCAAGCGCCTCGCCGACATCGTCCAGGCGCTGAAGGGCGCCGAGAAACTGATCCTCGCCACCGACCCCGACCGCGAGGGCGAGGCGATCTCCTGGCACGTGCTGGAGGTGCTGAAGAAGAAGAAGGCGCTGAACGGCGTCACCGTGCAGCGGGTGACCTTCAACGCGATCACCAAGACCGCCGTCACCGAGGCTATGAAGGCCCCGCGCGATATCGACATGGAGCTGGTCGACGCCTACCTGGCGCGCCGCGCGCTGGACTATCTGGTGGGCTTCACGCTTTCGCCGGGGCTGTGGCGCAAGCTGCCGGGCTCGCGCTCGGCGGGCCGCGTGCAGTCGGTGGCGCTGCGCCTCGTGGTCGACCGCGAGATCGAGATCGAGAAGTTCCGCACCCAGGAATACTGGACAGTCGAGGCCGACGTCTCGGCCGGCGGCGACCCCTTCCTGGCGCGCCTGACCAAGCACGAAGGCAAACGGCTCACCAAGTTCGACCTGGCCAACGAGACCTCGGCGTTTGCGGCCCGCGATGCGGTCAAGGCCGCGACCCTGACCGTCACCGCAGTCGAGAAACGCCCGGCCAAACGTTCGCCGCCGCCGCCCTTCACCACCTCGACCCTGCAACAGGAGGCCTCGCGCAAGCTGGGCTTCAACGCGCAGCGCACCATGCAGGCGGCGCAGCGGCTCTATGAGGGCATCGACATCGGTGGCGAGACCGTCGGCCTGATCACCTACATGCGCACCGACGGGGTGCAGACCGCGCCGGAAGCGCTCGACGAGGCGCGCGACGTCATCGGCGGGCTCTACGGCCGCGACTACGTGCCGGAGAAGGCGCGGATCTATTCCACCAAGGCCAAGAACGCCCAGGAAGCGCACGAGGCGATCCGCCCGACCAGCCTGGCGCGCAATCCCGGAAAACTGCGCCTGGAGCCCGATCTCGGGCGGCTCTACGAGCTGATCTGGAAGCGGATGATCGCCTCGCAGATGGAGAGCGCACGGATCGAGCGCACGACTATCGACCTGGAGAGCGCCGACGGGCAGACGGCTCTGCGCGCGTCGGGCGACGTCACCCTCTTCGACGGCTACCTGGCGGTCTACGAGGAAGGCCGCGACGATCCGGATGAAGAGGCCGTAGGCAAGCTGCCGCTGGTTCACCAGGGCGCGGCCGCCAAGGTGATCCAGTCCCGCGCGGATCAGCACTTCACCGAGCCGCCGCCGCGGTTCTCGGAAGCCAGCCTGGTCAAGCGGATGGAGGAGCTCGGCATCGGCCGGCCGTCCACCTACGCCTCGGTGCTGACCGTGCTGCGCGACCGCGAATACGTCCGCATGGACAAGAACCGGTTCATTCCCGAGGACAAGGGCCGCCTGGTCACCGTGTTCCTCGAAGAATTCTTCCTCAAGTACGTGGAGTACGACTTCACCGCCGACCTGGAGGAGAAGCTCGACCTGGTCTCGGCCGGCCAGCTCGACTGGAAGGTGCTGCTGAGGGAATTCTGGAAGGACTTCCATCCGAAGACCGAGGAGATCCTCGGCCTCACCACCCGCAAGGTGCTGGACGACCTGGATGAGGCCCTGGCTCCGTTCCTCTATCCGCGGAAGGCCGACGGGTCGGACCCGCGCACCTGCCCGACCTGCAATTCTGGCCGGCTGAGCATGAAGACCAGTCGGTTCGGGCCGTTCGTCGGCTGCTCGAACTATCCGGAGTGCCGCTACACCCGACCGATCGGCCAGGCCGAGGAAGGCGACACGCCGTCCGGCGACCGCGAGCTGGGCGTCGATGACGTCACCGGCTTGACCGTGTTCCTGAAGTCCGGCCGGTTCGGCGCCTACGTCCAGCTGGGCGAGGGCGACAAGCCCAAGCGCTCCAGCCTGCCCAAGGGCTGGTCGGCGCCGGACATGGACCTGGAGAAGGGCCTGCGCCTGCTGCGCCTGCCGCGCGAGGTGGGGCTGCACCCGGAAGACAACACCCCGATCCTGGCCGGCATCGGCCGCTTCGGGCCGTTCGTGCTGCACGCCGGCACCTACGCCAACCTGTCGGGTGCCGACGAGGTGTTCGAGGTCGGGCTGAACCGCGCCGTCGACCTGCTGGCGCAGAAGCGCGCGGGTGGCGCCGGCCGCCGCGGCGAGGCGACCGCGCTGAAGGACCTGGGCGCCCACCCGGCGGACGGGCAGGCGGTGCGCGTGCTCTCCGGGCGCTACGGCCCCTACATCAAGCACGGAGCAACCAACGCCAACGTGCCGCGCGGCACCGATCCGCAGGACGTGACCCTGGAGCAGGCCGTGCTTCTGTTAGCGGAACGCGCAGCCAAGGGTGGCGGCGGCAAGCGCAAACCAGCGCGGGCGGCGAAAGCCAAGGCCGAACCCAAGGCGGGCGCAAAGAAAGCGCCGGCGAAAAAGAAGAAGCCCGCGGCCAAGAAGAAGGCGGAGCCGAAAGCCTAGGGTTCCATCGGTTCGTCGCCACAAAAGCGGCGTTGCTAGGAGGCTAGCCTAGGAAGCTAACCCCGGGCGATTTCCAGGATCTCGACGATGTCGGCGGGGCCCGAGATGGGCCGCGGATTCACCCGCACGCCAGCATCATGCATGGTGTGCTCGGCGATGGCCTGGAAGCTCTCCGGGCCGATCCCGACGCTCGCGAGATCCGTCGGCAGGCCGAGGCCCCTGGCGAGGTTCTTCACCGCCTGGGAGGCCGGGACCCCCGGGGCGCCCATCAGCTCGCTGACCAGGGCCTGACGGCCGGCGCCGACGCTCTCGTTCCACTTCAGCACCGCCGGCAGGGCGACACAGGAGGTGATCCCGTGCGGCACGCCGTAGGAGCCGCCCAGGGTGTGGCCGAGGGCGTGGCTGGCCCCCATGCCGCGCCCGGAGCCCACGCCGCTCATCGCCAGCCACATGCCGAACTGGCACTCCAGGCGGGCTTCGAGGTCGGTGGGATCGGCCTGGGAGGCTGCGAGCCCGCCGGTCAGCCGCTGCAGCCCGTCCTCGGCCAGCGCGTCGGCGAACGGCGCGCGCAGCGGATTGCAGAGTTGCTCAACCGCATGGTCGACCGCCTTCAGCCCAGTGGAGCACCAGAGCATCGGCGGCGTCGAGAGCGTCATGGCCGGATCGAGGATCACCGCGCGAGGCGCCAGCATCGGGTGGGCGTAGCCCTCCTTGGCGTGGCGAGCGGCGTCGGTGACCCCGGCGAAATTGGTGAACTCGGCGGCCGAGAGCGTGGTCGGCACGGCGATCATGCGCACGCCCACCGGCACGTCGGCGACCCGCACCCGGTCAGAGCCCCGGCCGGCGCGGTAGGGGTCGAGGTGGTCGACGCGGGTGAGGCCCGCCCAGAGGCAAAGCTGGATGACCTTGGTGGCGTCGATGGCCGAGCCGCCGCCGAGCGCCACCAGCAGGTCGGCGTTCAGCCGGCGGGCCTCAGCCGCCCCGGCGATCACGCCTTCGCGCGGCGAGTGGGCGGTGATGTCGGAGAAGACGCCGACACAGAGCTCGCCGAGTTCGCCAGCCACCTGCGCCGCCAGGGTGTCGGCCAGCGAGGCGGTGGTGGTTATCAGCAGCCGCCGCGCACCGTAGACGCCGGCCAGCTCGCGCAGCACCTCGACCGCCGGGCGGCCATAGACCACCTGGTCCTGGCGGGGAAAACGGTGGGCTCCGCTGAGCATGTCGCGTCCTCTTTTCCGGGGAGCTTAGCGCCGATCGCGCGCCGGGATGATCACCTCAGGGGTGTAATCTTAACCGCAATGGCCTATATGAGCCCTGCGCATCGTCGGCCGGACAGGCCGCGACGGCTGCCTTGCTCACACAAAATCAGCAGAGCAACGCCGGGTTTCGCGCACCCAAATCCCATTCTCAAGAACACCAACGAAAGGTGCTAAGCACCGAATATGCCTAAGCCTAGACAACTCAAATCCACTCGCTTTGCCAAAGGACTGCCCGACCGCGACGCGCTTCTGAAATACATCCGCGAGAGCGGCGAGACCGACAAGGCCGCCATCGCGCTCCACTATGGCCTCAAGGGCGAGGACCGCCGGGCGCTGCGCCACATGCTGCAGGCCATGGAGGCCGACGGAACGCTGGGCCGCCGCGGCCGCAGAGGCTTCGCCGAGGCCGGCGCCCTGCCCGAGGTCGGCGTCGTCGACGTCATCGAACGCGACGCGGACGGCGAGCTGCTGGTCCGCCTGACCAAGGGCGACGATGCCCCGCTGGTGGCGCTGGCCCCCAGCCGCAAGGGCGACACCGGCCCCGCGCCCGGCCTCGGCGACCGCCTGCTGGTCCGCTTCGTCAAGCTGGAGAGCGGCGAGCACGAGGCCCGGCTGATCAAGTCTCTGGGCGCCGGCGCACAGCGCATCCTGGGCGTGATCCGCAAGGCGCGCCGCGAGGTGCGTGTGGAGCCGGTCGACCGGCGCTCCAAGGACAGCCTGGTGCTGACCGATCCCCAGGCCCAGGAACTGCGCGAAGGCGACCTCGTGCTGGCCCAGGCGACGGCGGCGGAGACCCGCTTTGGGCCCAAGCGCGGCAAGCTCTTGGAAGTGATCGGCCGCGAGGATGAGCCCCGCGCCGCCTCGTTGATCGCCATCTACGCCCACGGCATCCCGACCGGCTTCAGCGCCGCGGCGGAGGCCGAAGCCGAAGCCGCCCAGCCGCCGACCCTCGCCGGCCGCGAAGACCTGCGCGGCGTGCCCTTCATCACTATCGACCCGGCCGACGCCCGCGACCACGACGACGCGGTCTTCGCCCAGCCGGACGACGACCCGAAGAACCCCGGCGGCTGGATCGTCTGGGTGGCCATCGCCGATGTCGCGGCCTATGTGCGCCCGGGCTCGGCGCTGGACGAGACGGCCCGCGACAAGGCCAACAGCGTCTACTTCCCCGACCGGGTGGAGCCGATGCTGCCGGAGGTGCTGTCCAACGGCCTCTGCTCCTTACGCGAAGGCGAGAACCGCGCCTGCATGGCGGTGCGGATGGTGTTCGGCGCCGATGGCCGCAAGCGCAGCCACAAATTTGTGCGCGGCCTGATGCGCTCTGCAGCCAAGCTCTCCTACGAACAGGCCCAGGCCGCCGCCGACGGCCAACCGGACGACAAGACCCAGCCGATCGCGAAGACCATCATCGCCCCGCTCTACGCGGCCTACGCGGTGATGCTGAAGGGCCGCGCCGCGCGCTCGCCGCTGGCCATCGAGAGCATGGAGCGGCGGATCGTCATCAGCCAGGAGGGCGAGGTCGCCTCGATCACGCCGCGCGCCAGCCTCGAGGCTCACAAGTTGATCGAGGAGATGATGATCCAGGCCAATGTGTCGGCGGCGGAAACGCTTGAAGCCAATCGGACGCCGCTGATCTACCGGATCCACGACACGCCGAGCCAGGAGAAGGTCCAGGCGCTGGTCGACTTCCTGCAGACGCTGGATATCGCCTGGTCGAAGGGCGAGGCGCCTCGCACCGACCGCTTCAACAAGCTGCTGGGCGAGACCCGCGAGGGGCCGAACGCCGAGATCGTCAACGAGGTCGTGCTGCGCAGCCAGATGCAGGCGATCTATTCGACCGAGAACATCGGCCACTTCGGGCTGAACCTGGCCAAATACGCCCACTTCACCTCGCCGATCCGCCGCTACGCCGACCTGATCGTCCACCGCGGTCTGATCGCGGCGCTGGGCCTCCGAAGCAAGGATGGGGGCTCGGACGGCCTCACCGACCGCGACATCCAGAAGCTGAAGGACACGGCCGAGAGCATCACCTTCGCCGAGCGCCGGGCCATGGCCGCCGAGCGCGACGCCACCGACCGCTACGTCGCAGCCTTCTTGTCCGACCGGGTGGGGGCGGAGTTCGACGGGCGGATCACCGGGGTGACGCGCTTCGGCCTGTTCATCCGGCTGCACGAGACCGGCGCTGACGGCCTGGTCCCGGTGTCGAAGCTGGGCAGCGAATATTTCGTCCACGACGACCGGGCACACGCCCTGGTGGGCGAACGCACTGGCGCGCGATGGCCGCTGGGCATGCAGGTGCGCGTCAAGCTCGTCGAGGCCACGCCGATCACCGGCGGGCTGCTGTTCGAGATGCTGAGCGAGCCGGTGGAGGCCGATCCGACGGCGCCTCGGCCCCGGCTGGGGATGCGGGCGCGCAACGATCGCCGGCCCCATGGACCAGGTGGGGGCGGACCCGGTGGGGGCGGACCCGGCGCGCCGGGTGGCGGCTTCCGAGGGCCCAAGCGCGGACCTCAGGGGCGTCCGAAGAACATCCGCACCGGTAAGAAGGGCGGGCCGCGGCGCTAGGGGTCCGGCGTGAAGGGCTTGCGGTGAGTCGGCGAACTCAGCCGCGGGAAGAACCGGCCCTCGAGCCACAGCGCAGGCGGGATAAGCACCCAGCAGAACTGGGCGAAATGGCCGAGTCCGGCGCTCAGCAGCCCTATCCCGGTGGCGAACGACACCCCCGGCGTCGCGGCGTGCAGCGCGCGGTGCAGCGTCTCGCGTCCGGTGATCCCGCCGATCAGACGGCCTCCATCGCGCGAAACCACCACCACGAGCACGACGTTTGCCGTCGAGGTCGCCACCAGGATCCAGCAGTAGATCAGCCAGGAGAACGGATCGCCGACGTTCTGGCCGTACCAGGCCGAGACGAATGGGATCAGGCAGATCGGCGCGAGAAACACCAGATTGGCGAGCGTCGATGGCCAATCGAAGCGGCGCAGCACGCTGGTGGTGCTCATGTGCGCAAGCCAGAAGATCGACACCAGGGCGAAGCTCATGACGAACGCCACGAAGTGGCTGCCCATGGCGCCCAGGGCGTCGGCCTGCCGCCCCAGGGTCAAGCCCTCCGGCGGCTTCAGGTCGAGCACCAGCAAGGCGAAG
>JANXXK010000312.1 GCA_025350685.1 Alphaproteobacteria bacterium | reverse complement strand
GGATCTGGCCGGGTCCGCGCCATGGTCGGCGGCGTCGACTATCAGAAGGGCCCTTACAACCGCGCCGTCGACGCCCACCGCCAGGCCGGCTCGGCGTGGAAGCCCTTCGTCTACCTCACCGCCATGGAGGCCGGCCGGACGCCCGACCTGATGGTGGTCGACGAGCCGGTGACAATCAATGGCTGGTCGCCGCGGAATTTCGAGCCCGAGTTCCTGGGCCCGATCACCCTGGAAAACGCGCTGGCGCATTCGATCAACACCGTGGCCGCGCGGCTCGCCGACGAGGTCGGGCGGGACAATGTGGCGGCGACCGCCCACCGGCTGGGCATCACGGCGGTGCTGAATACCGATCCGGCCATGGCGCTGGGGACCAACTTGGTGACGCCGCTGGAGATGGCCCAGGCCTACGACGCCTTCGGCAACGGCGGCTATCGGGTGGCGGCCTATGGCATCGAGCGGATTCGCACCACCGCCGGCCAGGTCCTGTTCCTGCACCGTCCCGCCGCGCCCGTGCAGGCGATCCTCAACCCGCCGCTCAGCGAAATGCAGCAGATGATGCGCAGCGTCATGCGGATCGGCACCGGGACGCATGCGGCGGTGAAGGGCTACGACATGGCCGGCAAGACCGGCACCACGTCGGACTTCAAGGACGCCTGGTTCTGTGGCTACACCGGCGGGCTTTCCACGGTGGTCTGGGTGGGGCGCGACAACAATGCGCCGATGCGCGGGATCACCGGCGCCATGGCCCCCAGCGAAATATGGCGCGGCTACATGACCATCGCGCTCAAGCGGCTGGCCAACGGCCCGATCCCGCCCGGGCCGCCGCCGCCGATCGCGCCGGACGCGGTTCCGGCCGCCGCGCCCGCACCGACCATGGCGCCGATCCCCAATCCGGCGCCCACCTAGGGTCAGCGATCCAGCGAACCGCCCCTCGATGAACTGCAGTCAAACTTGGCTATAAGGCGGGTCACCTCAGTAACCGCCCCCTACAGCTGTGTTTCGGGCGCCACACCGACGCAATTTTGGCAATCTCGTGACAACTTTGGAGTCGCCAACGACTTCAACAACAGCCCTTCTCGACAACTGTTCCCGTCTAAATTGCGACGAACCGCAGTCGGAGAGAGAGAATGCGCGCCATCCTGACCCGTCGCAGCGCTTTGCTGGGCACAACCCTCCTGGCCGGCCTGGCAATGGCCGGAGCCGCCTCGGCGGCGGCCGCCGCGCCCGCTAACCCCACCGTGGGTGAGTTGGTGGTGACCGGCTCGCGCATCCCGCGTCCGAACCTCGAGCAGCCGACGCCGGTGGCCGTCCTCTCCTCCGCCATCATCCAAAACGCTGGCCCGCAGAACCTCGGTGACATCATCACCCAGCTGCCGGCGGTGGGCTATTCCGGCACCGTCCGCGCCAACGCCAACAACTTCGGCAACGGTGCGGGCGTCAGCTCCATCGACCTGCGCAACATGGGCCTGTCGCGGACCCTGGTGCTGGTCGACGGCCAGCGCCACGTGGCCGGCGACATCGGCACCAACGCCGTCGACATCTCCTCCATCCCCACAGCCCTTGTGGACCACGTCGAGGTGGTCACCGGCGGCGCCTCGGCCATCTACGGATCCGACGCGGTCACCGGCGTCGTCAACATCATCCTGAAGAAGAAATTCGAAGGCTTCGAGGCCACGGCCGAAGCCGGCGGCTATGACGACGGCCGCGGTTTCGGCCGCAAATATTCGGCCGGGATCACCGCCGGCCACACTTTCCTGGACGACAAGCTGAACATCGCCGTCACCGCCTTCTACTCGAAAGAGAACGGCGTCGAGGCCAACCAGCTGCCGAAGGCGCACAACTACGGCCGGATCACCAACCCCGCCGACCTCAGGCCCGGCGGCCTCGACCCGACCTTCTATAGCAGCGGCGGGCCGATCCGGAACGACGGGATCCCCGACACCCTCTATGTCCCGAATATCGGCAGCGACCTGGTGACCTCCAACGGCGTGCTGCTGAACGCCAACACCTTCGCCCCGCAGTTCTCCTTTGACGCCGCCGGCCACCTGGTGCCGATTCCGCAGCGGACGGGCTTCAATAGCTTCGCCTTTGCCCAGCTGCCGGCCAACTGCCAGGACTGCTACTTCCCCGACGACTTCACCCAGCTGGCCTCGCCGATCGAGGCCAAGGGCGTGGCGTTCAACGCCCACTGGGAGTTCACGCCCCACCTGCGGGCCTTCGCCGACGCCAAATGGGTGGAGACCGACTCCAACAACACCATCCAGCCATCCTTCTCCTTCGGCGACTTCCAGCTGCAGCCGGACAATGCCTTCATCACTCCGGAGCTGCGCGCCGCGCTCGCCGGCACGGCGGCGGTCGACTACCCGTTCATCGGCAAATTCCTGCAGGACTCCCGTAGCGAGGACGCGCGGCGGCGCACCTGGCGCATCGTCGCCGGACTGGCCGGCGACTTCGATCTGCCGTTCGCCACGATCAACTGGGACGGCGCGCTCAACTATGGGCGCAACGAGAGCCGCTTCACCAACTCCAGCCTGAAGATCACCGAGAACTTCAACGCCGCCCTGGATTCGGTGATCGATCCCAAGACCGGCCAGCCGGCCTGCCGCATCAACGTGGCCTCGGCGCCGCAGACCGGCAACGGCGCGGGTGCGTTCAACAAGGGCTCCTGCGTGCCGTTCAATCCGTTCGGCCGGCTGAACGGGCCAGCGGCCATCGGCTACTCGTTCGGCGCCTTCGGCACCGACGACACCCTGACCCAGGAAGTCGCCGGCCTGAACGCCAACTTCGACACCAGCCGGTTCTTCAACCTGCAGGGCGGGCCGGTGGGCGTGGCGTTGGGAGCCGAGTACCGCCGCGAGCACACCCAGGAGGTCAACGATCCCTTCGTGGTTGCCGGCAACACCGAGAACCTGGTGGGCAACTCGGCCGGCGGGTACCACGTCTATGAGGGCTACGGCGAAGTCAGCCTGCCGATCTTCAAGGACTTCGCGCCTCTGCTGAACGAGCTGACCATCGACGGCGCCTACCGGGCGGCGAACTACACCACCGTGGGCAACGTCAACGCCTACAAGGTGAGCGGGATTTATGGGCCGGTGTCCTGGGCAAAGCTGCGCACCACCTATTCCCAGGCGATCCGCGCCCCCAACATCACCGAGGCCTTCCTGCCGCCGACCAGCGGCTTCTTCAACGTCACCGACCCCTGCTCGACCGAGAACATCGGCGGCAACGTCAACTACGCCAAGAACTGCGCTGCCGCGGGCGTCCCGGTCGGCTTCAAGGCCAACACCAACGCCTCGATCACCGGCACCACCGCCGGCAACCCGAACCTCAACGCCGAGCGGTCGATCAGCTACACCGCCGGCTTCGTCGTCCAGCCGCCGATGATCCCCAACCTGGCGATCACGCTCGACTACTACTCAATCAAGATCAAGGATGCGATCACCAACGTCCAGGCGCAGGATGTGATCGACAACTGCTTCAACAACGGTGCCGGTCTCGACGCGACCTTCTGCAGCCTGTTCACCCGCGGCGCTGACAAGAATATCAACTTCGTCAGCACCACCTATGTGAACGCCTCGAAGCTGTTCACCGACGGCTACGAGCTGCAGGTCACCTACAACACCGGCGTCTCGGAGCTGACGCGCATGTGGAGCCATACCGCCTGGCTCGACGGACGGCTCGACTTCAACCTGACCGCCGACTTCATCTCGCACCTGCGGAACTTCCCGTTCCAGAACAACCCCAGCCAAGTGCACATCCTGGAAGGCGTGGTCAGCAACAACGCCACCGAAGGCACGCCGCAAATCAAGGCGCTGGCCAACCTGACCTACCAGCAGGGCCCGGTCAGCCTGACCTGGCAGACCCGCTACATCGGCAAGGGCGCGCTGTTCAATCGTGACGCCAGCGCCGCGGATCATTCCGAGTCGCGCCAGCCCGCGTTCGCCGAGGCCACCTTCTATCACAACATTGTCGCCCACTACCGCTTGAGCGGCCAGTTGGAAGGCGCGGAGTTGACGGCCGGGGTCAACAATGTGTTCGGCGAGACGCCGCCGTTCACCGTGATCGGCACCGGCCAGGATTTGGCCTACGATCTCGGCCGTTTCTTCTTCGTCGGCGTGAAGATCCGCCGGTAGGCCGAAACCGGCGCCGCCAGGGCGACGGTGACCACCGGGGCCCCGGCCCCCGGCCTGGCGCCGGACGCGCAGCCATTTCTCGGAGCTTGTGTTGTAAGCGATGCCTTGAAATTCGTAGTTGAGCTTGTGTTGAACGCCGAGTGGCGGCGGACCAGCGAACATGCTGTGCTGGCCCGATGAAGACCTACCGGATCGGCGTCATCGGCCTGGGCCAGCGGATCGCGCACGTGCTGGGCGCCATGGCCGAGGTGGGCTGGCGGCTGGAGCTGGCGGCCTACGTCGACCCCGCCCCGGTGGGCGCGCCGATCCTGGCCGCCGCCGGGATCGCGATGGGCGAGGCGTTCGAGAGCCCGCAAGCCCTGCTGGCGGCCGGCCCCTACGACTTGGTCATGCTGGGCGCGCCCAACCATCTGCACTTCGAGCACCTCAACCTGGCGCTGGGCGCGGGGTTTCCGGTGTTCGCCGAGAAGCCGATCGTGCGTACCCAGTCGGAGAGCCTGGTGCTGGCCCACCGGCTGGCCGCGGGCGGAACGCCGCCGCTCTATATCGGCCTGGTCATGCGCTCCATGCCGATCGTGCGCGAGGTGATCGCCCGGATCGACTCAGGCGCGCTCGGGGAGGTCGTCTCCATCGACGCCACCGAGCACCTGCCGCCCGAGCACGGCGGCTACCTGGCGCGAAACTGGCGCCGGCGCGCCGAATGGGGCGGCTCCTACCTGCTCGACAAGGTCTGCCACGATTTCGATATCTTCGGCCGCATCGCCAAGGCCCGGCCGGCCAAGGTGGCGAGCTTCGGCGGGCGGCGGGTCTTCACCGCCGAGCGGGTCGGGACGGCGCCGCGCACCTATGACAACGGCGAGGCGGCCTATGCCTTGCGCGACGCCGGCTGGATGGGGGCCAACGACTCCTTCCAGTCCGACATGGACGTCACCGACCACCAGACCGCGATGATCGAATACGAGAACGGCGTGCGGCTGGGCTTCCACGCCAACAGCCACGTCGCGCTGACCGAGCGGCGCTGGTACGTGGCGGGGACCGAGGGGACGCTGATCGCCGACCTGGTGCGCAACCGGCTGATGGTCCGGAAGGCGCTCGACCGGCGCAAGCCCGAGCGCATCGACTATGGCGACCGTACCGAGGACGCGCACAACGGCGCCGACCAGGCCATGGCCCGCGACCTGCTGGCGAGCCTGAGGGACGGCGCGCCGTTCCCGGTCACCCCGTTCGACAGCCTGGAGGCCGGCCTGACGGTGATGGCCATCGACGAGGCCATGGGCTCGGGCGAGGTGCTCGACTGCCGACCCATGTGGGCCTGCTATGACTCAGCGATGAAGGTCTAGGCCCGCGCAGGCTGGGGACGTAAAACCAGGGCAATCGCGGCCAGGCCGCCATCCCGTCAGACCTGAGGAAACCCCCTTGATCCGTCAGCTCTTCTTCGCCGGCATCAGCGCCGCCGCGCTGCTCGCGCTTCCGGTCGTCGCCGACGCGGCGCCCATGACCCACGCCAAGGCCGCCCATATGCAGACTGAAACCTACAAGCCTGAAACCTACAAGAACGCCATGCTGGCTCCCTGGACGGGCGCGCACGGCGGCTATCCGCGGTTCGACCTGGTCAAGGTCGCCGACTTCAAGCCGGCGCTGGAAGAGGCCATGGCGCTGAACCGGCGCGAGATCGCGGCGATCGCCAACAATCCCGCCAAGCCCACCTTCAAGAACACCATCGAGGCGCTGGAACTGGCCGGCCAGCCGCTGAACCGCGTGCAGCTGCTCTACCAGGGTGTCTGGGCCGGCAACCTGTCGACGCCGGACTACCAGGCCGTGCAGAACGAGATGGATCCCAAGCTCGCCGCCTTCAATGACGAGATCGTCCAGAACGCCAAGCTGTTCGCCCGCATCAAGGCGCTGCAGGATTCGCCGGCCACCAAGAAGCTGACGCCGGAGCAGCAGCGGCTGGTGTGGATCTACTGGAGCAACTTCACCCGCGCCGGCGCCGCGCTCGACCCAAAGGCCAAGGCCCGGGTCGCCGAGATCAACCAGCGGCTGGCGAGCCTCTACGCCAAGTTCAGCCAGAACCTGCAGGCCGACGAGGCGGGCTGGATCACCTACCTAAAGGCTGACGAACTGGGCGGTCTGCCCGACGGGCTGAAGGCCTCAGCGGCGGAGGCCGGGGCCGCGCACGGCCACAAGGGCGAGTGGGCGATCACCAACACGCGCTCGTCGATGGACCCGTTCCTGACCTATTCCGACAACCGCGCCCAGCGCGAGAAGGTCTGGCGCAACTACTACAGCCGCGGCGACCACAAGGACGCTCACGACAACTCCGCGACCATCACCGAGACCCTGAAGCTCCGCTTCGAGCGCTCAAAGCTCCTGGGCTATCCGACGTTCGCCCATTGGAAGCTGGGCAACAAGATGGTCAAGACGCCGGACGAGGCCATGGCGCTGATGCTCGCGGTCTGGCCGTCCGCCGTCGCCCGCGTCCACCAGGAAGTCGCCGACATGCAGGCGATCGCGGATAAGGAAAGCGGAGGCAAGGAAGGCCCAACTGCTGGCAAGAATGGCATCACCATCACGCCGTGGGACTATCGCTACTACGCCGAGAAGGTGCGCAAGGCGAAGTACGACCTCGATAACGGCCAGGTGAAGAGCTACCTGCAGCTCGACAAGATCCGTGACGCGGTCTTCTGGGAGGCGGGCCAGCTCTACGGCTTCAAGTTCACCCAGGTGCACGGCGTGCCGGTCTTCCACCCCGACGTCACGGTCTATGAGGTCACCAAGGCCGGCAAGCGGGTGGGTCTGTGGTACCTCGACCCCTATGCGCGGGAGGGCAAGAACTCCGGCGCCTGGGAACAGGG
>JANXXK010000273.1 GCA_025350685.1 Alphaproteobacteria bacterium | reverse complement strand
GCCGTAGTCGGGCCGCGCCCAGTCCTGCGCCTCGTCATCGAAGAAATGCACCTCCTTCTCGCCGGAAAGCGAAAGGCCCGGTTCCTCACCCAGGTAGTCGAAGAGCGCGGTCGTCCCGCTCTTCTGGGCGCCCGCGATGATGAAGGAGACGCGCTCGTGTTCCGCCATGCCCCCTGGATCGTGCGCCGCACCGCCCGTGGCAAGCCGAAATCTTGGCCAACCGTCCGAGACGGCCCAGGGCCTGTTTGTCCGCCCGGCGGCACGGGCTTTCGAACCTCAGCTCGTCTGCCGCCCGTTCTGTGCTGCCGCCTGTAGGGACTGATTCAAAATCTTCCTGACCAGCGCCTTGCCGGCCGGCGTTGCATCCACCCAGTGACCGGAATCTGGCGGCCCATGATGGATCGTGACGAGCGGATTCGCGGCAAGCGTCTCGCGATCCTCGACGCTGGTGAACGACGGCCAGCCCGATAGCTCTCGAACCGGCTCCAACGGACGGTCGGCGAGGATCACGTCAACGGGCGCGAAGATCCCGTCCGTCACGTATCTATAGTCGCGGTCCGCCATGCTTTCAGCGGGTGGCGGCGTGTAGCCAAACAATGCCTTGGCGGCTAGCGCGCCTCCGACCAGATCCGGGCGCGCCAGAATGAATTCCCGCATTGTCCGCTGAAGCGGCCAGAGCGGCGCCGTGCGGAAAAAGGGTTCGGCGGCGATGTGGCGAACAATCTCCGGGGAGCGCAAACCCAGGGTCACCAAACAGCCGGCGGAGACGCCGTAGGTCACCACAGCCGCATCGCGGAAGAGCGTTCCGATAACCTCGTCCACCATTCGAGTTAGGGCGCCGACGTCGAATGTGGGCGTCAGCGTTCCACCCATCCCAGGAAAGGGCGCTACGACCACGCTCGCGCCGGGAAACCAGTCCACGAGCTCATGAAGAAAGTCGTTCGGCGTCCAGGCGCCACCCATGGCCAACAGGACGGGGCGCCGCTTGTCCGTGTAAATCTGCCCGACAACGTACAATGAGCCATGCGAAGTGGTGAGGATCAGGTGATTCATGCTCCGCGCGTATACCGCCGCCGCCGCCGTCATGGCTAGGCATCGCCGCCTTCGGTGACGTCTTAGCTGGACTTATCCAGGCTTCTTTGGATGCGAGGTCCGCGGTAAGAGGGCGGGGGCGATCAGGGGCGGCGCAGGCGGATCAATGAAGACGGTAATCCTGGCAGGCGGCCTCGGCACCCGCATCTCCGAAGAGAGCCACCTCAAGCCCAAGCCAATGATCGAGATCGGCGGGCGGCCGATCCTTTGGCACATCATGAAGCTGTTCTCGCACTATGGCTTCAATGACTTCATCGTCTGCCTTGGCTACAGGGGCTATGTGGTGAAGGAGTATTTCGCCAACTACGTGCTGCACAACGCCGACCTGACCGTCGATCTGGCGCGCGGCGTCACCGAGTACCACGCCACCAAGCACGAGCCGTGGAAGGTCACCCTGGTCGACACCGGCGAGGAGACCATGACCGGCGGCCGGCTGAAGCGGGTGGCCGGCTATCTCGATGCGAACGAGCCGTTCTTCCTGACCTATGGCGACGGCGTCGCCGATGTGGACCTGGGCGCGCTGGCCGCCTTCCACAAGGCGCACGACCAGGACGCGACGGTGACCGCCGTGGCGCCGCCCGGCCGCTACGGGGCCCTGGAGATCGAGGGCGGCCAGGTGCGGCGGTTCATCGAAAAGCCGCCCGGCGACAACGGCCTGATCAACGGCGGCTTCTTCGTGCTGGACCCGAAGGTCATCGACCGCATCGACGGCGACGAGACCATCTGGGAGCAGGGGCCGCTGATGGGCCTGGCCGCCGACCACCAGCTGATGGCCTACCGGCACGACGGTTTCTGGGCGGCGATGGATACGCTCAGGGACAAGAACGTCCTGGAGGCGATGTGGGCTTCGGGCGAGGCGCCATGGCGGCGCTAGACGCTAGCTTCTGGCGCGGCAAACGGGTCCTGCTCACCGGCCACACTGGGTTTAAGGGCGCGTGGGCGGCCATCTGGCTGGCCGGCGCGGGGGCCGAGGTGACCGGCCTGGCCCTGCCGCCCGACCAGGCGCCCAGCCTGTTTGAGCTGGCCGGCGTCGAGACCCTGATCAGTTCGCTGATCGTCGATCTGCGCGACGAGGCCGCTGTCACCGCGGCGGTGGCGGATCGATCGTTCGATCTCGTACTACATATGGCCGCCCAGCCGATCGTGCGCACCGCCATCGAGACGCCGGTGGCGACCTTCGCCAGCAATGTCATGGGCACGGTCCACCTGCTGCAGGCGCTGCGTGCGCAGACCGCGCTGATGGCCGTGCTGGTGATCACCTCCGACAAGGTCTACGCCAACGCCGAGACCGGCCGCGCCTTCACCGAGGGGGATGCCTTGGGCGGCAAGGATCCCTATTCAGCCTCGAAGGCCGCGACCGAGATCGCGGTCGCGAGCTTCGCCGGGAGCTATTTCGAGCCGGCCGGCGTGCCGCTGGCCACCGCGCGCGGCGGCAATGTGATCGGCGGCGGCGACTTCTCCCGCGACCGCATCGTCGCCGACATCGTCCGCGCGGCCCGAGGCCAGGAACAGGTCGTCCTGCGCCACCCCGAGGCGACCCGGCCCTGGCAGCATGTGCTGGACTGCGTGGCCGGCTACCTCGCCTATCTGCAGGCGCTGGCTACCGACCCGGCGACGCCGCGGGCGATGAACTTCGGCCCTAAGCCCGGCGGCCGCGAGGTCACCGTCGGCGAACTCGCCAGCCTTGGCGTCGAGGCCCTGGGCGCGCAGCCCTGGCGGCACGAGCCCGATCCCAGATCCATCGAGGCCAGGTCCCTGGCCATCGACGCCAGCCTTGCCAAACGCGCGCTCGGCTTTGAAAGCCAGCTGGATGCGCCCGCCGCCGTGGCGCTGACCATGGACTGGTACCGCCGCCAGGCGAACGGCGAGGCCGCGCTCGACTTGTGCCGAGGCGAGATCGCGGACTACGAAGGCGCCGCATGACTCCCACGCCCCAAGCTCCGCCCCTGTGCCGCTTCTGCCGAACACCGCTGGTCGACACCCTCCTCGACCTTGGCCGCCAGCCCCTCGCCAACAGCTATCTGAGCGCCGAGCAGCTCGCCGCCGGCGCCGAGCAGGCCTATCCGCTGCATGTCCGGGTCTGCCGCAACTGTTTCCTGGTGCAGGCCGACGACGCGGTGCCGGCCGACGCGAATCGAGCCGTTGGCCAGATCGGTCGCGGTCACGGTATAGCTGCCCGTCAGTGAGCAGTGTC
>JANXXK010000270.1 GCA_025350685.1 Alphaproteobacteria bacterium | reverse complement strand
GGATCGGACATACCCAGCGCCAGCCGCTCGGCGCCGGCCAGCGCGATCATGGCGGCGTTGTCGGTGCAGAACACGAGCGGCGGGGCGGTGAAGGAAAACCCGCGCTTGGCGGCCGTCTCGGTCAGGCGAGTGCGGATCGTCTGGTTGGCCGCGACGCCGCCCGCCACCACGAAGCGCAGGCCCTCGTCCTCGTGCAGCTCGGCGTAGGCCGCCATGGCCCGATCGCTGCGTTCGGCGAGCTGGACCGCGATGGCGGTCTGGACGGCGGCGGCCAGGTCGCGGCGCTCTTCATCTGTCGCCAGGGTTTCAGCTATCCGGGCGGCGGCGGTCTTCAGGCCGGAGAAGGAGAAGTCACAGTCCTTGCGGCCCAGCAGCATGCGCGGCAGCGGGAAACGGGCCGGATCGCCGCCCCGCGCGAGTTTTTCCAGCGCCGGTCCGCCCGGATAGGGCAGGCCGAGCGTCTTGGCGATCTTGTCGAAGGCCTCGCCGGCGGCGTCATCGATGGTCGCGCCCAGGCGCCTGCAGTCGCCCACGCCCTCCACAGCCAGCAGCTGGCAATGCCCGCCGGAGACCAGCAGCAGCAGGAAGGGATAGCCGACGTCGGCCGCCAGCCGCGCCGAGACCGCATGGCCTTCCAGGTGGTTGACCGCCACCAGCGGCAGGCCGCGCGCCAGCGCGACGGCCTTGCCGAACGACAGCCCGACCATCACCCCGCCCACCAGGCCCGGGCCGGCCGTCGCCGCCACACCGGTCAGGCCGTCAAAGCTGACGCCCGCCTCGCGCAGGGCCTCGGCGGCGATGGCGTCGATGCTCTCCACATGCGCCCGCGCCGCGATCTCCGGCACCACCCCGCCGAACGGCGCATGGGCGGCGATCTGGCTGGCGATGACCGAACTCATGACCTGCACAACGCCGTCAGGGCCTCGACGCACCACCGCCGCCGCGGTTTCGTCGCAGCTGGTCTCAATGCCGAGGACGGTCTGTGTGTCTGGGGTCATTCGGTTGCTGGTAGCGGGTTGCTACTGTAGCAGGCATGCTACGTTTCCGTTCCCGAGGTAGCCTCCCACCCGTGCCCACGCAACAACCCGTCAGGATCGGCGCGCGCGGCTCAAAGCTGTCGCTGGCCCAGGCCGGTCACATGCAGCGTCGCATCGCCGCCGCGCTCGGGGCCGACCCGGAGGACGCCGCCGCCGTGGCCGCCGCCGCCCCGCTGATCGTCATCACCACCACCGGCGACCGGGTGCAGGACCGCCGCCTGCTGGAGATCGGCGGCAAGGGCATGTTCACCAAGGAGATCGAGGAAGCCCTGCTGGACGGCCGCATCGACTGCGCCATCCACTCGCTGAAAGACATGCCGGCCCTGCTGCGGGACGGCCTGTGCATCGCCGCGATCCCGGAGCGCGAGGACCCACGCGACGCCTTCCTCAGCCACAAGGCCGAGCGCCTGGAAGACCTGCCGCGCGGCGCCGTGCTCGGCACCGCCAGTCTTCGCCGGCAAGCGCAGGCCATGCACCGCCGCCCCGACCTCGACGTGCAGATGTTGCGCGGCAATGTCGACACGCGCCTGGCCAAGCTCGAGGCCGGCGACGCCGACGCGATCCTGCTGGCCTATGCGGGCCTCAAGCGCCTAGGCCTCGGTCACCTGCCGCAGAGCCTGATCGACCCGGTGGAGTGCCCGCCAGCCCCGGGCCAGGGCGCCCTGGCCATCGAGACCCGCATCGGCGATTGCGACGCCGCCTGGCTCCAGGCGATCCGGCACATGCCCACCACGGTCGCGGTCGCCGCCGAGCGCGGCGCGCTGACCGCGCTAGAAGGCTCCTGCAAGACGGCCATCGGCGCGCATGCCTGGTTCGAAGGCGCCCACCTGAAACTGATCGTCGAGGCCTTGGCCCCCGACGGCCACGTCCGCTTCCGCCACGCCGGCGAAGCCGACCTCACGGAACTCGCCGACGCCGAGGCATCAGCCCGCGCGCTGGGAATTTCGCTGGGTGAAGCGGTCCGCGACGAGGCGGGAGACCAGATCGCGATCTAGCGCGACATCCACGGTTTCGATTTCGACGAAGAGTGCGCGGCCGCGGCCTGCTGGCGCTGGAACTTGCCGCCGCGCGGAGGCTTCGGCTTGGCGGCGATCGCCGCCTTCTTCAGACGCAGCGCCTTCTGGATCGGCGTCTCGACGGGATCGTCCGGCATCATGCTCTCCTGGCGGCTTGACCACCGGCACACTTAAGGTTTGCGAGAGTTTAGGGCATCTGCGCTAAAACCACCCCATGGCCCGTCGTCGTCAAAAGATCTGGATCACCCGCGCGCAACCCGGGGCCGACGCCACCGCCGAGCGGGTGCGCGCGCTGGGCCACGAGAGCCTGGTCGCCCCGCTGCTGGCGGTGCGCGCCCTGGAGGACGTCGAGATCGACCTTGGCGGCGTGGCGGCGCTCGCCTTCACCAGCGCCAACGGGGTGCGCGCCTTCGCCGACCTGTCGGCCGAGCGGCAGATTCGGGTCTTCGCCGTGGGCGCCGCCACCGCCCAGGCCGCCCGGGCCGCGGGCTTCAAGCTGGTGCTTTCCGCCGACGGCGATGTGGAGGCGCTGGCCGAAGGCATCGGCCAGCGGCGCAACGAACTGCGCGGCGCGGTCCTGCATCCCGGAGCCGCCGAGCCCGCTGGCGACCTGACCGCGGCGCTGGAAAAGCGCGGCGTCACCGCCCGCCAGGTGATCCTCTACGAGACCCAGCCAGTGAAGCTGGAGGCCGAGGTCGCCGCCCTACTGGTTCAGGCCGACGCGGTCCTGCTGCACTCGCCCCGCGCCGCCAAGGTGCTGGCCGCCGTATTAAAGGCTCATCCGGCCCCGAAGCTGCGGGTGCTAGGCCTCTCCAAGGCTGTGGTCAGGCCGCTTGCCCGCACCCCGCTGGCGGCGCGCGTCTTCCCGCCCATGCCGCTCGAAGCGGCCCTGCTGAATCTGATAGACCGGAATTCATGAGCCCGGACGCCCCATGAGCCCAGACTCCCCATGAGCCTCGACGGTAGCGACATCACCGCGCCGAAGGACCCGGCCGCCTATCGGCCCCGGCCGCTGATGAGCGCCACCTACTGGGCGATGATGGCGCTGATGCTGCTTTGCGTGCTGGCCGGCGTCGCCATCGCGCTGTTCGTGCCCCGGCTCCTGGCGCCCCACACCGCGGACAAGGCAACAACCCCCGCCGCGGCCGCCGAGCCCCTCACCAGCGCCGCGCCAGCGCCGGCCGCTGTCGCCGCCGCGTCGCCGCCTGCGCCCGCCACAGTCTCGCCGGATATGGACCGGCTGAGCGCCCGGGTCGCCAGCCTGGAACAGCGCCAGGCCGGCGCATCGCAGGCCGCCGCCGCCGCGCTGGCCGCCGCCGCCGTGGTCGAGGCCTCGCAGGGTCAGGGCCCCTTCGCCGACGAGCTGGCCGAGCTTCAGGCCATGTCGCCGCCTTCTCACGAGCTGCAGTCGCTGACCGCGCTCGCCCAGGCCGGCGCCCCCAGCCTCACCGCGCTCGCCCAGAGCTATCCCGACTACGCCGCCCACGCCGCCACCGCCGCCCGCGCGCCGGGCAAGGACGCGGGCCTCGGCGACCGGATCGTCTACGCCCTGGGCCGCGTGGTGATGCTGCGCCGGGTCCGCGAGACGCCTGGCGACGGCGTCGACGCCCTGCTCGCCCGCGCCGAGCGCCAGGTGGACGACGGCGACCTCGATCGCGCCCTGAAGACGCTGGACCGCCTGCCGCCGGGCGCGCGCGACGCCATGGCCCCGTGGCGCCTGCGGGCCGAGCGCCGCGCAGAGATCGACCGCGACGCCGCCGCCCTTCGAGCCCGGGCGCTGCGGGCCCTGGCCCCGGAGACGAGGAGCGGGGCTTGATCCGCGCCGGCCTCGCCATCCTGATCGTCGGCGTGGTCGCGGTGACCATCCTGGCGCTGGTGGGCGACGCCGGCCACGCGACCATCACCTGGCTGGGCTGGCGCGCGGACATGACCGCCTCGGCGGCGACCCTGATCGCCGTGTTCGCCGCCCTGCTGGCGACCGTCGGCTGGCGCACCTTGCTGTGGATCCTCGAGGCTCCGCAGCGCTCGGAGCGCAAGCGGGCCGAGGTCCGCCGCCGCCAGGCCAACGAGACGCTCACCCGCGGCTTCCTGGCCGCCGCCGCCGGCGACGGCTCCGAGGCCCGCCGCCTGGCGCAGAAGGCGTCCGACCTGGCCGATGAGACCCCGGGCCTCGTCCGGATCCTGGCCGCCCAGGCCGCCGAGGCCGCCGGCGATGTCGTCGCCACGCACGCCGCCTACACCGCCATGCTGGGCTTCCCGGAAATGCGACTGGCCGGCCACAAGGGGCTGATGCAGTTGGCGCTGGCCCAGGGCGAGCGTGAGACGGCGCTGCGCCACGCCCAGGAGGCCTTCGGCGAGACCCGCAGCGCGCGGTGGGCCTGGCGCACCCTGCTGGAGGCCCGTCTCGCCGCCGCCGAGTGGCCGGCGGGGCTGGAGCTGGTCAAGAACGCCCAGGACCGCAAGATCGTCCCGCCGGTCACCGCCGAGCGCGCCCGCGCCGCCCTGCTGGCCGCGCTTGCCGCCCAGCTGGAGCTTTCACCGGACCCCAAGGCCCGGGCCCAGGCCCTGGAGAGCGCCGTCGACGCCGCGCGCCTGCAGCCGGGGTTTGCCCCCGGCGTGGTCATGGCTGCGCGCCTGCTGGCCGCCGAGGGCAAGGTGGCCCGCGCCGGCGCGGTGATCGAGAACGCCTGGAAGACCGCGCCGCACCCGGCGCTCTGGCTCGCCTATCGAGACTTGAAAACTGCCGAGACACCGCGCGAGCGGGCCAGGCGGCTGACCGAGCTCGCCGCCCAGAACCCCGGCCACCGGGAGAGCCGCATCCTCAGTGTCGAGGCCGCGCTGATCGCCAACGACGGCCTCGCCGCCCGGCAGCGGATCGCCGCCCTCGACGGCGAGCCGGTGACCGCCCGCGTCGCCGGCCTGCACGCCCGCGTGGCCTTCGCCTCGGCCCAGCCCGACGAGGCGCGCCTGTGGCTGGCCAAGGGGATGAGCGCCCCGCAGGAGCCCGACTGGACCGACCTAGACCCCGAGGGCCGCGCCTTCGCTTACCAGGCCGCCGACTGGGCCCGGCTGGTGATCACCTTCGCCGAGACCGGCGAGCTCATCCACCCGCGCCACGAGCGCAGCGAGAAGAGCCTGAACCCCTTGCCGGAGCTGCCCATCGCCTACGCCGACAGTGCACCCTTCATCACCGCCGATGGGGGCGAGCCGATGCTCTATCCCACCGAGGAAGCCGGTTACGGCGACGACGATGGCGCCGGCCAGGACGCCGAGCCGGCGCCTGCGCGCAGACGCCGCCGCGCAGGCCGCTTGGCGAGCGGGACGAGAGCCGCTAAATAGGCGCTCCTTCGCGGCCGGGCGCTTCTGGCGCGCGCCGGAAACCAGCGTCCGACAGGACCAAAGCCGCTTTAGCTCAGCTGGTAGAGCACCTCATTCGTAATGAGGGGGTCACAGGTTCGAGTCCTGTAAGCGGCACCATCCTCCTTCTCCCGGCGTTGACCGATCGGTGCGGCGGCCTGAGCCCGGCCGCCCCCGGGATGCCCATGACCCTGACCTCGCGCCCACCGATCCGGAGCCTCGCGGCAATCGCATTTGCCTGCCTCTGCCTAGCGGCCGCCGGCCCCGCGACGAGCCAGGATTATGTCCAGGCGCCCTGTCCATCCGGCGCGACACCCAAGTTCGAGGATCATCTGCAGAGTCTCTGGTACCGCCGCTTCTGGACCGGCGACTGCCGCGACCTGCCGGTGCTGGGCTGCAGGTCCGGGCGGCCCTATTGGAACGAGGTGGTGCGGTCGCTGATGGTCCGCGCGCCCGCAGCGCGCCGCCACGCGGTGAGCGAGCGAGCCTGCAAGCTCGGCCGACAGATCGGCTTCGAATGGACCCGGCCCCGCGCCGAGCGCCGGATTTCGACGCCGGACCTCAAGGCGCTGAACACCCTCTTGGAAAAAGCGCCCGATGTGGAGGCCGGCCTCACGGCCGTGGAAGCCCGCGTCGGCGGTAAGACCGGGCCCTAGGACCGCTGGAGAGCTCCCGGCGCGGCCGCCCGCCGAAGCGGCCGACCAGCAGAGGGATATCAGGCGGTAACGGTCGCCGCGATATGGCGGCGGCGGCGGAGCACAGCCCCAATGCCGCCGAAGCCCACGATCATCAGACCCCAGGTGGCCGGCTCGGGTACGCCCATCCCGTTGACGGCGAGGGTGTCGAACTCGAAGGAGTTGCCGCTGGAGGCGAACACGACCTTGTTCACCGGGTTGGCGCCGAAATCGTAGCGGACGCGCATGCCGACCTGCTGGTTGCCGTCGCCGGGAGGATTGCCGCCACCCCAGATCGCGGCGCCGTCGAGGGTCCAGCGGTACCCGCCCGGACCGTAGACTTTGACGGTGTTGTAGCTGTCTGGCGAACCCATGAAGAAGCTGAAGCTCTTGAGCGGGACCGGCGCGGTGAAGGTGGCGCTCTGGCCGCCCACCACCGTCTCGTAGTTGCTCAGATCGCCGGGGGGCGGGGCGCTGACACCCGACCAGAGGCCACCGACGCCAGAGCGGACAAAGCCGCCGGAGAAGCCATATCCGGGGGTGATCGGGGCATCGAAGTTCTCGACCACATGCTGATCGCCAGGGACGCCCGGATCGGCGCCGGCGAGGTTGCTGAGCACGGCAATGGCCGGAGCGACGGGCGGCGGCGGGAAGACCCCGTCCTGCAGCACCACATTGTCGATGAACGAGGTCTTGTCCGAGGCCGCCAGACCCTGGAAGCCCAGGGTGTAGGAGGTCGCCGCGGTGAGGCCCGACAGCGTTAGGGTGTTGAAGCCGAAGTCCGAGCCGCCGACCGTTGACAGGACTCCGCTGACAGCCGCGCCGTTCAGGGTGACCTGGTAGGTGTCGTCATTGGCGCCCGAGCAGCAGGCGCGGCCGGCGCTCAGCCAGCCCAGGTGCAGGGTCGAGGCGTCGGCGGTGAAGCTCTGGGTGATGCTTGAGCCGCCCTGCAGGCCGGCGAACTGCACGCCTTCCTTGCCGGCGGGGCCGGAGCCGCCGTACCAGGCGCTGCCGCCCGAGGCGTTGATCAGCGATGCGCCGTTGAACGTCCAGGCGCCGGCCGAGCCGGGATAGGTGTAATTCCCGGTCCCCAAGCCCGGCGTCTCGAAGCCGCCGTCAAGGATCATGGCCGCCTGCGCGCCGCCGGCCGAAAGAAGGGCGCCGGCCGCCGCGGCGCTCAGCAGGATTCGGGTCAGGTTAATCTTCACAGTCTACCCCCAGGAGGACAGGCCCGCCGAAGCGTGCCATTCCGCTACACAGTGTCGCCGGTCCGCGGCAGTTGTGGTCCGACCTGCACGAAGGATGCCGAGGCCCCGGCCTTGTCCGACCCCGGCGCCCTCTAGCCCTGAATTCTTCGAAGGTGGTATTATGCGAGCCTTATCAAAGACTACTGCGGTCATCGGCCTGCTGGCGCTGGCCATCCCGACTATCGCCGCCGCCGCCCAGCCGAGGGCCCCGGCCGCCAAGGCCCCCACCGCCACGGCCGCCGGCGGCCTCGCCGGCGACGTCCGCTGCGTGCTGACCATGGTGGCGCTGGCTCAGCAAAAGGACCGCCAGGAAGCCGCCAGGATGGGGGTCTATTTCTTCGCCGGCCGGATCAACGCGCGCGCGCCGGGCGTGGACCTTGCCGCCACCATGCGCGCCGAGGCGGCGCAGCTCGACGGAAAGGCGCTGGAAGCCGAAGCCCGCCGCTGCGGCCCGATGATCAACGGCGGCGTACTGACCGTGCAGAACGGCCTCAACGTGTTGCGCCCGCCCGGCGCCGCCCAGCCCGGCGCTCCGCTCCCCGGTCCGCCCACGCCTGCGCCCATCGCGCCGCCACCGGTCGCCGCCCAACCACACTGACCGGGGCGTTCGATCAGGCAGACGTGTCGGGGAACCGATCGGCCGCGTCCGCGTTGGGGGCCTGAGTGGGGCTCTGCGTCGATGCGCCGCGCCAACTGTGAGACACCATGGCGACTCGCACCGACAAGTTCGACGACCCCGTGAACTCCGAACAGCTCGCCGGCGGCTTGGCCCAAGGTCTGGGTGAGATCATGCGTCTCGATTTGGCCGAGGCGGCGGCCTTCTCGCGCGAGGTTCTCTACCGCGACCTGCTGAACGCCCTGCCGGCCGCGATCTACACGACTGATGCGCAGGGACGGGTCACCTTCTTCAACGAGGCCTGCGTGGCGTTCAGTGGCCGCCAGCCGGCGGTCGGCGACGAATGGTGCGTCACCTGGAAGCTCTACAATATCGACGGCTCGCGCCTGCCGCACGACCAGTGCCCGATGGCCGTGGCGCTGAAGGAGGGCCGCCCGGTGCGCGGCGCCGAGGCCGTTGCCGAGCGTCCCGACGGCACGCGAGTGACCTTCCAGCCCTATCCAACCCCGTTTTTCGACACCAACGGCCAGCTTCTGGGCGCGGTCAACATGCTGGTCGACGTCAGCGAGCGGCAGGCGTCCGCCGAGCGCCAGCGGCTGCTCTCCAACGAGGTCAACCACCGCGCCAACAATCTGCTGGCGGTGGTGCAGGCCCTGGTGCGGATGGCCGACGCCCCCACCGTGCCGGAGCTGAAGCGGTCGCTGGAAGGCCGCATCAAGGCGCTGGCCCACGCCCACCTCCTGCTCGTCCAATCGCGTTGGACCGGCGCGGATCTGGGTCGCCTGGTCAGCGAGGAACTCGCGCCCTACATGGGGGGCGCCGCGCCGCGGGTCTGGCTGAGCGGGCCGGTGCTGATGCTGGAGCCGGCCGTCGCGCAATCGATGTCGATGATAATCCACGAACTGGCGACCAACGCCGCGCGCCACGGTGCCCTGTCCGGCGACGGCCGGGTGATGGTCGACTGGCGGCAGGGCGCCGGCGAGGCGCTCCAGTTCCGCTGGACCGAGATGGATGGCCCGGCAGTGACCCGGCCACAACGCTTCGGCCAGGGTGGCCAGATGATCTGCAGGACCGCCGCGCACCTGGGGGCAGAGGCGCACTTCGACTGGGGGCGCCAAGGCTTGGCGTTCGAGCTTTCGGCGCCGATGAACCTGCTGGTCGCCCAGCCGGAAACCACCACTCTCAACTAGGCCGCGGTGAGTTGGTCGGCGAGTTGGCGGCGACCGCTTCGCTCAGCGCCGGCCCGATCTCGTCGTGCAGCACCAGGTCGGCGTATTCGTCGAGATCGGTGGGCTCGCGGTTGACGATCGCCAGCTCCGCCCCGTTGCGCTTGGCCAGCAGCGGAAACCCCGCCGCCGGATAGACCACCAGCGACGAGCCCAGCACCAGGAAGGCGTCGCAGGCCAGGGTCGCTTCCTGGGCGCGGGCCATGGGCTCGGCCGGCATCTGCTGGCCGAAGGAGATCGTCGCGGTCTTCACCAGCCCGCCGCAGCGACGGCAGTAGGGAATCTCGCCGGCCTTCAGGAAACTGTCCTTCAGCTCGTCCAGTTCGTGCCGCTCGACGCACTCCAGGCAGGTGGCGTAGCTCGCGTTGCCGTGCAGCTCGACGATCCGGTCGCTCGGCACCCCCGACGCCTGATGCAGATTGTCCACGTTCTGGGTGATCACCGCAGTGACCTTGCCCTGGGCGACCAGCCGGGCGACGGCGTGGTGGCCGGCGTTGGGCTCGCGGCCGACCCAGCCCGCGCGGCCGGAAAACGCCCGCTCCCAAGCCTGGCGCCGCATGGCCGGGTCGGCGACGAAATCCTGGAACTGGATCGGCTTCATCTTGCTCCACACCCCGCCCGGGCTGCGGAAGTCGGGAATGCCGGACTCTGTCGAGATGCCCGCGCCCGTGAACACCACCAGTCTGCGGGCGTCGGCGATCAGCCGGGAAAGCGCGGTGCGGGTCGCGTTTGCGGACATGGCGCATCTTGGCGCCAGGCCAAGGCGTTGCGCTAGAGCTGCGGCTCGCAGACGCGCACCAGATCGGCCCCGTCCACGCGCACGGGCTCAGCCGTCGTCAGGCCTCTGGGATCAGGTATCTCAAGGCGCCCTGGATGACGAGGATCACGATCAGCGGACTAATATCGACGCCGCCAAGCGCGGGGATGACCCTTTGCACCGGTCGCAGCACCGGCCGGGTCACCGCGTCGAGGAAGTGGGCCACGTTGTAGACGAAGCGGTTGCGCAGGTTGATCACATCGAAGGCGACCAGCCAGGACATCACCGCGCTGATGATGATCGCCCAGACCAGCGCCTGCAGGAGGGCGCGCACGATGAAGATGAGGAAGTGGATGGGATCCATGGTTCCGCCTTCTAGTCCGCTTTGTGGCGCTGGCAAGGCTGAGCCGTGCCGACTTGCGACAACCGCGCCGTCGCAGCGGCTTGACAGAGCGGGGCGCAAAAGGGTTATTCCGCGCCTTCCTGGACCCTCCCAAGAGGTTTTAGGGGGCCGTAGCTCAGATGGTAGAGCGCCTCGTTCGCAATGAGGAGGTCAGGGGTTCGATTCCCCTCGGCTCCACCAGGACCCCCCGCTGACAATCGCTAGAGTCCCGAGACGTTAGGTCGCGGGTCCGGTCTCGCGATTAGCAACATTTGCTAGACCAATCTTTACAAACGCGAGTTAATTTTGCCCTCGAAAGCCGAGGGGATCGTAGTCAGCTAACACGTTAGGTGATCTTTCAAGATAACGCCGGGTGCCTATGCCGTATCCGAAAACCGTTCTTGCTTGATCATCGATCTAACAAGCTCTGCAGTACGCAGTATGACTTCACTATTCCCGATTGGCATTCAAGCTTCACTGTTGGCAATGGCGCTGCCTTGCCGGTTTGTCTTGGAACGGGATACCTATGATCACCACTGTCAGTAGCGCCGCGGCGCTCAACGCCGCCCTGAAGACCGCGCAGGCGGGAGACACCATCAAGCTTACGGCCGGAAACTATGCTGGCGTCGTCGCCACCGGCGTGACCTTCGGCCAGGACGTGACCATCACCTCGGCCGATCCGCTCCACCCGGCCACCATCACCGATGTGAAGGTCGCCGCCAGCAGCGGCCTGGCCTTCAACAATCTGACCTTTCAGGCGCTGACCACGGGCGCCGACACCCCGTTCAAGGTGAACGACAGCCAGGACATCCATTTCGATCATCTGAGCGTGCACGGTTCGCTGGACAACAATCCGCAGAACGATTTCTCGGCCTTCCTGATCCGCACCAGCTCCGACGTCAGCGTCACCAATTCCGAATTCCAGCAGCTGCACCACGCGATCGAACACCTGGACGACAATGGCCTGAACTTCTCCGGCAACCTCTTCCACGACATCCGCACCGACGGCATCCGCGGCGGCGGCTCGTCCAACGTCACCGTCAGCAACAACGTCTTCCGGGACTTCCATCCGGTGGCCGGCGACCACGGCGACGCGATCCAGTTCTGGACCTCCAACACCACCACCTCTGCGCATGACATCACGGTCACCGACAACCTCTTCCTGCGCGGATCCGGCGGCGTGGCGCAGGGCATCTTCATTACCGACCAAGTCGGAAACCTGCCCTACCTCCACGTGAACATCAGCGGCAACTTCATCATCGGCGGCATGTACAACGGCATCGCCGTCGGCGACGTCCACGGGTTGATCATCGACCACAATGTCGTGGCCGGCTTCACCGACATGAATTCCTGGATCCGCCTCGAACATGTGGTCGGCGCGACCGTCACCAACAACAGCGCCAACCAGTTCCTGGCCACGGTTGGAGACAGCAACATTGTGATGAACAACGACATCATCACCCCGCGCGCGGCCGATCACGGCGCGGCCGCCTACATCCAGTGGCAGGCGCAGCACCCTACCGGCGGCCCGGCGATGGCCGTTAGCGCGCCGGACGCGGTGCTGAGCGTCGTCCCGGCCGCGACGGCGGACAGTGTCCCGGGCGGCCTAACGAGCCCGCCCGCCGCTGAACCCTTCGTCCTGCCCGACCCGATAACGATCGACGTCACGCATTTGGCCAGCCTGCACGACATATCCGTCGGCATGTTCGCCTAGACCCTGACCCGTTCAGATGAAAAGATCTGAACGGGTCAGCAAACGGTTTATCTTCAAACGCTTAGAGCACCTCGGACGGGTGAAATGATGTCCATTTCACCCTGACGGGCTCCAGCGCAGCCGCCGGCCGTCCAGGTCTTCAGTGTGCGTCGTCCCAGTTGGCCGCGGCGCGGGCCTCGACCACCAGAGGCACGGAGAGGGCGACGGCCGGCTCGGCGGCCTTCTCCATGACCTGCTTGGCGACCGCGATCAGGGCGTCGGCCTCGGCTTCGGGGGCCTCGAAGATCAGTTCGTCGTGGACCTGCAGCAGCATCTTGCCGGCGAGGCCCGCGTCCCTCAGCGCCTGCGGCATGCGCACCATGGCGCGACGGATTACGTCGGCCGCGGCGCCCTGGATCGGCGCATTGATCGCCGCGCGGTCGCCGAAGGCGCGCTCGGCCTGCGAATGGCCCTTGGCCGCGGGGATATGCACCTTGCGGCCGAAGATCGTGGTGACGAACCCCTCGGCGCGCACCTGACGCTGCATGCGGTCCATGTAGGTGCGGATGCCGGGGAAGCGCTCGAAATAGGTCTTGATGTAGGCCCCGGCCTCTTCCCTGGGGATCGACAGCTGGTTGGCCAGGCCGAAGGCCGAGATGCCGTAGACGATGCCGAAGTTGATCGCCTTGGCGCGCCGGCGCGTCTCCGCCGGCATGCCCTCCACCGGCACACCGAACATCTCGGAGGCCGTCATGGCGTGGATGTCCAGGCCGTCGGCGAAGGCTTTCTTCAGCTGCGGGATGTCACCGATGTGGGCCAGCAGGCGCAGCTCGATCTGCGAATAGTCGGCGCTGATCAGCACATGGCCCGGCTCGGCGATGAAGCACTTTCGGATCTTGCGGCCTTCCTCGGTGCGGACCGGGATGTTCTGCAGGTTGGGGTCTGACGAGGCCAGCCGCCCGGTGGTCGCCGCCGCCAGAGAATAGGAGGTGTGCACCCGGTTGGTCTTTGGATCGATCGCGGCGACCAGGTTGTCGGTGTAGGTGCCCTTCAGCTTCGACAGCTGGCGCCAATCGAGCAGGATGCGCGGCAGCTCGTGACCCTGCGCCGCCAGGTCCTCCAGCATCGAGGCGTCGGTGGACATCGCCCCGGTGGCCGTGGTGCGGCCCGAGGCCAGGCCCATCTCGCCGAACAATATGTCGCCGATCTGCTTGGGGCTGCCCAGGTTGAACGTCCGCCCGGCCACCCGGTGGGCTTCCAGCTCCAGCTCGCCCATCCGCACCGAGAAGTCGTTGGACAGCTGGCGCAGCCGGTCGGGGTCGACCTTGACGCCGGCCAGCTCCATCTCGACCAGCACCTTGGGCATCGGCCGCTCCAGGGTCTCGTAGACGGTCATCAGGTGGGCCCGCGCCAGCCTCGGCCGCAGGTGCTCATAGATCCGCAGCGTCACGTCGGCGTCTTCCGCTGCGTAGCAAGTGGCTGACTGCAGTTCCACGTGCTTGAAGCTCTTCTGCGCCTTGCCGGTCCCCGCCACGGTCTTGAAGCTGATCGGCTCGTGCTCCAGCAGCCGCTTGGACAGCTCGTCCATGCCGTAGCTCTTGTGCAGCCCGCCCTCGAGCGTGAAGGCGATCAGCATGGTGTCGTCGATCGGCCCGACGCTGATCCCGTAGCGCGATAGGACGGCGAGATCGTACTTGCCGTTCTGGGCGACCTTCAGGACCGCCGGGCTTTCCAGCAGCGGCTTCAGCCGCGCGATCGCTTCCTCCAACGGAATCTGGTCGAGCGCCGCGGCGGCCTCAAGCTGCAGCCCGCCCTCATGCTCATGCTCGTGGCCGAGCGGGATGTAGCAAGCCTCGCCCGGCGCCGTGGCCAGCGAGACGCCGCACAGGTTGGCGCTGGAGGACGACAGCGCATCAGTCTCGGTGTCGAAGGCCACCAGGCCCTTGGCGAAGGCCTTGGCGATCCACGCCTCCAGCGAGGCCAGGTCGCGCACGCACTCATAGGCGTTGACGTCGATCGGCCCGTGGGTCGGCGCGGTGACCTCAGCCGCCGGCGTAGGCTCCGGCGTCGCCGCCGTCGCACCGCCGCCCGCCAGCACCTCGGCCACGCGGCGCGCGATGGTGCGGAACTCCATCTGGTCGAGGAAGGCGGCCAGCACCGCGGCGTCGGGCTCCCGGACCGCGAGCTCATCGACGGGCGCGGGCAGGGGCGTCTCGCAGTCGAGCTGCACCAGCTGCCGCGACAGCCGGATCTGGTCGGCGAAGTCGATCAAGGTCTGGCGGCGCTTGTCCTGCTTGATCTCCGAGGCGCGGGCCAACAGCGTATCGAGGTCGCCGTATTCGTTGATCAGGGCCGAGGCGGTCTTCACCCCGATGCCCGGAGCGCCCGGGACGTTGTCCACTGAGTCGCCGCACAACGCCTGGACGTCGACCACCTTGTCCGGGGTCACCCCGAACTTGTCGAACACCTGCGCCGCGCCGATCTTCAGGTTGGGGGTCTTCATGGTGTCGAGCATCGACACGGTCGGCCCGACCAGCTGCATAAGGTCCTTGTCGGACGAGACGATCACCACCTCGCCGCCGGCGTCGCGCACCTTGCACGCATAGGCCGCGATCAGGTCGTCGGCCTCGTAGCCGGGCAGCTCGATCGACGGCACGCCGAACGCGCGGGTCGCATCGCGCACCAGAGGGAACTGCGGGATCAGATCCTCCGGCGGCGGCGGGCGGTGGGCCTTGTACTGGTCGTAGAGCTTGTTCCTGAACGTCTTCTCGGAGTGGTCGAAGATCACCGCCAGGTGGGTCGGCGCGTCGGCCGACGCCTTCATGTCGACCAGCAGCTTCCACACCATGTTGCAGAAGCCCGACACCGCGCCGACCGGCAATCCGTCGGACTTGCGGGTCAGCGGCGGCAGGGCATGGAACGCCCGGAAGATGAACCCCGAACCGTCCACCAGATAGAGCCGCACCCTCGGCCCATCCTGCGTCAGGGGCCGGGGGATCTCGTCGAGGGTTTCCGGAGCGGCGTCGAGCGTGTCGGTCATGGCCCCACGATAGGACCGGGACGCGCCGAGGTCACCCGCAACCTATCCTGCAAACCGCTTGTTGAGGTTGCCCAGTCCATCGATCAGGAACGGGTCGGCCAGCCCGTCGGCCAGATAGGCTTTCACGGCGTTGGCCAGATAGGCGTAGGCGCCGGCGAAGGGCCGCCCGCCCGAGCTCAGCCGGCGCACGCCGAGCGCCTGCAGCCGCGCCGCCGAGGGCAGGCCGCCCGTCAGCATGATGTTCACCGGCGCCGCGATCGCCGCCACCAGCCGCCCGATCAGCGCCTCTTCCGTCGGGCCAGGCACGAAGATCCCGTCCGCCCCGGCGCCGGCGTAGAGTGCGCCGCGGCGGACCGTCTCGGCCTCTGCCGCCTCGCTCTCGAGCAGGCGCTTCAGATAGACGTCGATGCGGGCGTTGATGAACAGAGCCACGCCGGCCGCGGCGGCGGCCTTGCGCGCCACCTCGACCTTGCGGGCGTGCAGGTCGGGATCGCGCGTCCCGTCCTCCAGGTTGATCCCCACCGCGCCCGCGCCGATCACCGCCTTGATGTTGTCGGCGAGCTGGCCGAGGTCGTCGGTGTAGCCCCCCTCGATGTCCGCGGTGACCGGGACCGAGACCACGCGGGCCACGGTCGAGATGGTCTGGAGCAGGTTCGGCAACGGCAGCAGGTCGCCGTCCGGATAGCCGTGCGCCCAGGCCACCGCCGCCGAGGAGGTCGCCACCGCCTTGGCGCCCGCATCCTCCATCACCGCCGCGCTGGCCGCGTCCCAGGCGTTGGGCAGCACCAGAATGTCGGGGCCCGCATGCAGGGCGGCGAAAGTCTTAGCCTTGGTCGTCTGGTCCATCGCGCCCTCCGTGGTGCATGATCTTCAAGCTAGACGTATGTAGGGACGCGCCTGTGACGGCGCTCGCGGAAATCGGACACCAACGCGTATCTGACGATGAGCGAACTCTCGGTGGGCGCACCTCCCTTCGACAGAACCAGCATCGGCCGGATGGCGCTGTGATTTGGCCTCGCTTCGCCCACACCCGCGAAAACCTGTATGACCCCCGCCGTGACCGGCACGGCTCCCTCTCGCCAGACTTTGGCTCGCCTGACCCTGACCGACTTCCGCTCCTACGCGGAGGCGGACCTCCTGCTGGATGGGCGCCCGGTGTTCCTCGTCGGGCCCAATGGCGCGGGCAAGACCAACCTGCTGGAAGCCGTCAGCCTGTTCACTCCCGGCCGGGGCCTGCGCGGCGCGAGCCTGGCCGAGATGGGTCGCCGCCTGCCTGGTGAGGCCCAAGGGCGCGCCTGGGCGGTCTCGGCGCTCATCGGGGCCAGCGATCAGGAGACCCAGGTCGGCACGGGCGTGTCTGAGGCCGGCGCAACCCGCCGCACCGTCCGCATCGGCGGCGAGACCGTGCCCCCCGGCCGCCTGGCCGACCACCTGCGCCAGGTCTGGCTGACGCCCGCCCAGGACCGCCTGTTCCTGGAGGGAGCCGCCGACCGCCGCCGGTTCTTCGACCGCCTGGTGTTCGCCGCCATCCCGCGCCACGCCGCCCACGCCCAGGCCTACGACCGCGCGCAACGCGAGCGCATGCGGCTGCTCACCCCCGACGGCCGGGGCGAGGCCGGCCCGCCCGACGCCGGCTGGCTCGACGCCCTGGAGGCCCGCCTGGCCGAGGCCGGCGCGCTGATGGCCGAGGCCCGCGCGACGACGCTCACCGCCCTGCAGGCCGAGATCGACAGCCGCGGCGAGCGGCCCTTTCCGCAGGCCCGCCTGTCGCTCACCGGCGAATGGGAGCAGATGGCCGCCGCCGGCGCGTCGATCGCCGATATCGAGGCCAAATTGGCCCGCGCGCTCGCCCAGGCCCGCGAGCGCGACGCCGCCGCCGGCCGCGCGCTCACCGGCCCGCACCGCGGCGATCTGTCCGTTATCCACGCCGAAAAGCACCGCCCGGCGGCGGAATGCTCCACCGGCGAGCAGAAAGCGCTGATTTTGAACCTGGTTTTGGCCCAATCCGCACGGCTTTCACGTGCAGAATCAGCGCCAAGCCCTATATTGTTGCTGGATGAAGTCGCAGCGCATCTGGACCGCACCCGGCGGGCCGCGCTGTTCGATGAACTTGAGGCGCTCGGCCTTCAGGCTTTCCTTACCGGAACCGACGAGCACCTCTTCGAAGACCTGAAAGGACGGGCCCAGGGCGTGCGTGTAGACGCCTGCGGCCTGACTCAGCTGGACACCGAATGAGCGAAGAAGACGATATCCACGGCCCCAATTCCTCCCACGGCCAGGGCCCTACGCCTGAGAATAACGGGCAGGACGACTACGGCGCCGAAAGCATCAAGGTTCTCAAGGGCCTCGACGCCGTGCGCAAACGGCCCGGCATGTACATCGGCGACACCGACGACGGCTCGGGCCTGCACCACATGGTCTATGAGGTGGTCGACAACGCCATCGACGAGACTCTCGCGGGCTGGGCGACGCGCGTCGAGGTGATCCTCAACGCCGACGGCTCGGTCACTGTCACCGACGACGGCCGCGGCATCCCGGTGGACATCCACGAGGGCGAGGGCATCTCGGCGGCCGAGGTGATCATGACCCAGTTGCACGCCGGCGGGAAATTCGACCAGAACTCCTACAAGGTCTCCGGCGGCCTGCACGGGGTGGGCGTTTCCGTCGTCAACGCGCTATCCGAACGCCTGGAACTAAAGATCTATCGCGGCGGCAAGTCCTACGAGATGGCTTTCTCGCACGGCGACGCCGTGGCCCCGCTGAAAGAGACCGGCGATGCGCCGATGCGCGCGAACGGCCAGCCGCTGTCGGGCACCGAGGTCACCTTCCTGCCGTCGCTGCAGACCTTCGCCTTCATCGACTTTGACTTGAAGACGCTGGAACACCGGCTGCGCGAACTGGCCTTCCTCAATTCCGGGGTGACCATCTGGCTGAAGGACCACCGCGGGGCCGAGCCGACGGAAGAGGTCATGCACTACGAGGGCGGCGTCGAGGCCTTCGTGCGCCACCTAGACAAGGCCAAGACCCCGTTGCTCAAGGCCCCGATCGTCATCCGCGGCAAACGCGAGAACGTCGAGATCGACCTGTCGCTCTGGTGGAACGACGGCTACCACGAGAATGTCCTCTGCTTCACCAACAACATCCCCCAGCGCGACGGCGGCACCCACCTGGCGGCCTTCCGATCGGCGCTCACCCGGATCATCACCGGCTATGCGGAATCATCCGGTGCGGCGAAGCGTGAGAAGGTCTCGGTCGGCGGCGAGGACGCCCGCGAGGGCCTGACCTGCGTGCTCTCGGTCAAGGTTCCGGATCCCAAGTTCTCCTCTCAGACCAAGGACAAGCTGGTCTCCTCAGAGGTTCGCCCGGCCGTCGAGGGCCTGGTCGGCGAAGGCCTCGGTTCCTGGTTCGAGGAGCACCCCAACGAAGCCCGCCTGATCGTCCAGAAGATTGCTGAGGCGGCTGCGGCCAGAGAAGCCGCGCGCAAGGCTCGCGAACTCACTCGCCGCAAGTCGGCGCTGGATATCTCCTCCCTGCCCGGCAAGCTCGCCGACTGCGCCGAGAAGGACCCGGCCAAGTCGGAAATCTTCATCGTCGAGGGAGATTCCGCCGGCGGCTCGGCCAAGCAGGCGCGCAACCGCGACAACCAGGCGATCCTGCCCCTGCGCGGCAAGATCCTCAACGTCGAGCGTGCCCGCATCGACAAGATGCTGGGCTCCGAGCAGATCGGCACGCTGATCATGGCGCTGGGCGCCGGAATCAGCGACGAATTCGATATCGAGAAGATCCGCTACCACAAGATCGTGCTGATGACCGACGCCGACGTGGACGGGGCTCACATCCGCACCCTGCTGCTCACCTTCTTCTACCGGCAGATGCCGCAGGTGATCGAGCGCGGCTATCTGTATATCGCCCGGCCACCGCTCTATAAGGCCTCGAAGGGCAAGTCAGTCCGCTACCTGCAGGACGACCCGGAGCTGGAAATCTACCTGATCGACGAGGGCGTGGATGGGGCGACCCTCGACCTCTCCAGTGGCGAACGGATCACCGGCGCGGACCTCCTGGCCATGGTGCAGACCGCCCGCGGCGCCAAGGCCAATGTCGAGCGGCTCGCCGCCCGCGCGCCGGCCTTCGCCATCGAACAGGCGGCCCTGGCCGGCCTGCTGGGCCCGAAGCCCGACCCGGACGCCGCCGCGGCCCGCCTCGACCTCTACGCCGAGGAGGGCGACGGCGCCTGGTCCGGCGCGCCCGGCGAGCAGAACAGCTTCGTCTTCTCGCGGGTGAAGCGCGGCGTCTCCGAGCGCATCGTGCTCGACGAACTGCTGCTGCACGCCGCCGACGCGAGGCGCCTGGCCGAACGCTCCAAGGAGCTGGCCGAGCTCTTCGCCGGCCGGGCCACCTTCACCCGGCGCGACCGCGCCACCACCGTGCGCGGGCCGATCGACCTGGTGAACGCGGTGATGGACAACGGCCGCCGGGGTCTGTCGATCCAGCGCTACAAGGGCCTCGGCGAAATGAACGCCGACCAGCTGTGGGAGACCACGCTCGACGCCAACGCCCGCACCCTGCTGCAGGTAAAGGTCACCCACAGCGAAGAAGCCAGCGACATGTTCAGCCGCCTGATGGGCGACCTGGTCGAACCCCGCCGCGAGTTCATCCAGGCAAACGCCCTGGACGCTGAGGTCGACGTCTAGAGCCCGTCTTTGCGGTGCAGAAATGCACCACAGGCGTGCAATCCGACGGGCAGTCCTGTCCCGGGGCGGCAGATTTGTGACGGCATGGTGACGCCGAAACGACGGTTTTGCTAAGGCCACGCCCATGAGTCGCGCGACGGCGCGCGAATTCCACAGGGGACAGCCATGATCCAAGCAAACATGCGGCGCGCGGCGCTGGTCGCGGGCGCGGCGGCGACGGCTTTGGCGATGGGCGCGGGCCTCGCCACCGAGGCGCGGGCGGCCGACGCGGCCTCGGCCACCGTGGCCGAGGTGATCGTCACAGCCCAGAAGCGCGCGGAGAACATCAACGATGTGCCGGAATCCCTGACGGCGATCAGCGGTGAGAAGCTGGACGCCATCCGCTCCTCGGGCGGCGACATCCGTGTGCTGTCGGCCCGCGTCCCCAGCCTGGTCCTCGAATCCAGTTTCGGCCGCACCTTCCCGCGGCCCTACATCCGCGGCCTCGGCAACACCGACTTCGACCTGAACGCCTCGCAGCCGGTCAGCTTCGTCTACGACGAAATCGTCCTGGAAAGCCCGATCCTGAAGGGCCTGCCGCTGTTCGACATCGACCAGGTGGAAGTGCTGCGCGGCCCGCAGGGCACGCTGTTCGGCCGCAACACACCGGCCGGCGTACTGAAGTTTGATTCCGTCCGCCCGAGCCAGACCTTCGGCGGCTACGCCGAGGCCTCCTACGGAACCTACGGCACCGCCAATCTCGAGGGCGCGGTGGGCGGTCCGATCATGCCGGGCGTGCTCGCCGGGCGGATCAGCGGCCTCTACCAGCACCGCGACGACTGGATCGATAACAGCTTCACCCACAAGAACAACGCGACCGGCGGCTATGACGAATATGCGCTCCGCGGCCAGCTGCTGTTCACACCCACGCCGGAGTTCAGCGCCCTGCTCGGCGCCCACGTGATGCACCTGAACGGCACGCCGCAGATCTTCCGCGCCAACATCATCACCAAGGGTACGGACAACCTCGTCCCCGGCTTCAACCCCGACACCATCGCCCAGGACGCCCAGACGCGCGCCTTCCAGAAGGTCGATATCTCCGGCGCAAACCTGAAGATGACCTATGAACTGGGTGGCCCGGTGATCACCTCGGTCACCGGCTTCGAGCACGCCAAAGTGCTCTCGCGCGGCGACATCGACGGTGGCTTTGGCGCCTCTTTCGCCCCGCCGTTCGGCCCGGGCTTCATCCCGTTCCCTTCGGAAAGCGCCGACGGCCTGCCCTACCACGCCCAGTGGAGCGAGGAGCTTCGGCTGGCCGGGAAGATGGACGCGCTCACCTACACGGTCGGCGCCTTCTACTTCTTCGAGGACGTGAAGATCGACAGCTTCGACTTCAACACCCTGGGCGGCGGGACCCAGGACGGCTTCGCCTACCAGCACCAGAAGACCACCTCCTGGGCGCTGTTCGGCAACGCCGACTACCGGGTCACCGACGCCTGGAAGGTCGGCGGCGGCCTGCGCTATTCCAACGACAGGAAGGACTTCCTGGCCCAGCGGCTGATGTCCCCCTTCGGCGCCCCGCCGACCCCCGTCGAGAAGGCCAGCCCGTCCAGCGACGAGGTCAGCTTCAACCTCGACACCACCTACGCCATCGACAAGGACATCAACCTCTACGCCCGCTTGGCCAAGGGCTACCGCGCCCCGTCGATCCAGGGCCGCCTGTTGTTCGGCGACACCATCTCGGTGGCGTCCAAGGAGACCAACATGTCCTATGAGGCGGGCGTGAAGGGCTATTTCTTCGACCACAGACTGCGCCTCGACGCCGACGCCTTCTACTACCGGGTCTCCAACGTGCAGCTCACCGCCGTGGGCGGCGGGGCCAACTTCAACCGGCTGATCAACGCCAAGCACGCCGACGGCTATGGCTTCGAGCTCAACGCCGAGGCGACCCCGGTCGAGCGGCTGCAGCTGACCGCGGGCCTCTCCTACAACCACACCGAGATCAAGGATCCGAACCTGGCGACCCAGCCTTGCGGCGCCCCCTGCACGGTGCTGAACCCGCCCGGCGCGCTGCCCGGCACGGTCAACATCAACGGCAACCCGCTGCCCAACGCCCCGGAATGGGTGGCCAACGTGACCGCCGGCTATTCCATCCCGCTCATGACCGGCGAGCTCTTCGCCTTCACCGACTGGGCCTACCGCTCGAAGGTCAACTTCCTGCTCTACAAATCGGCGGAATTCCAGGGCAAGTACCTGTTCGAAGGCGGCCTGCGGGTCGGCTACCGCGTCCCGGCGCAGGGCTGGGAAGTGGCGGTCTTCGGCCGCAACATCACCAATCACATCTCCCTGGAAGGGGCGATCGACTTCAACAACCTGACCGGCTTCGTCAACGACCCACGCACCTGGGGCGTCGAGGTCAAGGCGAAGTTCTAAGGACTGCGACCGCCTTCTCCTCTTGCGGGAGAAGGCGCGTCAGCCTGCGAACCCGCCGACGATCTGCAGTACGGCCTCGCCGTAGCGGGCGAGCTTGCCTTCGCCGACGCCGCCCAGGCGGGCCAATGCGGCGCGGCTCCCCGGCTTGGCGGACGCGATCTCCACCAGGGTGCGGTCGTGGAAGATCACATAGGGCGGCACGTGCTGGCTCTTGGCCTCGCCGGAACGCCAGGCCCTGAGCGCATCGAACAGCGCCTGGTCCGACGGCGCGATGGCCAGCGCCTCACGACCTTTGCGCGGCTTGCGCGTCTTGGCCTCGACCTCGTGGCGCGTCTGCACCAAGACGCGACGCTCGCCGCGAAACACCGCCTTCACCGCCTCGGCATCACCAACCCCGACCAACGGGCGGCCGTCGTTGGGGTCCTCGCGCAGCAGGCCCTCGAACAGCAGCTGCTCCACCAGATCGCGCCAGGCGTTGGCGCTCAGCTCCTGGCCGATGCCCCAGGTCGACAGCGAGGCCTCGAAGTCGCTCGGCTCCTTGGTCTTGGCCAGCAGGTGGTCGACCAGCCGCCCGCGCCCATAGCGCCCGCCCAGCCGGTGCGCCGCCGACAGCGCCTTCTGGGACGGCTGCGTCGCATCCGAGGTCTCCACCGCGCCCGTGCAGAGATCGCACTGGCCGCAGGCCTCGACACCGTCCTCGCCGAAGTAGCGGCGTACGGCCGCGGCCCGGCAGGCGGTCCCGTCGAGCATGGCGTAGACTTGGCGGACCTTGCCCACCTGCACGCGCTTGACGGTCTCCTCCATCTCGCGCTCGCCGATCCGCCGTAGCGCCCAGCTCATGTCCGCCGCGCCGTAGAGGGTGATCCCCTCGGCGGTGTCGCCGTCGCGACCGGCCCGGCCGATCTCCTGCCAATAGGCCTCGATGGAACCCGGCGGATCGGCGTGGATCACGAAGCGGACGTCGGGCTTGTCGACCCCCATGCCGAAGGCGATAGTCGCCACCATCACCGCCTCGTCAGCCTGCAGAAACTGCTCCAGCCGATCGATGCGCACCTGCCGGTCGAGCCCGGCGTGATAGGCCAGAGCCGGGACGCCGGCGTCACGCAGGGCCTGCGCCAGCTTGTCGGTGTTGTCGCGGCTGCCGACGTAGACCACGCCCGACCGGCCGGGCCGCGCGGTGACCAGCTCGACCACCCGCTTGTGGCCCGCGCCGCGCTTGCGCTCCGCCGACAGCACCAGTTCCGGCCGCGCGAAACTGGCGACGAATTCCTTCGAGGCCTCCAGCCGCAGCTCGGCCCGGATGTCGTCGCGCGTCCGCGCGTCGGCGGTGGCGGTGACCGCCAGCCTGGGCACGGTCGGGAAGAGGTCGGCAAGCCGGCCCAGCATCCGGTACTCGGGCCGGAAGTCATGGCCCCACTGGCTGACGCAGTGGGCCTCGTCGATGGCGATCAGCGCCAGCGGCGTGCGCGACAGCCGCTCCTGCATCCAGGGCTGCATCAGCCCTTCCGGCGAGACGTAGAGGATGTCGAGTTCGCCGTCCTCGATCCGCCGCCAGGTCTCTGCCTTCTCCGTCGGGTCGACGTTGGAATCCAGCCGGGCCGCCGCCACGCCGGACTGCACCAACGCGGCCACCTGGTCGGTCATCAGCGCGATCAGCGGCGAGACCACCAGTCCCAGACCCGGCCGGATCAGGCTGGGGATCTGGTAGCAGAGGCTCTTGCCGCCGCCGGTCGGCAGCACCGCCATGGCGCTGCGCCCCGCCAGCACCTCCTCGATCACCGGCGCTTGCAGGCCCCGGAACTCCGCGTGCCCAAACGTCCGGCGCAGGATGTCGCGCGCCTGATCAATCGGCGAGGTCGGAGGTTCGGCAAGCATGGCGAGCATGGTTTGTTCTTATGGGACTGACTCGCCCCAAACGCCATGCGGCGGAAGCCGGTTCAGGCCTGTTTGACGCTCTTGTTCTGGAAGCCGGCGATTCGCACCTCCATGTCCGGCCCGCGGCCGGCGCCGCGGAACACCTCGTGCGCCAGGCCATCGGGCAGCGGCAGGCCGTCGGTCTCGCGCACCAGGCGCTTGTTGGCCCGGTGGCTGAACCAGGAGTTGGCGAGGATCTCGGCGGCGAGCGCGTCGAGCCGCGCGTCGAACTCGGCGTCCGGCACACAGATGTTGGCCAGGCCGATGACTTCCGCCTCCCGCCCCAGGAAGGTGCGGCAGGTGAGCATCATCTCGCGGGCCTTGTAGGTCCCGACCCGGCGCGGCAGCCGCTGCGACAGGCCCCAGACCGGGGTCAGCGCCCACTTGGCGTGGGTGTCGGCGAACTTGGCGCCCTCGGCAGCGAAGACGATGTCGCCAGCCAGGGCCAGCTCAAGCGCGCCGGTGTAGCAGTGGCCGTGCACCGCGGTGATCACCGGCTGCGGCAGGTCGGCCAGCCGCTCGATCACCTTGGACTGGAAATTGGGCTCCGGCAGCCGCTCGCCGGTGGCGATGTCGCCCAGGTCGTGGCCGGCCGAGAAACAGCGTCCGGCGCCGCGCAGGATCACCAGGCCCACCGTCTCGGTCTCGGCCGCCAGGCGCCGTACATGGGCGTCGAGTTCGACGAACAGCGCCACGTTCAGCGCGTTCAGCTTGTCGGGCCGGTTGAGGGTCAGCGTCGCCGCGCCGTCGCGGTCGTGGCGGGTCACCAGATCGGTCATGCGTGGGCGTCCATCCGGCTGACGGTCAGCTTCCGCGCCCAGTGCGAGCCCATGCGGTTCCTGAACTGCTCGGGCCGGTCGGCCAGCACCTCGGTCTCCAGCAACAGCCGCTTCAGGTGCCGGACCTGCCCCGTCGCGCGGTTGTCCTCGTAGGGCGTGCGCCCGTGCAGGACGTGGTAATTGTTGATGAACTGCATGTCTCCGGCGCGGAAATCCATGATCACCGAATAGTCGCCGCCCTCGGCCTGGTCCTGCATCCAGGCGAGCGCCTCGATGGCCTTCTGCGTCAACCGCGGCGCGTCTTCGCGCTGCTGCGAGGCCAGGATATAGCCGCGGATCAGCCGGGTGAAGATGCGCTCGCCATGGCGGGTGAACACCGGCATCAGGTACCAGCCGGGCTTCCCAGGCGGCTGTTCGCCCCGGTAGTCGAAGGGCTGCGGCTTGTAGAGCTCGGCCGCCAGGTCCGGCCGCTCGCGCACCAGGCGGTTATGCAGCGCCACTGAGTTGCACACCGCCGACAGCCCGCCCGAAACGCCGGTCTGCAGGCACATCAGCCCCACCAGGTCGGAGCCGTCGCAGTGGAAGTCGAGCCCCACCAGGCCGATCTCGTTGCCGCGCACCGTCGGGTCGCCCGGCGCCTTGCCGTGGTCGGTGACGTCGCCCAGCACATGGCCCTTGGCGTTCTGCGGCCAGGGCCGGCCCAGGTGCGCGCCGATCCCCCAAGAGGCCATGCTCATCTCGTCGTTCGACCAGCGCTCGCGCGGCAGGCCGCGGAGCAGCACGAAGCCACGGCCGTTGATCAGCTCTTCCTCGATCGCCTTCAGCCGGGCCCCGAGAGTCGGCAGCGGAAACGCCGCCTTGCCGATCTGCAGGAAGTCGTCGGAGACGCCGAAGGCGTGCTGCACGGCGGCGTCCAGCTCGTCGACCTCGGCCGGCGTCAGGTGCTCCGTCCAGCGTGCCGGATCGGCAACGTCCTTCGCCGTCCACTCACACGCGGTTTCGAGGACCTGCGGGGCGAACCCCGAGATGTCGTTCATCGCCGCGCCCCTATTCCGCCGCCATCGCCGTAGGTGCGGCCTGGGCGCCGCGCAGCAACCGGCCCGGGAGCGCATCGGTAGGCGTCCCGTCGCGATAGGTCACCTGGCCGGCGACCACGGTGGCCGTATAGCCGGACGCGCGCTGGATCAGCCTGCGCCCGCCCGACGGCAGGTCGTAGGCCACCTCGGGCGCCTTCAGGGTCAGCCGGTCGTAGTCGATGACGTTGATGTCGGCCCGGTAGCCCGGCGCCAGCAGCCCCCGGTCAAACAGGCCCACCGTCTCGGCGGTGTCGCGGCACTGGGCCTTGACCATCTTCTCCAGCGGCAGCTTCGGGCCGCGCGTGCGGTCGCGCGTCCAGTGGACGATGTTGGTGGTCGGGAAGCTGCCGTCGCAGATCATGCCGACATGCGCCCCGCCGTCCGACAGCCCCGGCACCACGCAGTCGTGCTGCAGCATCTGATAGGCCGGATCCAGCGTGTTCTGGGCGTAGTTGAGCAGTGGCAGATAGAGCATGCCGCGCCCATTCCCCGCGCCGCCGTCCAGCATGTGATCCAGCGCGATCTCACGCGGGTCAATACCGCGCCCAGCGGCGACGGCGGCGATGGAGGTCTCGGTCGTCGGCTCGTAATCCGGACTGTCGGGCCCCAGCGGATAGATCCGCTCCCAGGCCCTGGCCGGCGACAGGCCGGGCGCGCGGCTCGAGTCCGGCTCGTCGGCCAGCAGGCGGGCGCGGTAGCCCGGGTCGCGCAGGCGCGCCACGCGCTCGGCGAACGGCAGGTCCTTGATCTCGCGATAGGTGGGGTAGGTGCTGAACGGGTTGGCGGTCAGCTCCAGGCCGAACAGCACGCCCACCGGCCGGGTCGCCACCTGGGCCCGCATCTGCAGGCCCACCGCCTTGGCGGCGCTCATCCGCTCCAGCATGTAGCGCCACTGCTCCGGATCGCGCGGGCTCTGCAACAGGGAATAGCTGAGCGGCCGGCCCGACCTGGCGACGATCCGCTGCAGCATGTCGAACTCGGCCTCCGGATCGTTGAAGTCGGAGACCACCTGCAGCACGCCCTTGCCGGCGCCGTTCCCGGCCGCGGCCATGCCCATGGCGATGCCCAGCAGTTCGTCCTCGCCCGCCGTCAGGGTGGCGATCGGCGAGCCGTCCGAGGAGCGGTGGTTCAGCGTGCGCGAGGTGCCGAAGCCGATGGCGCCCGCATCCATCGCCCGCTTGGCGATCGCCGACATGGCGTTGATGTCGGCTTCGTTGGCCGGCTCGCGGTTCACGCCACGCTCGCCCATGACGAAGACCCGAAGCGCGGCGTGGGGCAGCTGGCTGCCGATATCCACGTCGAAACGGCGCGCCGCGAGCGCGTCCAGATAGTCGGTGTAGCTCTCCCAGTTCCACGGCAGGCCCTCGGCCAGCACCGGGAAGGGAATGTCCTCGACGCCCTCCATCAGCTGGATCAGCCGGTCGTGGTCGGCGGGCTTGCAGGGCGCGAAGCCGACCCCGCAGTTGCCCATCACCACCGTGGTCACCCCATGCCAGGACGAAGGCTGCATCCGCCCGTCCCAGGTGGCCTGGCCGTCATAGTGGGTGTGGATGTCGACGAAGCCCGGCGTCACCACCTGGCCGCGGGCGTCGATCTCCTCTGCCCCGGCCCCGGAGATCTTGCCCATCGCGGCGATCTGGCCGTCCTTGACCGCCACGTCGGCCTGGTAAGGGGCGCCGCCGGTCCCATCGACCACGGTCCCGCCGCGGATGACCAGATCATAGGCCTTTTCCATCGCTGCCTCCCAGGCGCGCCCTGTTGGGCGGTCGTCTTTCTTATCGGCGATCATTTTGCCGCCCGGCCTAGGGGGGAGGTCAAGCGACTTGCGCAAATGCTCCTGGGAGACTGGCGGCGCTTAACAAGGATTCAGCATGCTTGTTCCGCGAAGCTTAAGCCCAACAAGCTAGACCATTGGCTCGCTGAGGATCGGTTGAGGGACCCGTCATGAAGCTTCGAGCCATTCTGGCCGTGGTCGCTGCGGGCGCCATCGCCGTCGGCTTCTTGCTGCCGGGGCCGGCCGCCGACCGCGCCGACGATCCGTCGCAGATCGCTCAGCTCCAGGTGCACCGATAGGGCGTCGGCGCTATTGCTCCGCTGGAACCACGCAGGGCGCGACGGTTGCGCGGCAAATCAGTCTAGTCTTGCGGGTGTGAGCCCGGCGCCCCTCAGCTTCCTTGAATTCTTCGCCGGCGGCGGCATGGCCCGGCTGGGGCTGGGCGAGGGCTGGACCTGCGGCTTCGCCAACGACTTCGACCCGGTGAAGGCCGGCGCCTACCGCGCCAACTTTCCCGATGCTGATGAGCATTTCCGTCAAGGCGACGTCTGGAAACTCACACCGGCCGACCTGCCAGGCCGTGCTGACCTCGCCTGGGCCTCCAGCCCCTGCCAGGACTTCAGCCTGGCCGGCGCGCGGGCGGGCCTGGCCGGCGGCCGCTCCGGCGCCTTCTTCGGCTTCTGGCGACTGATCGAGGGCCTGGACGCCGAGGGCCGCGCGCCGCGGACCATCGTCATCGAAAACGTCGTGGGCCTGCTCACCTCGCACGGCGGCCACGACCTCATCGCGCTCGCAAAGGCGCTGGCCGACCAGGGCTACAGCTTTGGCGCACTGGAGATCGACGCCGCCCGCTTCCTGCCCCAGTCGCGCGCCCGGGTCTTCGTCATCGCTACGCGAGAGCCCGCGCCGGCGCATCTGACCGGCCCCAGCCCCTTCCACACCCGCGCGGTCCAGACTGCCGCGCAGGCCCTGCCGCCGGCGCTCGCCGCGCGCTGGATCTGGTGGCGCACCCCACAGCCGCCGGCCCGCAATGCCGACCTGGCCGCCCTGCTGGAACCTGACGACGCCGTCGCCTGGCACGGCCCCGAGCGGAGCCAGCGCTGGCTTTCGCTCATGGCCCCCCTGCACAGGGCGCGGTTGGAGGCCCTGCGCGGCCGAGGCGAGCGGGCGGTCGGCGCGGTGTTCCGCCGGACCCGCAGCGAAAACGGCGAGCGCGCGCAGCGGGCCGAGGCGCGGTTCGACGGCCTGGCCGGCTGCCTGCGCACGCCCCGCGGCGGCTCCTCGCGCCAGGCGATCGTGGTGGTCGAAAAGGGTCAGGTCCGCACCCGTCTGCTCACGCCGCGCGAGGCTGCGCGGCTGATGGGCCTGCCGGAGAGCTACGCCCTGCCCAAGGCCGCCACCTCGGCCCTGCACCTGACCGGCGACGGCGTAGCCGTGCCCGTGGTCCGCTGGCTCGCCCGCGAGCTGCTGGAACCGCTGCTCGCCGGCGCGCCGGCTAGAGCCGAGGCCCGGCCATCTCGGGCCGTAGCGGGAAGTCGGTGACGATCGCCCGGCCGTCGGAACGCGCCACCACCGCGTGAGCCGTGTGCGGCGGGACCACCGCCACCATGCCGGGACCGGCGATCTGGGTCTCCTCGCCGATGGTCATCTCCAGCTCGCCTTCCAGCACCTGCCAGATCTCTTCCTGCTCGTGGCTGTGGGCGTGGATGTCGGCGCCCGCCTTGAAGTCCCAGTAGGCGAACGTCAGCGTCGGCGAGTGGAAATAGCGGCCGAGCCAGCCCGGCCGGCGCTCGTCCTGCGGCAGCGCGTTTGTGTCGAGGAACGGCATCGGAACCCCCAAGACCCTCGCCCGATCCTAGCACAGGCGGAAAAGAAGCCTTAGGTTCGCAAACACCAAGGGCAGGTTCCCTGAAAGGTCCTCAAGCATGGCCGACGCCACCCCCGACAAGGTCTATGACGCCGCGCGCTACGTGCGCGCCGGCCGGGGCAAGATCTTCGAGAGCATCCTGGACACCATCGGCGACACGCCGCTGGTGCGCCTGCCGCGCCTGACGGCGGCGATCAAGCCCAAGGGCGAGGTGCTGGCGAAGCTCGAGTTCTTCAACCCGATCGGCTCGGTGAAGGACCGCATCGGCGTGGCGATGATCGAATATCTGGAGGCCAAGGGCGTGCTCAAGGCCGGCGGCGTCATCGTGGAGCCGACCAGCGGCAACACCGGCATCGCCCTGGCCTTCGTCGCCGCCGCCAAGGGCTACAAGCTCACCCTGGTCATGCCTGAGAGCATGTCAATCGAGCGGCGCAAGATGCTGTTGATCCTGGGCGCCAAATTGGAACTCACGCCTGCCGAGCGCGGCATGGCCGGCGCCGTCGCCCGCGCCAAGGAGATCGTCGAGGCCACCCCGGGCGCGGTCATGCCCCAGCAGTTCGACAACGTCGCCAACCCGCTGATCCACCGGGTCTCGACCGCCGAGGAGATCTGGAACGACACCGAGGGCCGCGTCGATGCGGTGATCTCCGGCGTCGGAACCGGCGGCACGATCAGCGGCGTTGGCCAGGTGCTGAAGGCGCGCAAGCCCTCCATCCGGATGATCGCCGTCGAGCCGGAATCCTCGCCGGTGCTGTCGGGCGGCCAGCCCGGGCCGCACAAGATCCAGGGCATTGGCGCGGGCTTCGTCCCCTCGATCCTCGACCGCGGCGTCATCGACGAGGTGGTCCAGGTTTCCAACGACGACAGCTTCACCATGGCCCGACGGGTGGCCGCCGAAGAGGGTATCCCCGTCGGCATCTCGTCCGGCGCCGCACTGACCGCGGCCTTCGACGTCGCCAGCCGCGAGGAGATGAAGGGCAAGCTGATCGTCGCCATCATCCCCTCCTTCGCCGAACGCTACGTCTCCACCGCGCTCTTCGAAGGGCTGTGACGCCAGGCCCGTGACCGACGTCTATTCCGTGGAGAAGCGCTCGGCGGTCATGCGCCGGGTGAAGGGGAAGGACACCTCGCCGGAACTGGCGGTCCGCAAGGCGCTGACCGCGCTCGGTGCGCGCTACCGCCTCCACCGCAAGGACCCGCTCGGCAAACCCGATATCGTCCTGCCCGGCCGCAAGCTGGCGCTCTTCGTCCACGGCTGCTTCTGGCACGGCCACTACTGCTCGCGCGGCAGCAGAGTACCAAAACAGCACCGAGACTACTGGGTCAGCAAGGTGGCGCGGAACCGCGGCCGCGACACCAGGACCCGCGAAGCTCTGGCCGCGCTCGGCTGGCGCGTGGAGACGATCTGGGAGTGCGAATTGAAGGACCCCGCGGGGTCGACAGAGAGGTTGGCGATAATTCTGGACCCTCCCAAACCCGCTTACCCCGGCGAAAGCCGGGGCCCACGCTGAATCGGAATGCTGCGGAAGCGCCGCTTGGGTCCCGGCTTTCGCCGGGATGAGCGGTTGTTCCGGATCAGGCGGAAAGCTTTTCTTCCACCACGATCTCGGTCTTCACCGAATTGGCGATGAAGCACATCTTGTGGGCGGCGTGGTGCATGTGATCGCGCTCGGCCGGCGTCGGCGGGCGGCCCTCGTAAGTGATCTCCGGGCGCAGGGTGACGCGGCTCACCCACATCTCGCCATCCTCGCGCTTTTCCATCACACCCTCGGCCTCGTCGCGGTAGCGGGTCACCACGAAGCCGGCCTCGCGGGCGATATGCAGGAAGGTCAGCAGGTGGCAGGTGTTGATCGCGCCGACCAGCATCTCCTCGGGATCGACGGCGCCGGGGACCGACCACTTGTTGCCGACGACATGAGCCGAGGCGGTGCCGGGGACCTCGAGGCCAGAGCCGAACACCAAAGAGTGTCCGCGGCTGTAGCGGCCTTTCGGAAAATCTCCGCCATCTTCCAGGGTCCACTCGGAGGTCGCGCGATAGGTGGCCATGGGTCGGAACGTCTCCGTCAGAACGCCTCGGCCGGCAGCGCCATCAGCGTCTCGGCCCCGGTCTTCAGCTTGGCGAGGCGTCCGGAGGTCTCCGGCAGCACACGGGCCATGTAGTAGCGGGCGACCGCCAGCTTCCCGGCATAGATGGGATCGCTCTCGCCCGCCGCAATCTTCGCCTGCGCCGTTTTGGCCATCATCGCCCACATATAGGCCAGCGCGGTCAGGCCGAAGAGGTGCAGGTAGTCGGTGGAGGCCGCGCCGGCGTTGTCGGGGTTGGCCAGGCCGTTCTGCATCAGCCACATGGTCGCCTCCTGCAGCTCGGCCTTGGCCTTGCCGAGCGGCTCGGTGAACGGCTTCATCTCGTCATCGGCGTTGGCGTCGACAAAGGCGTCGAGCTCGGCGAAGAAGCCCATCACGCCGCGGCCCCCGTCGGCGGCCAGCTTGCGGCCCACCAGGTCCAGCGCCTGGATGCCGTTGGTCCCCTCGTAGATCAGCGCGATGCGGCAATCGCGCAGGTACTGGCTGACCGGGAAATGTTCGGTGAAGCCCGACCCGCCGTGCACCTGCATGGCGTCGGAGCAGACAGTGAAGCCGCGGTCGGTCAAGAACCCCTTCAGCACCGGGGTCATCAGCGCCATGTAGTCGTGGCCCTTCTGGCGGGTGGCCTCGTCCGGGCTCGCGGTCGCCAGGTCGCCGTGCAAGGCCGTCCAGGCCAGGAACGCGCGTCCCCCCTCGACGATCGCCCTGGCGTCCATCAACATCCGGCGGATGTCCGGGTGGACGATGATCGGATCGGCCGGCCCGTCGGGGTTTTTCGGCCCGGTGAGCGAGCGGCCCTGCAGCCGGTCCTTGGCGAACTCGGCGGCGGCCTGGTAGGCCGCCTCCGCCTGGGCGATCCCCTGCATGCCGACGCCGAGCCGGGCCTCGTTCATCATCACGAACATGATGCTGAGGCCGCGGTTCTCCTCACCGATCAGCCAGCCCGTGGCTTCCTCGTGGGCGATCACACAGGTGGCGTTGCCATGGATGCCCATCTTCTCTTCCAGGCCCAGGCATTTCACCGAATTGCGCACGCCCGGATTGCCGTCCGCGTCGGGAATGAACTTGGGTACGATAAAGAGACTTATCCCCCGCGTGCCCATCGGCGCGCCTTCGATCCGGGCCAGCACCAGGTGGACAATGTTCTCGGTCAGGTCCTGCTCGCCGCCGCTGATCCAGATTTTTTGGCCCGAGATTTTGTAGGTCCCGTCGCCTTGGGGGACCGCCTTGGTGCGCAATAGGCCCAGGTCCGTGCCGCAGTGCGACTCGGTCAGGTTCATCGTCCCACCCCACTGGAAAGAACCCAGCTTCGGCAGATAGAGGTCCTTCTGCGCGTCCGACCCGCCGACCTTGATCGCCGAGTAGGCGCCATGGGTCAGGCCGGGGTACATGGAAAACGCCATGTTGGCCGCCGAGCTCATCTCGGAGAAGGCCAGGTTCACCACATGCGGCAGGCCCTGGCCGCCGTAGGCCGGGTCGGACCCCAGCCCCGGCCAGCCGCCGTCGACGAGCTGGCGGTAGGCCTCCTTGAAACCCTTGGGCGTGGTCACCGAATTGTCGGCTGCCCAGTGGCAGCCTTCCTTGTCGCCGACGCTGTTCAGCGGGGCCAGCACCTCGCCGGTGAAGCGGCCGGCCTCCTGCAGGATCTGGTCGACCACGTCCATCGAGGCGTCGGCAAACGCCGGCAGGTTGGCGTAGCGCTCCAGCTCCAGCAGATCACGCAGCAGGAAGGCGTAGTCGCGGACGGGCGGCGTGTAGGGCATCGCGGTGTCTCCGAGCGCACACAGGCAAGTCGCGCAGCGGATTGCCGTCCGGGTGCGCGACCCAGCAAAAGCGTCGCGACTCAGGCGCGGCTATTTCGCTTCGCTATGTTCCACACCGTCCAGCCGGCGGCGCAACATAAGATCGTAGTCGGCGGCTCGCGGCAGCAGGTCCGGCCGGGTGTCGGTCAGGCGCTTTTCCATTTCCGCGCAGCCGCCCTTCAGCAGTTCGATCTGCTCGCCGATGTCGACCTTCTGGTTTTCCAGGGCGACGATGCGTTCGCGGAACTTCTTCAGCGACTTGGCGGCCTGTAGGGCGCCTCCGTCGTCCACCTCGTAGAGGTCGAGGATCTCGCCGATCTCGGCCAGGGCTAGGCCGACGCGCTTGCCCTGCAGGATCAACTGCAGCCGCGCGCGGTCCTTGTAGGAATAGACCCGGTTCAGGCCGTCGCGGGCGGGAGCCAGCAGGCCCTTGTCCTCATAGAAGCGCAGCGCCCTGGGCGTGCATTTGAACTCCAGGCACAGCTGGCGGATGGTGAAGGTGCGGTGCGGGCGGCGAAGGTCCGTGAGCATGGCAGGTCTCCCTGGACGGGGTGTCAGGCCGACACCGTAAAACCAACCTTCCGTTTACGTCAAGGTGATCGGTGATCACTTTACGTAAGCCCGCCCCCCGAAATTCTATCGGCCCCGATTGTCGGGGCGATCGCTCGAAGCCGCCGGGATTTGCGAAACCACCGAAGGGCGGCTGGACCGCTTCCCCAACCCCCACCTGGTGTTCTCGTCAGGCATCCACTTCTGCCTGGGCCAGCAGCTCGCCCGCGTGGAAACGCACTCGGCGCTCACCCGGCTCTACGCCCGCTTCCCGGGCCTGCCTGGCGGCGCCCGACTGCATCGAATGGCCTTCACTTTTCCGCTCAGCCCGGCGAAAGCCGGGACCCAAGCTGAGGTCCGGTTGTCACCCATGCGCCGCATGGATCCCGGCTTTCGCCGGGACGAGCGGAGCAAGAATCGGGCTCCGCCTAGACCGCGACCACTTCGCCGGCCAGCGCGCGCTCGATCAGGGCGATGGTGCGCTCGACGCCGAAGATCGCCACGAAGGAGCCGAAGCGCGGCCCCTGGCTCTGGCCCAGCAGCACCTCGTAGAGCGCCGAAAACCAGGCGCGCAGCGGCTCGAAGCCCGCGGCCTTGCCGACCTCAAACACTTCGTTCTGAATCGCTTCGGCATCCGCGCCCCTACTTCCATCAAGAGGGGGCGGGAGCGCCTTCAACTTCGCGACCAGCGCCTGCATCGCCGCCCGCTCCTGGTCGCTGGGCGCGCGGAAGGTCTTCGCGGGCTTCACGAAGTCCTCGTAGTAGTTGATCGCATAGCCGGCGAGCTGGTCGAGCAGGGGCTCGGTCTGCGGCGTGGCGCCCGGAATATAGCGCGACAGGAACCCCCACAGGATGTCCTTGGTCGATGCGTCGGCCGCCGAGACCAGGTTCAGCAGCAGCGAGAAGCTCACCGGCGAGCCACGCTCCGGCGGCGCGCCGCGGTGGACGTGCCAGGCGGGGTTGTCGAGGGCGACCGAGTTGCTGCCCCCTTCGCTTCCAGGGCCGCGCGCGCGATTGAACGCGTCGAGCTGCTGCAGATATTCGTCCGTCGCCTTCGGGATGACGTCGAAATAGAGCCGCTTCGCCGATTTCGGCGACTGGTACATGTAGTAGGCCAGGCTCTCTGGCGTACCGTAGCGCAGCCACTCCTCCATGGTCAGGCCGTTGCCCTTGGACTTGGAGATCTTCTGGTTGTTCTCGTCCATGAACAGTTCGAAGTGGAAGGCTTCCGGCGGCTCGCCGCCCAGCGCGCGGACGATCTTGTTCGACACGCGCACGCTATCGATCAGGTCCTTGCCGGACGCCTCGAAATCCACCTCCAGCGCCGTCCACCGCGCCGCCCAGTCCGGCCGCCACTGCAGCTTAACGTGGCCGCCGGTCACCGGAACCTCGGTCAGGGTCCCGTCCTCGTCGGCGAAGGTGATCGTGCCCTTCTCGACATTGCGTTCCAGGGTCGGCGCCTGCAGCACCCGCCCGCTCTTCGGGCTGATCGGCAGGAACGGCGAATAGGTCGCCTGCCGCGCCTCGCCCAGCGTCGGCAGCATGATCGCCTGGACGGCCTCGAACCGGGCCAGCATCTTCAGCAGCACCGCGTCAAAGCGGCCGGACTTGTAGGTCTCGGTGGAGGACATGAAGGTGTAGTCGAAGCCGAAGCCGTCGAGGAACGCCCGCATCCGCGCATTGTTGTGCGCCCCGAAGCTTTCGTGCTCGCCGAACGGGTCGCGCACCGAGGTGACCGGCTTGTCGCGGTCTTCTTCCAGCATTTCACGGTTGGGCAGGTTGTCGGGGATCTTCCGGAACCCGTCCATGTCGTCGGAGAAGACGATCAACTCCGTCGGAATGGCATCCTCGGTCAGCGCCCGGAACGCGGTGCGCACCATGGTCGGCCGCGCGGCCTCGCCGAAGGTGCCCATGTGCGGCAGGCCGGACGCCCCATAGCCGCACTGGAAGATCACTGGCCTGGCCAGCGCCGGCAGGGCCTGCACGGCCTCGGCGAACTTGCCCTGCGCAAACAGCGTCGCCGCCAGGTCGCGCTCGGCGTCGGAGAGGCGCAGGCGGGTGATGCGGTCGAGCAGCAGGCGGGCCTGCTCGAAGGGCCAGCTCTTCGCCTCGCGGGCCTGATGGGACAATCCAACTAACATGGGGGCTGCGGGTAGCGCCCCGGACCCTGCGGCTCAAGCGGAGTCTTGAGGCTGTCACCGATTGCTGGGCTATGCTGACGCCATGATCAGACGCCTCGCCCCCCTCATCGCCCTCGCCTTTGCCCTTGCGGCGCTCGCCGCCTGCTCGAAGCCGGCGCCGAGCGTCGCCCCGCCCCAGGCGCTGGTCTTCTCGATCGTCTCCACCGAGGCGACCCAAACCCAGATGCAGGAGTGGGGCCCGTTCCTGAAGGACATGGAGGCGGCCACCGGCCTGACGGTGAAGCCCTATTTCGCCTCCAACTACTCGGGCCTGATCGAGGCGATGCGGTTCAAGCAGACCGACCTCGGCTGGTTCACCAACCAATCGGGCCTGGAAGCCGTGCGCCGCGCCGGCGGCGAGGTCTTCGCGCGCACGACCCACCCGAACGGCCACGACGGCTATCAGGGCGTGATCATCGTCAAGAAGGGCTCCGGCGTCACCCTGGAGAGGCTGCTGAAGTGCGGCCAGACGATCGACTTCGGCATGGGCGACGCCAAGTCGACCTCCGGGACGCTCGCGCCCAACACCTACCTGTTCGGGCCGCGCGGCATCAATCCGGTGAAATGCTTCAAGACCGTCCGTTCGGCGAGCGCCGAGGCCAATCTCTACGCCGTGGGGTCGGGCGTCCTGCCGGCGGCGACCGACAACACCCGCTCCATGGACCGGCTGGCGGCGATCGGCACCGACCAGTCCAAGAAGACGCTGGACAGCCTGCAGGTGATCTGGACGTCGCCGACCATTCCGGAGGATCCGATGATCTGGCGCGCCGATCTGGATCCGGCGGCCAAGGCCAAGATCGCCGACTTCATCTTCAGCTATGGCGGCGGCGACACCGCCGAGGCCAAGCGCCAGCGCGCCATCCTCGACCGCATCCAGACAGGCCCCTTCAAACACGCCGACAACACCCACCTCTTGCCGGTGCGCGAGATCGAGGCCACCGGCGAACTGATCGCCGCCAAGTCCAAGGCCGACCCCAAGGCCATCGCCGCGGCGCAGGCCAAGCTCGACGCCGTGAAGAAGGAACGGGCGGCGCAGCCGACGTCCTGACGGTCAGCCCTCGCCGCTCAAAAGGAAGTGCCCGCGCAGCGCCGCGAACGGCTGGGCGCGGTCCTCCTGCCAGGCCTCGACGTGCACATTGGCGATGCGGCGCCCCACCTTGCGCAGGTCCGCCCGCGCATAGGACGTCAGCGCCCGGCCCGGCCGCAGGTATTCGATAGTGATGTCGATGGTCTTGTGCACCCGCGGCGCAGGCTGGGCGACCGACAGTTGGGCCAGCGCCGTCATCTCCAGGAACGCCCCGATCACCCCGCCGTGCAGCGCCTGGATGAAGGTGTTGCCGACCAGATGCGGCGAGAACGGCAGGATGGCGGTCATCTCGTCGCCGGCGAGCTCCGCACGCATGCCCAGGAACCTGACGTAGGGCGCCCGCTGCAGGAAGGTCTCCAGCTCAAGGGCGGGATCGCTCATGCCGACGTCTCGGGTTTGGGCCGGTTCAGCACGAAGGCCGCCTGCGCGGTCGCCACCAGGTCCGAACGGTCCACGTCCCAGGCCTCGGCCCGCACGAAGCCGATGGTGCGGGTCAGCTTGTAGCAGTGGGCTTCGCAGGTCACGCCCAGGCGCGGGGCGGCGGCGCGCATGTAGTCGATGCGCAGGTCCAGCGTGGCGGTGGAGAAGGGCTGCGAGCTGGCGGCGGCCGCCATCGCCAGGCCGCAGGTGTGGTCGAGAAGACTGGTGACCACCCCGCCAGCGATCACCTGGGTGTCCGGGTCGACCACCAGGTCCTCGCGCCAGGGGACCTCGATGGAGCCGCGCGCCTCGGAGACCGAGATCAGGCGGAAGCCCAGCGCGGAGGACTGCGGCGTACCGCCGGCCATGGTCTGGGCCAGCAGGTTGAGCGTTTCGGGGTCGGCGGCCATCGCGACCGGGTTAGGCCCCGACCCGCCTCGCGGTCAATGGCGCCCCTTCTTTTCCTGCACGGGGCAGGTCAGGTCTCAGCGGACGGACGGCAAAACGATATAGGCGAGCACGGCCAACAGCGGCGTGGCGGCCATCACGAAATTGGCGAAACCCAGAAAGGGGGAAGCTGCGTTGGACATCTTGGCTCTCTTCAGCTTGAGTGGTGGCGCCGAGCGGCGGCGCGGTGAGAGCGATATAGTGAAATGAATTGGCGAATACTCGTTAAGTCTCAGTCATGACATCGAATTCACAAGATGAAGACTTGGTAAGGTTGCAGATGTCCGCGGGCCGCCCAGCGGGGCGTTTGCCGGCTGACGCAAGTCAGCCGATGAGGAAGAGCGGTCAGGCCCTATATTCCGAACCATGATCCGGCCGCAGGACCTGCTCTGCCCGAAGCCGCAGGGCCTCTATTGCCCGCCAGGCGACTTCTATATCGACCCAACCCGGCCGGTGGCGCGCGCGGTGATCACCCATGGCCACGCCGACCACGCCCGCGCCGGCCACGGCGCTGTGCTCGCCACCGCCGAGACCCTCGACATCATGGGCGAGCGCTATGGCGCCGGTTTCGCGCAGTCCATGCAGGCCGCGGCCTATGGCGAGGCGGTCCCGCGCGACGACGTCGAAATCACCCTGGTCCCCGCCGGCCATGTGCTGGGCTCGGCCCAGGCGGTGGTCCGTTGGAAGGGCCTGACCATAGTCGTCTCGGGCGACTACAAGCGCCGCCGCGATCCCACCTGCCCGCCCTTCGAGCCGGTCCCCTGCGACGTGTTCATCACCGAGGCGACCTTCGGCCTGCCGGTGTTCCGCCACCCCGACGACAAGGCCGAAATTGCCCGCCTGCTCCGCTCCGTCGCCCAGTTCCCGGAACGCAGCCACCTGGTCGGTGCCTATGCGCTCGGCAAGGCGCAGAGGATCATCCGCCTGCTGCGCGAGGCCGGCTGGGACAAGGCCATCTATGTCCACGGCGCTCTGGAGCGCCTGAACGCCCTCTATGAAAAGCACGGCGTCGACCTTGGCCCGCTGGAACCCGCAACCTCGACCAAGAAACACGACTTCACCGGCCAGATCATCATCGCCCCGCCCAGCGCCACCCAGGACCGCTGGAGCCGCCGCTTCCCCGACCCGGTCACCGCGTTTGCGTCAGGCTGGATGCAGGTGCGCGCCCGGGCCCGCCAGCGTGGCGTCGAACTGCCCCTGGTGATCAGCGACCACGCCGACTGGGACGAACTCACCAGCACGGTCGACGAGCTGCGCCCTGGCGAACTCTGGATCACCCACGGCCGCGAGGAGGCGCTCGCCCGCTGGGCCGAGCTCCACGGCATCCCGGCCCGCCCGCTCGCCCTCGTCGGCTACGAGGAAGAGGACGACGGCTGATGCGCGCCTTCGCCGAACTCCTCGACCGGCTGTCACTCACCGCCTCGCGCAATGCGAAGCTGACCCTGGTGCGCGACTACCTGCGCGAGACGCCGGACCCTGACCGGGGTTGGGCGCTGGCCGCGCTGACCGGCGACCTCTCCTTCGACGCCGCCAAGCCCGCCTTCATCCGCAAGGCCGTCGAAGAACGGATGGATCCGCAGCTGTTCTGGTGGTCCTACGACTATGTCGGCGACCTCGCCGAGACCGTGGCCCTGGTCTGGCCCGCACGGCCCGGCGCCAATCGCGAGCCGCAGTTCTCCGAGGTGGTTGACGACCTGCGCGGGGCCACGCGCGCCGAGGTCCAGCGGCTGATCGAGGGCTGGCTTGACGCCCTGCAGCCCACGGGCCGCTGGGCGCTCCTGAAGCTGATGACGGGGGGGTTGCGCGTGGGGCTGACGGCGAGGCTCGCCAAGCGCGCGGCGGCCGACATCGGCGCCACGCCGGTCGATGTCGCCGAGGTCGAGGAGATCTGGCACGCCCTGCGCCCTCCCTACGAGGACCTGTTCGCCTGGCTGGAGGGCCGCGCATACCGTCCATCGTCGGATAATCCCGGCCGCTTCCGCCCAGCGATGCTGGCCCAGGCCATCGACGAGGCCGTGGATTTCGGCAAGCTCGATCCGGCCGACTACGCGGCGGAATGGAAATGGGACGGTATCCGCGTCCAAGCGGTGAACGAGGGCGGGGTGCGCAGGCTCTACACCCGCACCGGCGACGACATCTCCAAGTCCTTCCCCGACGTGGTCGGCGCGCTCACCGCCGAAGGCGTCATCGATGGCGAGCTGCTGGTGATGCGCGATGGCAAGGTGGCGTCCTTCGCCGACCTGCAGCAGCGGTTGAACCGCAAGACGGTCGACGCCAAGGCGCTGGCGAACTTCCCCGCCGCCATTCGCGCCTATGATCTATTGGCGGAGGGGCCGGAGGATACTCGCGTCCTGTCCTTCGCGGAGCGCCGCCGGTGCCTCGAAGCCTTCGTGGCCCAAGAGCAGAGCCCGCGCATCGATCTCTCGCCGATGCAGCCCTTCGCCAGCTGGATCGAACTCGCCGCGCTACGCGCCCAGCCCCCGGGCGGAGACCCGCAGATCGCCGAGGGGCTGATGCTGAAGCGCTGGGACTCGATCTACCAGGCCGGCCGCCCAAGGGGCCCCTGGTTCAAGTGGAAGCGCGACCCAATGCTGATCGACGCGGTGCTCATGTACGCCCAACGCGGCCACGGCAAACGCTCCAGCTTCTACTCCGACTACACCTTCGGCGTCTGGACGACAGATGATGCCGGCGCCCGCGTGCTGACCCCGGTCGGCAAAGCTTATTTCGGCTTCACCGACGAAGAACTGAAGCAGATCGATAGGTTCGTCCGCGATCAGACGATTGAGCGTTTCGGGCCGGTCCGCTCGGTCACCGCCGAACCCAACAAGGGCCTGGTCTTCGAGGTCGCCTTCGAGGGCCTGCAACGCTCCACCCGCCACAAGTCCGGCGTCGCCATGCGCTTCCCACGGATAAACCGCATCCGCTGGGACAAGCCGCCGGGGGAGGCGGACGAAATGGCGACCCTTGAGCTGATGCTGACCCGGATGGAAGGCCGCTAGAGCACTGCCGGCTCAGCCTTCTGCTTCTTCGAGCCTAGGGCGACCTCGACGATTGCGGAAGCAGTGCCTCGTTCGCCAGAAACTGCGCCAGGTCGCCGCCGGTAAACAGCACCCCCCGCACCCCGGCCCGGAGCGCCGCCTCCAGGTCCGATGGCTTGTCGCCCACCAGCACAGAGGCGGCTCTATCGATCGGCCACTCGGAAAGCGCGCGCAGGATCATCCCCGGGTTCGGCTTGCGGTCCGGTGGATCGGGATGGCGGTAGGCGTCGAGCGGCGCTTCGGGGTGCTGTGGCGCGTGGTAGAAGGCGTCGATGTGGCCGCCGGCTGCGATCAGGTCCTCGGCCATCTTGGCGTGCAGGATGTGCATGGCCTCTTCGGTGTAGAACCCGCGCCCGACGCCGGACTGGTTGGTCACCACGATCACCAGCCAGCCGGCCCGGTTGAACGCCGCCACCGCCTCGCGGGCGCCGGCGATCCAGCGGAAATCCTCCCAGCGGGAGACATAGCCCCGGTCCTCGTTCAGCACCCCGTCGCGGTCGAGGAACAGCGCCGGGCGGAGAGATGTGGCGGTGGGAGCGTCGGACACCCCCCGACTATAGCTGGGCGGACTATAGCGGGCGAGCGGCCTGGCCGTCTAAGGTCTGTCTCGCCGTCCCCGCCCGAGGTCACCGTGCCCGAACCCGTCCTGCAGCTTACCGATCTCCGGGTCGACTTCGACACCCACGACGGCGAGGTCCACGCCGTGCGCGGCGTCTCCCTCTCCATCCCGCGCGGCGAGACGCTGGGCGTCGTCGGCGAAAGCGGCTCCGGCAAGAGCCAGACCTTCATGGCGGTGATGGGCCTGCTGGCCCGCAATGGCCGGGCGACCGGCTCGGCGAAGTTCCTGGGGACCGAGCTTCTGGGCCTAAAGCCCAGGGCGCTCAACCGCATCCGTGGCTCGAAGATGACGATGATCTTCCAGGACCCGCTGACCGCGCTCACGCCGCACGTGCGGATCGGCGAGCAGATCGCCGAGCCGCTACGCCTGCACGCCGGCCTCTCCGACCGCGACGCCACGGCGCACGCCAGGCTCTGGCTGGAGAAGGTCCGCATCCCCGACGCCGCCACCCGTCTGCGCCAGTATCCGCACGAGCTTTCCGGCGGCATGCGCCAGCGGGTGATGATCGCCGCGGCCATGGCCGGCGGGCCCGAACTGCTCATCGCCGACGAGCCGACCACCGCGCTCGACGTCACAGTCCAGGCCGAGATCCTCGACCTGATGGCCGAGCTTCAGCGCGAGACCGGGACCGCCATGGTGCTGATCACCCACGACATGGGGGTCATCGCCCGCCTCGCCGACCGGGTCTGCGTGATGAAGGACGGCGCCTTCGTCGAGGCCGGGACCGCAGAGCAGGTCTTCCGCCAGCCCGCCACCGACTACACCCGCGCCCTGCTGGACGCGATTCCGCGCCTCGACCGCCAAGGCCGGGGCGGGCGGCCAACGCTGACGCCCGCCAGACCCGACGCCCCAGTCGTTGTCGAGGGCCACGACGTCAGGGTCTGGTTCCCGATGGGCGGAGGCCTGCTGGCGCCCAGGAAGACCCTGCGCGCCGTCGACGGCGTCGACTTCCAGGTTCGCGAAGGCGAAACCCTCGGCGTGGTCGGCGAGAGCGGTTCGGGCAAGTCGACGCTGGCTCGCGCCGTCCTCAACCTGCTCCCCGCCACCACCGGGACCGTCACCCTGATGGGCCGCGACATCACGCATGCGCAACGCGAGGCGATGCGGGCCGCCCGCCAGGACTTACAAATCGTCTTCCAGGACCCGCTGGCCAGCCTCGACCCGCGCGTCACCATCGGCGATTCCATCGCCGAGCCGCTGCTGGTGTTCCGCCGCGACCTCCCGCGCGCCGAGCGCGACGCCCAGGTCGCCGCCATGATGGCCCGGGTCGAGCTCGATCCCGAGCTGATCAACCGCTACCCGCACGAACTCTCCGGCGGCCAGAACCAGCGCGTCGGCATCGCGCGCGCGATGATCCTGAGGCCGAAGCTGGTGATCTGCGACGAGGCGGTCTCCGCGCTCGACGTCTCGATCCGCGCCCAGATCATCGACCTGCTGATCGCGCTTCAGGCGGAGATGGGGCTGTCGATGATCTTCATCAGCCACGACCTGGCCGTGGTCCGCGAGATTAGCCACCGGGTGCTGGTGCTCTACATGGGCCGCGTGGTCGAGACCGCCACCCGCGAACAGCTCTACGCCGGCGCGCGCCACCCCTACACCAAGGCGCTCCTCTCAGCCGCGCCGATCCCCGACCCGGCCATCGAGCGCACCCGCAAGCGCGTCCGCCTGGCCGGCGAGCCACCCAGTCCCATGGACCCCCGCGCCGCCCTGCGCTTCCTGCCGTCCCGCCTGCCGCTGGAGCCCAACGCCCCGTTCGCCGCCCCGGAGTTGAAGGAGGTCGCCCCCGGCCACTTGGTCGCGGAGTTCGACCCGTCGGCGGAAGCAGCCTAGGAAGCGGTCCAGATGGCCGAACCAACCCCCATCACCGGCGGCTGCCTCTGTGGCGCGGTGCGGTTCTCATTCACCGGCAGGCCGCCGCCCGTCGGCATGTGCCATTGTTCGCTCTGCCGCCGGGCTTCGGGCGTCGGCTCCAACGCCGTCCTGGCCGTCCGCACGGAACGGTTCGCCTGGATCCGCGGCGAGGACCAGTTGAAGACCTTCGCCCGCCCCTCGGGCTGGGCGACGAGCTTCTGTGGGACCTGCGGCTGCCCCGCCCCCCATCCCATGCCCAGCGGCGAGCGCCACTGGGTGCCGGCCGGCGCCCTGGACGTCGACCCTGGCCCGGCGGTGGCCGGCCACATCTTCGTGGGCTCCAAGGCCAGCTGGGACGTGATCGGCGACGACGGCCCGCAGTTCGCCGAATTCCCCGACGCCCTGGCATGACCACGATCACCCCCGTCCTGCTCTCCGGCGGCGCCGGCACGCGGCTCTGGCCCCTGTCGCGCCGCGCCAAGCCCAAGCAGTTCCATGCGCTGGGCGGCCCGCGCACCCTGATCCAGGACACCGCCCTGCGCTTCACCGGCGAGCCCTTCACCGCGCCGCTGGTGATCTGCAACGCCGCCCACGCCGACCTGGTTCGCGAACAGCTGGCCGCCGTTGATGTCATCCCCAGTCTGCTGATCCTTGAGCCGCAGGGCCGCAACACCGGCCCGGCCGCGGTGGTCGCCGCGCTCGCCGCCGCGCAAGCCGGCGCCGAGCTCGTCCTGCTGCTCAGCGCCGACGCCCGGGTGACCGATCCCGCCGCCCTGCGCGCCGCCATCGCCGCCGGGGCGCCCGCCGCCGAGGCCGGGGCCCTGGTGATCTTCGGTATCACGCCCACCGCGCCGGAGACCGGCTACGGCTACATCCGCGCCGAGGCCGGAGCCGGCCCGGTCCGTAAGGTCGCCGCCTTCGTCGAGAAGCCGGACCTGACCACCGCCCAGGCCTACGTGGCCGACCCCGCCTACAGCTGGAACGCCGGCATCTTCCTGTTCAAGCCGCAGGTGCTGCTGGCCGAGGCCAAGGCCCTGGCCCCCGACCTCTTCGCCGCCGCCTCGACCGCGCTCGCCGAAGCCCCGGGGGTCGACGACACGATTCCGCTCGGCGAAGCCTTCCTGCGCGCGCCCGCCGTCGCCATCGACGTCGCCGTCTTCGAGAAGACGCACCATGCCATGGTCGTCTCCGCCGACATCGGCTGGAGCGACGTCGGCGCCTATGACGCCCTGTGGTCCGAGGCGGAGAAGACCGCCGCCGGCGATGTCCTGCAGGGCCCGGTGATCGCCGTCGACACCGCCCGCAACTTGGCGATCTCCGACGGCCCGCTGGTGGTCCTGGCCGGCGTCGAGGACCTGGCGGTGATCATCGAAAACGGCGTCGTCCTGGTCACCCGAAGAGATGCGCCCGCCGCCGTCCGAGCCGCGGTGGAGGCTGTCCGCAAGGCCGGCCGCGAGGACCTTCTCTAGCTGCTGCATTGCGGCAGCAGGGCCCCGCCGTTAGGTTGCGCCCCTTTTTCGGACCCGATTGACCGCGCCATGACCCTTGCCTTCGACGCCATCCTCGCAGCCAAAGACCGGCTGCAGGGTCATATTGAGCGAACGCCCTGCCGCCATTCGCGCACGCTGTCGGAGATCACTGGCGCGGACGTCTGGGTGAAGTTCGAGAACCTGCAGTTCACCGCAGCCTACAAGGAGCGCGGCGCGCTCAACAAGCTCTTGCAGCTCACCGAGAGCGAGAAGAAGCGCGGCGTCATCGCCGCCTCGGCGGGCAACCACAGCCAGGGCCTGGCCTACCACGCCGCGCGCCTGGGCATCCCGGTGACCATCGTCATGCCCCGCGGCACGCCGTTCGTGAAGGTTCAGCAGACCCGCGCCCACGGCGCCGAGGTGGTGATCGAGGGCGAGGGCTACGACGAGGCCTCCGCCGTCGCCGCCCGGCTGCGCGAGGAGCGCGACCTGGTGTTCGTCCACCCGTTCAACGACCTCGACGTCATGGCCGGCCAGGGCACGGTGGCGCTGGAGATGCTGGAGGACGTGCCCGACCTGGAGGTGCTGCCGATCCCCATCGGCGGCGCTGGGCTGATCGCCGGCATGGCCACGGCGGCCAAGCATGTGAAGCCTTCGATCCAGATCGTCGGCCTGGAACCGGCCATGTACCCGTCGTTTACCGCGCGCATGCGGGGCGTCAACGCCGGCGCCACCTCGGGCGGGGCGACCATCGCCGAGGGCATCGCGGTCAAGCAGGTGGGTGACATCAGCTATGGCGTCGCCCGGCCGCTGGTCGACGAGGTGCTGCTGATCGAAGAGCCGTTCTTCGAGCGCGCCGTGGCCCTCTACTGCAACGTCGAAAAGACCGTGACCGAGGGCGCGGGCGCGGGCTCGCTCGCCGCCCTCCTGGCCTTCCCGGAGAAGTTCAAGGGCAAGAGATGCGGCCTGGTGATCACCGGCGGCAATATCGACACGCGCCTGCTCGCCTCCGTGCTGACCCGCGAGTTGGTCCGCGAGCAGCGCATCGTCTCGCTGAGGATCATCGGCGACGATCGGCCTGGCCTGCTCGGCGCGGTCTCGGCGATCATCGGCAATCTCGGCGCCAATATCATCGAGGTAGCGCACAACCGCCTAGCCCTCGACGTCCCGGCCAAGGGGGCGGAATTCGACCTCCTGATCGAGACCCGCGACGCCCAGCACACCCAGGAAATCATGGATGCCCTGCGCGCGGCGGGCTACCCGCCGCGCGCTGTCTAAGCAAAGATGGGGCGCAGCGGGCTACCCGCCGCGCGCTGTCTGATCAGCTGTCCGAGAGGCTTCAAGTCACATGTTCCGTATCCTGATGATCACCGTCGCCGCCCTATCGCTGTGGGCCTGCCAGCCGAAGGCCGGGGGCCAGGGCCCGCAGGCGGGCGATCAGAGCGCCGCGGCCAAGGCCTTCCTCGCCAAGAACGCCAAGGAGCCGGGCATCGTCATCCTGCCCGACGGACTACAGTACAAGATCGTCAGCTCCGGCTTGGCGACGGGCGCCAAGCCGCATCTCGGCGACGAGGTGAAGGTCAACTACGAAGGCAAGCTGGTCGACGGCACGGTCTTCGATAGTTCCTATGAGCGCGGCCAGCCGGCGGCCATGCCGCTGAAGGGCCTGGTCAAGGCCTGGCAGGAGGTCATCCCGATGATGCGGCCGGGCGACGTCTGGATGATCTACGTGCCGCCGGAGCTGGGCTACGGCCCCGAGGGCCAGGGCCCGATCCCCGGCGGCGCGGCGCTGATCTTCAAGATCGAGCTGATCGACTTCCTGCCCGGCCCCGGCAGCGTCGCACAAGGCTAGAGCTCGCGCCGCATGCCGGCGTGGCTCTTGGCGAAACCGAGCCGCTTATAGAACCGCTGCGCTTCCACCCGGCTGAGATGGGTGAACAACTCCATATACTTGCAACCGCGCCGACGCGCCTCGTCCATCGCCCAGTCCATCATCTGCTGGCCGAGCCCGTGGTTGCGCAGGCTTGACGAAATCCGCACCGCCGAGACCAGCGCCAGCTCCGCGCCCTGGTTCGACAGGCCCGGGATGAAGGTCAGCTGCAGCGCGCCGACCACCACGCCGCCCGCGTCCTCCGCGGCCACCAGCAGGCTGCGCGGATTGGCCGCCAGCTTGTCGAAGGCCTCGCCATAGGCCGGCAGCGGCGGATCGCTCACCACCTCGCGCCCGGCGCCCAGGTCGTCGTCAGCCAACAGGCGCACGATGGCGGCAACGTCCTCGCGCCGCGCCGGGCGGACAGTGATCGGCGACGGCTCGGCCACCTCGGCTAGGCGGCCCTGCGGCTGGCGGCGACGACCATGGACGCCAGGACGACCCCGATCAGCCCACCGGCCAGCAGACCTTGCAGCCAGAACATCGGCGGCGGGGTCTTGAAGAACATCGACGACGCATTGGCGAGCGCCGCGCCGGGCAAGGCGCCGGCGACGAACAGATAGGTCGCCAGCCGGCGCAGCGGCATCGGCGTGGCCGGCATGGTGTCGGCGGCGGCCACATCCTTCTTGATCGTCCAGCGGCTCGCGAAGAAGCAGAGCATGGCCAGCGGGATGATCGCCGTCGACAGATAGACCGTGGTCTTGATGCCGTGCGCTGAGGCCGCCGCGCAGGTCGCCTTGGCGGCGCCTGCCGCGGTCTTGCAAGCCTGGATGTCGAGGCCGGCGCCCAGCAGGTAGTGATTGGTCATCGCGTCGGTGGTCATGCCGAACGCCGTCGGGCCGCCGCCCAGGCCAATCATGTTAATCACGAACAGCAACACCGCGGCGGAGAGCGCCCGCATCGCCGGCGGCGCCATGGTCTGCACCCCGCCGTAGACCGGCCCCCACCAGGCGCCGACCCCGATGTTGGGTATCAGCAGCAGGACCAGGGCCAGCATCATGTTGTCCGTGCCGGCCGCGTACCAGAGGATCGGCATGCTGACGAACGGCACCAGCAGCGGGAACAGCGCGTAGTTGCGCACGTCCCGGGCGCCCAGCCTGTCGGCGAGCACACCGCCCAGCCAGGACCCGAACGCCCCGCCGAACCCGGCGCCCAGGCCGAGCGCCAGGCTGATGAACCCTAGCGGCGGCTTGCCCGGCGCCGGGGCCATGCCGAACTGGCCGGCGAGCACCGTCAGCTCATGGGCATGGTTGCGCAGAAAGAAGGGAGTGAAGAACTGCCCATGCGCGTAGCTGACGAACGAGGTCAGCGCGCCGCCGAGCGCGAACAGCCAGAAGGTCGGCCGCTGCTCAAGCGTCGAGAACACCATCAAGAGCGAGATGTGGCTGGACGCATTGGCCGCGGCCTGGGCGTCGCGGCTGAGCTGGTTGCGTGGCTCGCGCAGGGTGAAAATGGCCAGCAGCGCGAAGACCAGTCCCGGCGCGCCGGCGACGAAGAAGGCGCGACGCCAGCCATAGTGTTCGGCGACGATGCCGCCGACGGCCATGCCTAGCAGCGTTCCGATCGAGATCCCCATCGAGTAGATGGCGAGCGCCGTGGCGCGCTTGTTCGGTGGGAAGTAGTCGGCCAGCAGCGAGTGCGCGGTCGGCGAACAACCCGCCTCGCCGACGCCCACACCGGCGCGGGCGAATGCCAGGACGCCATAGGTCCTGGCGACGCCGGAGATCACGGTGAAGCCGCTCCAAAGCGCCAGTGAGAAGGTCATCACCCAGGGCCGGTTGGATTTGTCCGCCACCCGCGCGATCGGAATGCCGAGGATGGTGTAGACCGCGGCGAAGAAGATGCCGCCCAACGCCCCCATCTGGCTGTCGGTCAGGCGGAGGTCGTTCTTGATGCTCTCGCCGATCGTGGTGATGATTTGCCGGTCGAGGAAGTTGACCGTGTAGATGGCCACCAGCAGGGCGAGCGCATAGCGCCCGTAGCTGGCGCTGACCGGCGCAAATCGCGGTTCCGAGGGCGCGACCGCGCCGGGGTCCAAGACGGCATCCACCATCGGTCTCACTCCCCGCGTTCTTATGTTGTTGGCGGCATGTAGCCAGGGTCAGGCCCTTTGAGCAACGAATGGGCGGGTCTATGGCTTGCCCATGAGCGACCTGGCCTCGACCCGCGACATCCTGCAGACCCTGGTGGGCTTCGACACCACCTCGCGCCACTCGAACCTGGCCCTGATCGAATGGGTCGAGGCCTATCTCGACGGCCATGGCGTGCCGCACCGGCGCGCGCCCAACGCCGACGGGTCCAAGACCAACCTGCTGGCCACCATCGGCCCGGCCATCGAGGGCGGCGCCGTGCTGTCGGGCCACACCGACGTGGTGCCGGTGGACGGCCAGGCCTGGACCTCGGACCCCTGGATCACGGTCGAGCGCGACGGCAAGCTCTACGGGCGCGGAACCTGCGACATGAAGGGCTTCCTGGCACTCGCTCTGGCGACGGTCCCCCACCTGATCGCCGCGCGGCCGCAGAAGCCGGTGCACCTGGCCTTCTCCTACGACGAGGAGATCGGCTGCCTGGGCGCGCCGCTGCTGATCGAGCTGATCCGCCGCGAGCTGCCGAAACCCGCCTTCGTGGTGGTCGGCGAGCCCACCGACATGGTCGCGGTCAACGGCCACAAGGGGATCAACTACTACAACGTCATCGTCAGCGGCCATGAGGCCCACTCCAGCCAGACCCACCTGGGCGTCTCGGCCAATGTGGAAGCCGTGCGGCTGATGGCCTCGCTGGTCGCTCTGGCCGACCGGCTGGAACGCGACGGCGACCCGGCCTCGCCGTTCATGCCGAGGGGCGCGACGCTGACCATCGGCACCATCAACGGCGGCACCGCCGGCAACATCCTGGCGCGAGAGTGCAAGTTCGTCTTCGACCTGCGCTGCCCCCCGGGAATCGACCCCGAGGCGATCATCGCGCCGTTCATCGCCGAGGCCGCCGCGCTCGATACGGCGCTCAAGGCCCGCTCCCCGGACGCCGGCGTGGTGGTCAAGGGCTATGCGGCCACCCCACCCTTCGGGCCCGAGCCAGACGGCCTGGCCGAGACCTTCGCGCGGCGTTTCGCCGGCGACAACGGCCCGCCGCGCGTGGTCTCCTACGGTGCCGAGGCCGGCCAGTTCCAGGAGGCCGGGTTCTCGACCATCCTCTGCGGCCCCGGCTCGATCGAGCAGGCCCACCAGCCGGACGAGTATGTGGAGATTTCCCAGCTCGAACGCGGCCAGGCCTTCATGCGCCGGCTGGTGGAGTGGGCCGCTTCTGCTGAATAAACGCTCGCCGCAGGAACAGGTCGAGCGGGTTCCAGGTCATCGCCCGGGCGATCGCCCACGAGCCGACCGTGCGCGTCGCCTGAGCCTCGCGCCGCGCCGCCAACGCGATGTCCAGCCCGCGGATCCCGGCGATCAGCCCGCGCATCGGCGCGGCGAGCTCGCCGGCGGTCGCATGGCGCGCGAACAGCACGACCGTCGCCGCGATGTGCAGCGGCAGGGTCAGCCAGAACAGCACGGGCGGGGTGTCCTTCACATATACCCAGAAGCGGTTACGGGTGCCGTGGAAGGCGGCGAAGTCGCTGCGCCGCCCGCCCGACGAGGCCGAGCCCACGTGGCGGACCACCGCGTCAGGGACCAGCAGGGTCGGCTCGCCGATCAGCCGCATCCGGTAGCCCAGGTCGACGTCCTCGCAGTAGCAGAACAGCCGCTCGTCGAAGCCGCCGATGTCGAGGAACAGCTTGCGCTCGACCAGCATCGCCCCACCGCAGGCCGAGAACACCCAGCCCGGCGCGATCGGGCCCGGGTCGGGATGGGTATAGCCGCCGCGGAACGGATAGCCGGCCAGCGCCATGACGTCGCCCAGGCCGTCGAGTTTGCCGGGATCGTCGGCCATCAGCTGGCGCGAGGCGAAGGCGTGAACACCGGGGTTGGCCTGCGCCGCCGCAACCAGGCGCGCCAGCCAGTCGGGCGCGGCGAAGGCGTCGGGATTGAGCAGCGCCAGCCAGGGCCCGGACGCGGCCTTCGCGGCCTGGTTTACCGCCGCGGCGAAGCCGCGGTTTTCGGCGTTCTCGATAAGCCGGATCGACGGGTCGGCGGTGGCCGCCGCCTGGGCCGTCCGGTCGCTGGAGGCGTTGTCGATGAGCAGCACCTCGTAGTCGCGGAAGGTCTGCGCCCGCACCGCCGCCAGGCACTCGGCGAGGGTCGGCCCGGACTCATAGACGACCACCACGACGCTGACCTGCGGCCCCCGCGAGGCCTTCTGGGACTTGCCATTCGCGCCGCCACGCGCCATCCGAAAGGTCTCTCCCAAACTGTTAGGCCAACATGACGACGATCACGCCGCTCGCCCTCGCCGAGGTTCTGCTTATCACGCCCAAGCGCCATGGCGATGCGCGGGGCTGGTTCGCCGAGACCTGGAGCAGCAAGGCGCTCTCGGCCGCCGGCATCGACACCACCTTCGTGCAGGACAACCAGGCCTTCAGCGCCCGCAAAGGCACCCTGCGCGGTCTGCACTTCCAGACGGCGCCACACGCCCAGGGCAAGCTGGTCCGCGTGCTTAGGGGGGCGATCTTCGACGTCGCCGTCGACATCCGCCAGGGCTCGCCCAACTACGGCAAGTGGACCGGCGCGACGCTCACCGCCGAGGCCGGCGAGCAGCTCTGGGCCCCGCGCGGCTTCGCCCACGGCTACGTCACCCTGACCGACAACACCGAGCTTTTCTACAAGGTCGACGGCGACTACGCGCCTGGGCTGGAAGGCGGGCTGATCTGGAACGACCCGGACCTGGCCATCGCCTGGCCGCTCGACGGCGAGCCGGTGCTGTCGGACAAGGACAAGGTGCTGCCGCGCCTCAAAGACATGCCGCCGGCTCAATTTTAGCCCGCTCATCCCCGCGAAAGCGGGGACCCGTTGCCGGCGCAACTTCGCGCAATGCGTCACAGGCTCAATCCCAGCGTCGCTGAGGCGGCGGCGCGTCTCGGCGTCAGGAGATGGACGCTCGGGGTGCAGGAGAACGGCAGACAACCACCCTCTGCGCCGAGTGGTCGGACAATCGCCGCGCTCCTCGGCCGCGAGGCGTAGCGGCGAGCGTCTCCATGGGCCCTCCGGGTAGCTGCAGCGTCAGGTCGGCGCGGTCGATTGTTCTTGATTTGTTCTTGACGCGACAGGGGAGCTATCCGGTTGACGTACCACGTCCTACTGGTAGTATGTGGTCACTGAAGGACGTGACCGATGACAACCCGCAAGACCGATCTCCGCAG
>JANXXK010000105.1 GCA_025350685.1 Alphaproteobacteria bacterium | reverse complement strand
CCGAAGCGCCGCCGCCGGCGACCGACGAAGCGCGCGTGCTGATCGTCGGCTATGGCCGCGTTGGCCGGCTGGTCGCCGAAATGCTGGATCGCCATCAAATATGGCCGGCGATGAGTTGACCGGGGTGCAGGTGATGCGGCTGACCGAGGGGCTGGACGAGGGGCCGGTGCTGGCGTCGGAGACCCTGCGCATCGGGCCGCTGGACACGGCGGGCACCGTGCATGACCGGATGGCGGCGATCGGCGCGGATCTGCTGGCGCGCACCTTGCCGCTGATCGAGGCCGGGACGGCGGTGGAGACGCCTCAATCAGAGGAGGGCGTCACCTACGCCAAGAAGATCCGCCCGAAGGAGGCGAAGATCGACTGGGGCAAGCCTGGGCGGGAGCTGGACTGCAAGATCCGCGGGCTGTCGCCGTTTCCCGGGGCCTGGTTCACGCTGCCGAGCGACAGAGGATCGGTGCGGGTCAAGGCGCTGCTCTCGGCCTTCGAGGACCTTGATCCTCAAGGGGGGGATGGTGCGCCGGGCGAGGTGCTGGACGACAGGCTGCTGGTGGCGGCGGGCGAGGGCGCGGTGCGGTTGCTCAGGGTTCAGCGCGAGGGGCGCGGGCCGCAGGACGCCGAGGCTTTCCTGCGCGGTGCGCCGGTGGCGGTCGGGACGGTGCTGGGCTGATGCCGCGCTACCGGCTCCTGCTGGAATATGACGGCGGACCCTATTGCGGGTTCCAGGCGCAGGGGGGCTTGCCCACCGTGCAGGCGTCGCTGGAGAAGGCCGTGGCGGCGTTCTGCGGCGAGGCTGTGCGGGTGCACACGGCGGGGCGCACCGATACCGGGGTGCACGCGACCGGACAGGTGGCGCACGTCGATCTGGAGAAGGCCTGGCCGACGGAGACCGTGCGCAATGCGCTGAACGCCCACCTGCGGCCTGAGCCGATCGTGGTGCTGGCGGTCGAGGTGGCGGCGGAGCGGTGGCATGCGCGGTTCTCGGCCACCGAGCGGCGCTACCGCTACCGGATCCTCAATCGGGCGAGCCCGCCGGGGCTGGACCAGGGCAGGGTCTGGTGGGTGAAGAAGGACCTGGATGCGGCGGCGATGCATGCGGCGGCGCAGACGCTGGTGGGCAATCACGATTTCACGACGTTCCGCGACCTGGCCTGCCAGGCGAAGTCGCCGGTCAAGACCCTGGATGTGGCGTCGGTGGTGCGCGATGGCGAAGCGGTGGTGCTGGTGTTCGAGGCGCGATCGTTCCTGCACCGCCAGGTGAGGTCGATGACCGGAACCCTGGCCGAGGTGGGCGTCGGGCGGTGGACGGCCGCGGATGTGGCCGCGGCGCTGGCGGCGCGGGATCGCGCGGCCTGTGGGCCGGTCGCGCCGGCGGACGGGCTGTATCTGACGGGGGTGAGTTACGAGCCCTGAGATCCTCCCCGCAGGGGGAGGTGGATCGGCGCGGATACGCGCCGAGACGCAGGGGGTTTCACACGAGGCGGATGGAGCAGTGGGCTTAAACCCCCTCAGTCACCTTCGCTGACAGCTCCCCCTAAGGGGTGAGCATCTAAGGTTCCCCGAACGTCTCGAAATACCGCTGGATGACGGTTTCATAGACCGCCTGCAGCTGGCGGATTTCGGCCAGGGGGGCGGCTTCGTCGACCTGGTGCATGGTCTTGCCGACGAGGCCGAGTTCGACGACAGGGCAGAGTGCGCGGATGAAGCGGGCGTCCGAGGTGCCGCCGGAGGTGGAGAGTTCGGGGTCGCGGCCGGCGGTGTCGCGCACGGCCGAGGCGACCAGGTCGGTGAACGGGCCGGGCTCTGTGAGGAAGGCTTCGCCGCTGATCTGCGGGGCGACGACGATCTTGCCCGGAAACCCCTGGCCTGCCCCATCGGCCTCGGCCTCAATCCAGCGGGCGAGCGCCTCGCCGGTGTGGTGCGGGTTGAAGCGGACGTTGAGCATCGCCCGGGCCACGCCGGGGATCACATTGGTAGCGGTGTTGTGTACGTCGATCCTGGTGATCTCCAGGTTCGACGGCTGGAACTCCGGATAGCCCTTGTCGAGTACGCGTTCCTGCAGGCGCAACAACAGGCGCAGCAGCACCGGCACAGGGTTGGCCGCGCGGTGCGGATAGGCGACGTGGCCCTGGACGCCCTGAACGGTGATCGCCACGTTGATCGAGCCCCGGCGGCCGACCTTGATCATGTCGCCGAAGCTCTCCGATGAGGTCGGCTCGCCGACGATGCAGTGGTCGATGGTCTCGTCTTCGGCCTGCAGCGCTTCGACCACAAGCTTGGTGCCGTGGGTGGCCACGCCTTCCTCGTCGCCCGTGATCAGGAAGGAGAGCGAGCCGGTGACCTGACCTGCCGCGATGGCCTTTTCAGCGGCTG
>JANXXK010000073.1 GCA_025350685.1 Alphaproteobacteria bacterium | reverse complement strand
CCACGCCGGGACCGATGGGACGACCGCCCAGCTGACCAAGGGCGTGGTCGCCGATCAGGCGCGCGGCGTCTTCCAGGGCCGGATCGTGGTGGAGGAGGGGGCCGACCGCACCGACGCCCGCATGCGCCACCAGGCCCTGATCCTCTCCGATCGCGCCGAGGTGGACGCCAAGCCGGAGCTCGAAATCTACGCCGATGACGTCGCTTGCGCGCACGGTAATACCGTCGGGGCGCTTGACGAGGATGCCCTGTTCTACGCCCGCCAGCGTGGCATGTCGGAGGACGAGGCCCGCTCCCTTCTCACCGAGGCCTTTATCGGCGAAGTGGTCGACCATATTGGCCATGATGGCGCGCGGGAGGTTGTTCGGGCCTGGGTCGCTGAAAGGTTGAGGGCCTGATCATGGCTTTCGATGCTGAAGCCATCCGCGCTGAATTCCCAATCCTGGCCCGACAGGTGAACGGAAAGCCGCTGGTCTATCTCGACAGCGCCGCTTCGGCTCAAAAGCCGCGTGCGGTGATCGAGGCCATGGTCCATGCCATGGAGCACAGCTACGCCAACGTGCATCGCGGCCTTCACACTCTGGCGAACGAAACGACCGAGGCTTACGAGGCTGCGCGAAAGAAGGTCGCGACCTTCATAGGGGCAGATCCCACCGAGATCGTCTTCACCAAAGGCGGCACCGAGGCGATCAACCTGGTCGCCGCCGGGCTCGCCGCGAGCCTGAAGACGGGTGACGAAATCCTGCTCTCCGAGATGGAGCATCACGCCAACATCGTCCCATGGCATTTTTTGCGCGAGCGTCTGGGTGTGGTCCTAAAGTTCACGCCAGTCACTGACGATGGCCGGTTGGACATTGAGGCCTTCAAAGGGCTGCTGACGGAGCGCACGAAAATCGTCGCGTTGACCCACATGTCCAACGTGTTGGGCACCGTGAACCCCGTCGCCGAGCTGGTGCGTCTCGCACACGACGCGGGCGCTCTGGCCCTGCTCGACGGGTGTCAGGCCGTCGTCCACCAGCCGGTCGATGTGAAAGCCCTCGATGTCGATTTTTACGTCTTCTCTGGTCACAAACACTACGGTCCCACCGGCATCGGCGCGCTTTATGGAAAGGCCGAGCGCTTAGCAGCGCTTCCGCCTTACCAGGGAGGCGGCGAGATGATTGGGACCGTCACCCTCGAGGCCATTACCTACGCTGAGCCACCACAGCGCTTCGAGGCGGGCACGCCACCGATCCTGGAGGCCATTGGTCTTGGTGCGGCGATTGATTGGTTGTCCGGTCTCGACCGCGCGGCCGTCGCCGAGCACGAGCACGCCATCTACAACCACGTCCGCGGACGCCTGAACGGCGCCAATTGGCTGCGCGTGCTGGGCGAGGCGCCGGGCAAAGGCGCGATCCTCAGCTTCACGGTCGATGGCGCGCATGCCCACGATGTGGCGCAGATTCTCGACCGGTACGGCGTGGCGGTCCGCGCCGGTACGCATTGCGCCGAGCCCTTGATGCGGCGTTTCGGCGTGACGTCGAGCGCGCGCGCCTCCTTCGCCCTATATAACACCCGCGAGGAGGCTGACGCCTTCGTGGATGCGCTTAACAAGACTCAGGCTTTCTTCGCTTAAGATGACCCCGATGGATGATGCAGGCCACCTCGACAGTTCGACCAAAACTCCGCTTTCCCAGGCGGAGCTGGATCAGCTTACGGACAAGCTCATCGAGCAACTCAAGACCGTTTTCGACCCGGAAATTCCAGTCGACGTCTACGAACTGGGCCTGATCTACAAGGTCGACGTTTCCGACGACAAGGACGTGGTCATCGACATGACCTTGACCGCCCCGGGCTGTCCCGTCGCCGGGGAAATGCCGGGCTGGGTTGAGGATGCTATCCGCGTGATCCCCGAGGTGAGGTCCTGCAAAGTCGAGCTGGTGTTCGATCCACCCTGGGACCCCTCGCGGATGTCTGACGAGGCCAAGCTTCAGTTGAACATGTTCTGACCATGAATGACGTGACCCTCACCTCCACGCCTCGCGTTCGCCGCGAACGGCCCAAGGTGGTCAGCCTGACCGATGCCGCCGCCGAGCGCGTGCGCGAGATCATGGGCAAGGCCGAAAAGCCCTACGCGGGCTTGCGCGTAGGCGTGAAAAACGGCGGCTGCGCCGGCCAGGAATATATCCTTGAATATGCCGACGCCGCGGGTCCGCTCGACGAGAT
>JANXXK010000071.1 GCA_025350685.1 Alphaproteobacteria bacterium | reverse complement strand
GCCCTGGTCGGGGCGACCGGGGCGGGCAAGTCCACCTTCGTCAAGCTGATCCAGCGGCTCTATGACGTGCAGGAGGGGCGCATCCTGATCGATGGCCAGGACGTCTCCCACGTGTCCCAGGGCTCGCTCAGGCGCGCCATCGCCGTGGTGCCGCAGGACCCGGCGCTGTTCCACCGCGAGCTGGCCGAGAACATCGCCTATGCGCGGCCCGGGGCCACCGAGGACGAGATCGTGCTGGCCGCCAGGCGGGCCCGCGCGCACGAGTTCATCACCAAGCTGCCCAAGGGCTACAAGACCCTGGTCGGCGAGCGGGGCGTGAAGCTCTCCGGCGGCGAGCGGCAGCGGGTGGCGATCGCGCGCGCCTTCCTGGCCGACGCGCCGATCCTGGTGCTGGACGAGGCGACCTCGTCGCTGGACGTGGAGACTGAGCGCCAGGTGCAGGCGGCGATGGAGGAGCTGATGGTCGGCCGCACCACCATCGTCATCGCCCACCGGCTATCGACCATCCGCGGCGCCGACCGCATCCTGGTGTTCGAGGACGGCCGCGTCGTCGAGGAAGGCAAGCACGCCGAGCTGGTCAAGAAGGGCGGCGCCTACGCCCGCCTGCACGCAGTGACGGAGGGGTGGGCATAGCGTCAACCCGCGGTTGCGCGCCGTGCGCATTTGCGTCTCACTGGGAAGCTTGGCCGCGAGGAACGCGCCAGGCGGCACGGCCAGTGCGGCCATCTCTCGGGGGAAGTCATGTCACCGATCGTCAACAGGCTGCGAAGCGGCAGTGAGCGCACCTACAACGTCCTGACGTTGGTGTTCGGCATCGTTCTCTGGCCCGTGGCCGTACTTGCCGTTCTCGCCTCGCTCGCCAACCCAACGACGGGCGCGGTCGTCGCGGTCTATGTGGTGTACGGCCTGCTGGCCTGGCTGTTCTTCTTCCTGGCGAGCCTGTTCTATCGCGCCAACGCATTCGGCAACATGATCCTGCTGGGCCCGCAGCAGTTTCCCGACCTGCACGAGATGGTCGTGGCCGGTTCGCAGGAGCTTGGTTTCAGGCAGACGCCGAAAGCGTTCCTCTACAACTCCAACGGCCTGTTCAACGCCTTCGCCCGCAGGATTCTCGGCGGAAACTATCTGTTCCTGACCTCGGCGCTCGTGGAGGCCAACAGCAATGAGCAGGTGAGGTTCGTGATCGGCCACGAGCTTGGCCATCACGCTGCTGGCCATCTGAACGGCTGGCTCACTTTCCTGCGGGCGCCTTCGCAGGTGGTCCCGTTCCTGGGCGCGGCCCATTCGCGCTCGAGGGAATACACCTGCGACAGCATCGGGGCCTATCTGTCCAGGGACCTGACGGCGTCGCGCAGTTCGCTGCAGATGCTGGGATGCGGCTGCCGCCGGCTCAACACGGCGATGAGTTGCGAGGCCTTCCTGGCTCAGGAGGCAATGGTGCCGCCGGTGTTTGGCTTCCTGAACGAAATCTTTCGAGGCCACCCGCGCCTGACCCGCCGGGTTGCCGCCATCAGCGAACAGACACTCTCCGGCTCGTAGAGCGGCGGAACCTTTGCCGGCAGGAGAAGGCTAGACCGCGTCGGCGAGCGCAGTGGCGAGGTCGCCCTTCCTCTCCACCCGCACCCTCTGTAGCCCAAGCCAGCCGGCCATCAGCTTCAGCTCCTGTGCCAACCGAACGGGTGTCGCGTCGCTCGCCCACGGCTCGGCATGGCTCGCCTGGACGATCAGGGTTCCGGCCTTGCGGTCGGATTTCAGGTCGACGCGGGCGGTCAGCGCGTCCCCCTCCAGGAACGGCAGGACGTAGTAGCCGTGTGTGCGCTTTTCGGCCGGGGTGTAGATCTCGATCCGGTAGCGGACGCCGAACATCCGCTCGGTCCGCTCGCGGAACCAGATCAGGTTGTCGAACGGCGACAGCAGGGCCTGGGCGTCGACCGTGCGCGGCCATTTGGCGGCAGGATCGAGGTAGGCTTGCTCCCTCCAGCCTTTCACCGACACCGGGATCATCGAGCCGTCCTCGACCAGCTCGGCCATCCGCGCCTTGGCCCCCTCCACCGGCATGCGGAAATAGTCGCGCAGGTCCTTCGAGGTGGCGATGCCCATGGCCCGGATGGCCTGGCGATAGAGCGCGCGGTGGGCGTCCTCGCGGCTCGGCGTCGGCGCATTGACGATGGCGCGGGGCAGCACTTTTTCCGGCAGGTCGTAGACCCGCTCGAACGTTCCTCGGCGGGTGGCGGTGGTCAGCTCGCCGGTCCAGAACAGGCACTCGACGGCGCGCTTGGCCTCGCTCCAGCCCCACCAGCCGCCCTCGCCCTTGTGACCCATGTCGAGGTCTCCGGCGGAGATCGGGCCACGGCGGGAAATCTCGTCCATCACCTTGTCGACGAACGCGCGCCGCTCACGCAGGAACTGGCCGACGCCTTTCCAGACCCCGACGCCATCGTGGGCGTCGGCCATCCGCCAGCGGAACAAGGGCTGGCTGGCCAGCGGCAGCAGCGAGGCCTCGTGCGCCCAGTACTCGAACAGCGGGCGTTTCTTGGCCCAGGCGACCTCCTCCAGCATCGCCCGCGGATAGGCGCCCAGGCGCGAAAACGCCGGCAGGTAGTGGGTGCGGGAGACCACATTGACGCTGTCGATCTGCACCACGCCGAGGCGATCCACCAGCTTCAGGAGCTGCCGCTTGGCCACCGGGCCGGCGGGCCTGGGCGTGGCGAACCCCTGGGCGCCCAGAGCGATGCGGCGGGCCTCGCTGGCGGTCAGCTTCTCCTTAGGCATCGATCCTGGCCGCCTTCAATTGCCGAGTCGTCGTGTCAGCCTAGCGATCGAACAAACAAAGAACAACGATCCGTTATCAAATGGTTAATGGCGCGGCCTCGCCGCCTTGGTAAACAGAACATTACCAGAATACCGCCCGGTCCGATGTGCTCTAACGCGCCAGCCGCCCGTCGTTGAGCGCGGCGGCCTCGAATTCGAAGACGATGTCCGGATCGGGCTTGGGAATCTTCTTGGAGATGGCCTTGGGGGCCAACACGTTCAGCAAATGGCGGATGATGTTCAGCCGGGCCGTCTTCTTGTGGTCGGCGCGCACGACCACCCAGGGGGCCTCCGCGGTGTGGGTTCGGCGCAGCATCTGGTCACGGGCGTCGGTGTAGTCGTCCCACTTCTTCTGGGCGGCGCCGTCCAGGGGGCTGACCTTAAGGGCCTTGAGCGGGTCGGTCTCGCGCGCCTTCAGCCGCTGAGCCTGCTCCTCGCGGGAGATGTCCAGCCACAGCTTGACGATGTTCAGGCCGGAGCCGACCAGCATGTGCTCCAGGCCGGGCACGTCACGCAGGAAGGTCTCGTGCTCCTCGGGCGTGCAGAAGCCCATCACCGGTTCCACGCCGCCGCGGTTGTACCAGGAGCGATTGAAGATCACGAGTTCGCCGGCCGAGGGCAGGCGGGCGAGATAGCGCTGGAAATACCATTGGCCCCGCTCGTGGTCGGTGGGCTTGGGCAGCGCGATGGCGCGGGTGTTGCGCACCGACAGATGCTCGGTGATGCGCTTGATCACTCCGTCCTTGCCGGCCGTATCGCGGCCTTCGAAGATCACCACGTCCTTCTGGCCGGACGCGATCGCCGCCTGCTGGAAGCGGACGAGCGCGATCTGCAGCTTCCGGAGTTCTTTGTCGTAGTCGTCATCTTTGGACATCGGCCGATTAAGGCCCACCCAGCGCGGGCGGCAAGGCCTTGTTGGGGCTGCAGACACGACAACGCCGCCGACCTTGCGGATCGGCGGCGTGGCCGGTCTTGAGATGCGTGTGGCGCTTAGGCGGCGGTGGCGCTCAGCGCGCGGCGGCGGCGCAGCATCGCGCCGGCCATGCCGAAGCCGCCGATCATCATGGCCCAGGCCGCCGGTTCCGGCACGGCGCCGGACTTGATGTCGTCGAGCGCGAAGTCGTTGCCGCCGGGGGCAAGGTTCGTGTCGGCAATCGACAGCACCGCCGAGGAGCTCGAAGGCTTAAACGTCCAGGTGAGCTGCTGCCAAACGCCGGGGGTCGCTGGCGCCGTCTGGACGCCGCCGACCTGCACGCCATTGACCTTGAAGATGAGCGTCGCGAGGCTCGCCGGATAGGTCGAGGCCACCCAGACGGAAAAGTAGTCGCTGCCGGTGGACAGGCCCGTGACGTTCTCGTTCCACACCGACCGGTAGTCGTTCGTCGCGGTGAGGGTCGTCGCGCCGTTGACGATCAGCATCTCGCCCGAGCCCGTGGTGTGGTCGCCGAACGAACTCCACAGGTTGTGGACGAGGTTGGGGTTGGTATCGACGGTGTAGGCGGTCTCCGGGTAGAGGCTGCCCTGGTTGAGAGGGGCGATGTAGTTGTAGTCGGTCCCGAAACCGGTGTTCCCGGCCGAGAAGTCGCCGTTGACGACGCTGGCGGCTTGCGCGCCGGAAGCGGTCATGGCGGCCAGGGCCGCGCCAGCGATCAGAAGAGCCTTGATATTCATCGATCTCACCACTCCGGCCCAACCGGCCAATTTCACAATGGGACATGGCACATATGCCTGTCCGTTCAGGAGCAAGTACGGCGCCAGGACGCGAGGGCAAATCCAATTCTCCTGAAACGCGAGGCGGCGAACCTGAGGCTCGGGTTCTCGTCTGAAACCGGTTGTGGCCATCGCGGCCCCGCCCCTACAAACCGGCATGATCCGACTGTTCATTCCTCATGACCTGGCCCAGGGCGCCGAGATGGCGCTCGACGCGGGACAGAGCCGCTACCTCGCCGCGGTGATGCGCCAGGCGGTGGGCGACGAGGTTCTGCTGTTCAACGGCCGCGACGGCGAGTGGCGCGCGCGGATCACGGTGGTCGGCAAGCGCGCCGTCGGCGTCCAGGCGCAGGCGCAGACCCGGCCGCAGGCGATGGGTCCCGACCTCGACCTGGTCATCGCCCTGGTCAAGCGCGCCCGCCTCGAGACCATCGTCGAGAAGGCTGCTGAGCTGGGCGCGCGGCGCGTCCTGCCGGTCACGACCGAGCGCACCAATGCCGAACGCACCCGGGTGGATCGCCTGACCGCCATCGCCACCGAGGCCGCCGAGCAGACCGGCCGCCTGGACGTGCCAGCCATCGCCGAGCCGGTGAAGCTGGAAAAGCTGATCGCGGGCTGGGAGCCGGGGCGCTGGCTGCTGTTTTGCGAGGAGGCGGGGGACGCTTCGCCCATCCTGCAAGCCCTCACCCCTCCCGCTCGCCGCGGGGCCGCGATGGACCTACCCTCGGGGCATGACGCCCGCGCTCCTCCGCTCCGCGCTCGCCCTCACGATCGTGCTCGCCGCCTGCTCCTCGGGCGGCTCCGCCCCGTCGGGCT
>JANXXK010000025.1 GCA_025350685.1 Alphaproteobacteria bacterium | reverse complement strand
CATCATGAAGCACAACCTCGAGGGCATTCACGTCAATGGCCAGGTGGGCATCGCTCAACACAGCCAGAACAACGAGCAGAACGTCCAGGGACTCTTGGCGGCCCAGAAATTCCCGATCCCGAAGAGCGACGTCTGGGATGCCCGCTCGCGCGACCTGTCGGTGGCGATCGGCGTCAACGGCGCGGACGACAGGGCCAACCTGACCGTCTACCTCGGTTACCACCGTCAGGAACCGGCCTCGCAGGCCAACCGCGACTTCTCGGCCTGTCAGATCCGCGTGCGCGCCGGGAACACCGCCTTCTGCAACGGCTCAGTGAACTCCAACCTGTTCATCGTCTCTGTCGGTAGCGGTCCAGGGATCAACAGCAACAACGGCTTCACGGTCATCGGCAACCAGTTCATCGACCAGGGGACCAATCCGACCGGCGGCTTTCCAGGCCTGGTGTTCGACTCCAGCCCCTTCCAATACCTCGCGCACGACGACAACCGTTACACCGCCGGCTTCTTCTCCCACTACGACATCTCTGACCATCTGAAGCTCTACGCCGACTTCACGTTCATGAACGACCGGGCGGTTACGGCCGTCGCGCCCTCCGGCCTTTTCGCCGGCAGCGGGCCATCGCCCACCGGCGGGTTCATCGTCAACTGCAACAACCCGCTGCTCAGCGCCCAGCAGGCAACGACGATCTGCTCGCCCGCCGACATCGCCAGCGGCGCCACCGCCGACCTCCTGATTGGCCGCCGTAACGCCGAGGGCGGACCGCGCTCCTCGACCTACGAGCACAATAACTACCGCGCCGTCGTCGGGGCCCGCGGCGCCATCCCGGACATCGACGGTTGGACCTACGACGTCTACGGCTCCTACTATTACACAGCCCTGTTCCAGGGAAACTTCAACTACCTGAGCAATGCGCGCATCCAGAACGCGCTGCAGGTGGTCAATGTGAACGGCGTGCCCACCTGTATCGCGAAGATCAACGGTACTGCGCCGGGCTGCGTGCCGTACAATATCTTTGCCCAGGGCGGGGTGACGCCCGAGCAGGTGGCCTACCTCAACTCTTCCGGCACCTCTTCCGGCACGATCGAGGAAGCTATCGTCGAGGCCTCAGTCGCGGGCGATCTCTCCCGCTATGGCCTGAAGTCCCCCTGGGCCGACGACGGGGTCGGCGTCGCTGGGGGTATCCAGACGCGGCGACAGCACTACGACTACGCGCCCGACCAGGCGGAACTCTCCAACGACTTGGCCGGCTTCGGGGGGGCGGGCACCGCGATCAACGCCGCCCTCGGTGACACCGAGGCCTATGGCGAGTTCCGCTTCCCGATCGCCCAGCACCGGCCGGGCTTCGAGGAGCTCACTCTCGACGGGGGCTATCGCTATTCGCACTATTCCACCGGGGTCTCGGCAGACACCTACAAGGTGGGCCTGCAGTGGGCTCCGGTCAGCGACATCCGCTTCCGCGCCTCCTTCAACCGGGCGATCCGGGCGCCGAACATCGTCGAGCTTTACGTGCCCCAGGCGGTGACCAACAGCCAGACGGTGGGCGTGGACCCCTGCGCGCCCAGCTTCGGCTCGCCGGCCACCGCCACGCTCGCCCAATGCATGAATACCGGGGTGACCGCCGCCCAGTACGGCAATGGCGGGACCACCGACCGGATAACTCAGTGCCCTGCGGGCCAATGCGCGGTACTCGGCGGCGGCAACACCAAGCTGACCCCCGAACAGGCCAACACCTTCTCCGTCGGCTTCACCCTGACGCCCAGCTTTATTCCGGGTTTCACCGGCAGCCTCGACTACTACGACATCAAGCTGACCAACGTGATCAGCACGGTTGGGCAGAACATCATCTTCGACAACTGCCTCAACACCGGCGCGCCGCGGTTCTGCCAGGACGTCGTGCGCAGCCCGACCGGCAACCTTTTCGGCACCTCGATCACCGGCGGCGGCTATATCCGCGACACCAATGTGAACACCGGAGGGTCGGAGAACAGCGGCATCGACGTGCAGGCGGCCTACAACCTGCCGCTCAGCCGGATCGGCCTCTCCGAGGGCTTGGGCGGCCTGCAATTCTCGCTGGTGGGAACCCGATTCCTGAAGGCGACCACAACGCCCTTTGTCGGCGCCCACACCTACGATTGCGAGGGCCTCTTCGGGCAGACCTGCCAGACGGTCAATCCCAAGTGGCGTCATACCCTGCGAGCCACCTGGGAATCGCCCTGGAACCTCCTGCTGTCGGCACAGTGGCGCTACATCGGCTCCGCCAGCTTCGAGAAGAACACGTCGGACCCGACGCTGACCAACAAACGGCACGACAGCGTTGACGCCACGCTTGACGCAGTCAGCTACCTGGACCTGTCGGCAATCTGGAAGGTGCGTCCCGGCTTTTCGGTGCGCGCCGGAATCACCAACGTCTTCGACAAGGATCCGCAGATCATCGACTCGCTGATCGTCGCGGCCGGACTGCCAAACGCCTATCCGACCTACGACTTCCTGGGCCGACAGATGTTCATCGGCTTCACCGCCGACTTCTGACGGCGGACCCGCAGCGCGAGATCGGGGCGGCGGAGCGATCCGCCGCCCTTTCTCTGTGTGCGTCTCTTTGGCCGCTAGAACTCCAGCCGGGTTCTGGCCTTCAGGCAGCGGATCGTGACGGTCGACTTGAACTGCTTGATGTTCTCGTCGCCGATCAGCACCTCGCGGGAGAACTGCAGAAAGTCGTCCATGTCGGCGACTGCGATCAGCATCACGAAGTCAGCCACCCCGGAGATCGAGTAGCACTGCATCACCTGGGGCAGGCGTTGGACCTTAGCCTCGAAGGCGGCGCGCAGCGGCTCGTTCAGGCGCTCCATGGTGATCTCGACCACGACCGTTAGCGGCCAGATGGAGCGCCGCTGATCGACCTGGGCGGCCTCCCACAAGATGAGCTTGCTGTCGCGCAGACGCTGGATCCGCCGATAGCAGGCTGAGGCCGACAGCCCGATTA
>JANXXK010000020.1 GCA_025350685.1 Alphaproteobacteria bacterium | reverse complement strand
CCGGCGACTACCGCGACGACAAACAGTCGCGGTTCATCAACGAACGCGCCCACGCCAACATCCAGAAAGACGGCACCTTCTCGGTGGTGCCCCGCATGTGGGGCGGCATGACCAGCGCCGCCGAACTGCGCGCCATCGCCGATGTGATCGACAAGTTCGCGATCCCCGCCGTGAAGGTCACGGGCGGCCAGCGGATCGACTTACTGGGGGTTGAGAAGGACGACCTGCCGGCGGTCTGGGCCGACCTCAATGCGGCCGGAATGGTCTCCGGCCACGCCTACGCCAAGGGCCTGCGCACGGTGAAGACCTGCGTCGGCGCCGACTGGTGCCGCTTCGGCACCCAGGACTCCACCGGCCTGGGCGTACGGCTGGAGAAGTTCATGTGGGGCTCCTGGTCGCCGGCCAAGGTGAAGATGGGGGTCTCCGGCTGCCCCCGGAACTGCGCCGAAGCCACCTGCAAGGACATCGGCGTGATCTGCGTCGACAGCGGCTACGAGGTGCACGTCGGCGGCGCCGCGGGACTGCACATCAGGGGGACGCAGGTGCTCACCAAGGTCGCCAGTGAGGACGAGGCGGTCTGGACGATCTGCGCGGTGATGCAGCTCTACCGCGAGACCGGCTGGTACCTGGAGCGGATCTACAAATGGCTCGATCGCGTCGGCCTGGCCTGGATCCAGGGCCAGGTCGAGGATCCTGATGCGCGCCGCGCCTTGCACGACCGCTTCGCCTATTCGCAGCGCTTCTCCCGCATCGACCCCTGGGCCGAGCGGGTGGCCGGCCGCGACGCCCACGAATTCAACCCGCTCAGCCGCCGCATGGAGTTCGAAGAGGCATGAACGCTCTGGTGATCGATCCCATTCAGTGGACCGACGTGGGCGCGGTCACCGACGTTCCGCTGCGCGGCTCGCGGCGCGTGCCGACGCCGAGTGGCGACGTGGCGATCTTCCGCACTGGCGACGGTCGGGTGTTCGCGCTCGTCGACCGCTGCCCGCACAAGGGCGGGCCGCTCAGCCAGGGGATCGTCCACGGCCATGCGGTGACCTGCCCGCTGCACAACTGGCAGATCTCGCTGGCCACCGGCGAGCCGATGGGCGCCGACCACGGCCAGGGTTGCGCCCCGGTCGTGCCGCTGGAGGTGCGCGACGGCCGCCTGCTCCTGGGTCGCGCCTGATCCCATGCCCGATCCCGCCGCCCCCCCCTTCCGTCCGCACCGCCTGCCCCTACTGCGGGGTGGGCTGCGGCGTGCGCGCGGCGGCAGGCGCGCGTGGGGCAAAGGTCGAAGGCGACGGCGATCACCCGGCCAACTTCGGGCGGCTGTGTTCGAAGGGCTCAGCCCTGGGCTCGACGGTCGGCCTGGAGGGTCGGCTGCTGCATCCGATGATCGGCGCGCGCCGCGCGTCGTGGAGCGAGGCCACTGCCCGCGTCGCCGGCCGGTTCTCCGAGACCATCGCCAAACACGGTCCGGATTCGGTCGCTTTCTACGTCTCCGGCCAGTTGCTGACCGAGGACTACTACGCGGCCAACAAGCTGATGAAGGGCTTCATCGGCTCGGGCAACATCGACACCAATTCGCGCCTTTGCATGGCCTCGGCGGTGGTGGCCCACAAGCTGGCGTTCGGGGCGGACCTGGTGCCGGGCTGCTACGAGGACCTTGACCTCGCCGACCTGGTGGTCTTCTGCGGCCACAACGCCGCCTGGACCCATCCGGTGCTCTACCGGCGCATGGAGGCGGCCCGCGCGCGCGGCCAGCGCCACGTGGTCATCGACCCGCGCCGCACCGACACCGCCGAGGCGGCCGACCTGCACCTGCCGCTCGCGCCGCAGACCGACGTGCGTCTGTGGAACGGCCTGTTGGCGGACCTCGTCCGCCGCGGGGCGGTGGATCGCGGCTACATCGCGGCCCACGTGACGGGCTTCGCCGAGGTTGAGGCCGAGCTCGGCCGCGCCGACCAGTCGGTGCACGCGGTGGCCGCCGACTGCGGCCTCGACGCCGGCGATCTGGAGACCTTTTTCGCCTGGTTCGTCGAGACGCCGCGCACCGTCAGCCTGTTCTCCATGGGCGCCAACCAGTCGGCCCAGGGCGTCGCCAAGGGCTCGGCGATCCTCAACGCCCACCTAGCCACCGGGCGTATCGGCAAGCCCGGCGCCTGCCCGTTCTCGATCACCGGCCAACCCAACGCCATGGGCGGGCGCGAGACCGGTGGCATGGCCACGACGCTGGCCGGCCACATGGACTTCGACGACGCCGCGCGCGCCCGCCTGGCGCGGTTCTGGGGTGCGCCGCGGATCGCCCCCGGACCGGGCCTGAAGGCCATCGACATGTTTGACGCCGTGGCCGACGGGCGGATCAAGGCGATCTGGATCATGGCCACCAACCCGGTGGTCAGCCTCCCCGACGCCACGCGCGTGCGCGCCGCCCTGCAGGCCTGCCCCTTCGTGGTGGTCTCCGACTGCGTGGCCGAGACCGACACCCTCGCGCTGGCGCACGTGAAGCTGCCGGCCCTGGCCTGGGGCGAGAAGGACGGCACGGTCACCAATTCCGAGCGCAGGATCAGCCGCCAGCGGCGGCTGTTCGATCCCCCGGGCGAGGCCCGCGCCGACTGGCGGATCATCGCCGACGTGGCCACCGCCATGGGCTTCGGCGACGGGTTCGGCTGGCGTGGCCCAGCCCAGGTGTTCCGCGAATGGGCCAGGCTGAGCGCCTATGAGAACACCGACCGCATGCTGAACCTGGGGCTGCTGGCCGGGCTGACGCCGGAGGCCTATGACGCGCTGGAACCCGTGCAGTGGCCGGTGACCGCGCGCGGCGGCACGGCGCGGCTGTTCACCGACGGCAAGTTCCAGACCCCGGATGGCCGCGCGCGGATGGCGGCGGTCGCGGCGCAGGGCCCGGCGGAGGCCACCAGCCCCGGCTTCCCGCTGTCGCTCAACACTGGACGGGTGCGCGACCAGTGGCACACCATGACCCGGACGGCGCTGGCCCCGGAGCTCTGCCGCCACACGCCCGAACCCTATGTGGAGATGCATCCCGCCGACGCCGAGCCCCTGGGCATCGCCGAAGGCGCACTCGCTCGGGTGCAGACCGCCCAGGGCGAGGCCGTCGCCATCGCCCGCCTCAGCCTGCGCCAGCGCGCCGGGTCGATCTTCATGCCCATGCATTGGACTGGGGCTTATGCGCCCTCCGGCCGGGCCAACCCGCTGGTCGCGGCGAAGGTGGACGCGCGCTCGGGCCAGCCGGAGTTCAAGCACACGCCTGCGCGCGTGCGCGCCTACCGCGAGACCTGGCGCGGCTTCTTCCTGGCGCGCGAGGCCTGGCGCGCGCCCAACGGGCTCGACCTGGTGTGGCGGCGGATTCCGCAGGCGGCCTGCCAGCTTCACGAGTTCGCCGGGCGGGGCGACGCGCGCGAGCGGGCGGCCCTGCACAAGGCGTTGACCGGCAAGACCGGCGACGACGTGCTGCGTTTCGAGGACGCCGGCGCCGGCGTCCTGCGCGAAGCCTGGCTGGAGGCCGGGCGGCTGGAGCGGGTGATCTTCTTCACCGCCGCTGCGGCCCTGCCGCCGCGCGAGTGGCTGGCCGCGCTGTTCGAGACCGAAGCGCTCACGCCCGCCGACCGGATCGCCTTGCTGGTCGGCCGCCACCCGGACCAACCCATCGAGACCGGGCCGACGCTCTGCGCCTGCCGGGGCGTGCGCGCCCGGCGCGTGGCGACCGCTATCGCCGAGGGTTGCGCCACGCTGGACGCTATCGGCGAGGCCACCGGGGCCGGGGTCAACTGTGGCTACTGCCGCCCGGAGATCGCCCGAATGCTCGCCGACGCCCCCAAGGCTTCCGGGGGAGACGTCCGCCATGCCGCATGACATCGAGGCCCAGGACACCAGAACGGGCCGCGTCCGACTGGTGGGCGCAGGACCCGGTCCGGCCGATCTGCTGACCGTGCGCGCGTTGCGCGCCGTCGAGACCGCCCAAGCCCTGCTCTACGACGCCCTGATCTCGCCCGAGGTGCTGGCCCTGGCCCCGGCCGCCTGCGTGAAGATCCAGACCGGCAAGCGGGCCGGGCGCGCCAGCATGGCACAGACGACCATCAATCGCCTGATGTTGCGTCTGGCTCGGCGCGGGCTCGACGTCGTGCGGCTGAAGGGCGGCGACCCCTCGGTGTTCGGTCGGGTGGGCGAGGAGCGGGCCTTTCTGGAGGCCCATGGGATCGAGACTGAGGTGGTGCCTGGCGTCACAGCGGCTTGCGCGGCCGCCGCCCAGTTCGGTTTTCCCCTGACCCATCGCGGCGAGGCCCGGCGACTGCTGATCGCCACCGCCACGGTCTCCAGCGGGGCTCTGGCCGACGAGGGCTGGGCCGCCGCCGCCGACCCGCAGACCACGCTGGCGCTCTACATGGGCCGCGACCAGATCGCCGCGGCGGCCGAGCGCCTGACCGGCCAGGGACGCTCCCCCGCCACCCCAGCCATCGCCGTGGAGAACGCCGGCCATCCCGGCGCCCGGGCCATCGCCAGCACCTTGGGCGGCCTGGCCGAAGCGGTCGCGGCGGCCGGGCCTACCGGCCCGGTGGTCCTGCTGATCGGCGAGGTCGCCGCCCGCGCGGCCGTGCCATCCGCCGCGCGCGACCGCATTCCCGCCGCCTTGAAGAGCCTGCGATCATGAGCGACGCCCAGCTGTTCGCTTTCGAGAGCGACTTCGTGGCCACCCTGCGCTGCGTGCCCATGGCGGTGCGGCTCAAGCTCGACCGCTGCGCGATCAAGCTCACGCTTCGGCAATGGAGCCGATTCACCCGCGACGACCGCCAGCGCCTGCTGGAGGCTCCATGCCGGGGCGCCGCGGAGATCGACGCCTACCGCGCCGAGCTGGTCGGGCTGATCGCGCGGCGGGCGCGGGAGGCCGCCAAGCCGCTCGCCGATCCGCCGGCGCCCCTGTGGGAACAGGCGTCCGGGCCGCCGGCGCGGGTGACCCGCTTCGCCAGGTCGGTCGGCGTGGCCCCGCCGTCGCGCGCCGCCTGGCGGGCGCTGGCCGAGCTGCAGCGGTTCGCCCTGATCAAACTGACCCGCGACAGCCACGACAACGTCAACTTCGTCCCGGCGATGCGCGAGTTCGGGCTCGTCCCAGGCTAGGCGTAGCGGGCCGCGGCCAGTTCGTCGACCAAGGCGGCCACCAGCTCGGCGGCCGGCATGGCGCGCGCCAGCGGCGCGCCCTGGCCGGCCCACTGCGCTCCGAAGCCGCCGTCGCCCTTGGCCTTGGCGGCTGCGGCCAGGGCTTTGCCGGCGTCGTAGACGATCGGGTAGTCCGGCATGGTGACGCCCTTCAGCTCGGCGTCCTTCAGGGCGGTGAAGCTGTTGGCCAGGCAGCGCGCGGGGCGCCCGGAGATCAGGGCCGTCATCTCCGTCATCGTCGCGGCGTCGCCGAAGAGGGCGTCGCGGTGGAAAACGTCGGCGCTGGATTCGGGACAGGCGATAAAGGCCGTGCCGAGCTGGGCGGCCGTCGCGCCCAGCGCCAAGGCCGCGGCGACGCCTGCGCCATCCATGATGCCTCCGGCGGCGATCACCGGCAGCGCCTGCTTCTCGACCAGAAGGCGGGTGAGCGCCGCCACGCCCAGCCGCGAGTCGGGCGCCGATGGGTCGAACATGCCGCGATGGCCGCCGGCCTCGTAGCCCTGGGCGACGATGGCGTCGACGCCGGCCGCGGCGGCCTGCTCTGCCTCGTCGAGACTGGTCGCGGTGGAGAACAGGATGCAGCCCGCCGCCTTCAGTCGCGCAATGGCCTGAGCCGAGGGCAGGCCGAAGTGGAAACTGATAACGGCCGGGCGGGTCTCGACGAACAGGTCGAGCATGTCCGGGTCGGCAAGGAAGCTGGTGAAGATCTCCCCAATGGTCGCTGGCGGCTCGGCGTCGAAGCGGGCGAACACCGGCCGCAGCGCCGTGAGCCAGCCTTGTTCTCGCACGCTGTCGGCGGTCGCCGGCCGGTGACAGAAGACGTTGACGTTGAACGGGCCCTGCGTTGCGGCCTGCAGCGCCTCGATCATAGTGCGGGCCCGCGCGGCATTCACCGCCGCCACGCCGATCGAGCCCAGGGCGCCGGCATTGGTCACCGCCGCCGCCATCGCCGGCGTCGCGGTCCCCGCCATCGGGGCCTGGATGATCGGGTGGCTGATCCCGATCCGCTGCAGCAGGTTCGCCACGCCTCGTCCCCCGTTGATCGACCCTCAGTCGGTGGGGTCGAGGCGCCGATAGATGGCGCCGTTGGCCGGGCCTGTCGCGGGAAACCGGGGCCCGCCAAGGCCTGCGGGAGTAGCGCCCACTGCCGCCAGCCTGTAATCCAGGCTCCGTGGGGCGTCGAACAAGGGCCGACAATCAGTGAAACGAACGATCGCGGCGATTTCGGCGGGTCTCGCGGCCGCGCTTTGCCTCGCTGCCGCGGGTGCGGCCCAGGCGGCGTCCGATCCGGCGGCGACGCGGGTCGAGGCGCTGTGCAACGGCGTCCTCGACGCGGTGAAACAGGCCAAGGGCGCCGGCGCCCCGGCGCGCGCGCGGGCGATGCAGCCGGCGGTCGAGCAGGGCTTCAACCTGGAGGTCATGGCCCAGTTCGCCATCGGCGAGGCGTGGACCAGGATGACGCCCAAGGAGCAGGCCTCGGTGGTCGCCGCGCTCACCCGCTACACCGCCGCCCGCTACGCCCAGGAGTTTGATAGCTACAGAGGCCAGCGCTGCACGGTGGACCCGGCGGTGACCACGCGCGGGCCCGACAAGCTGGTGAAGTCGCAGATCGCCGAGGCCGGTGAAACCACCTCGGTGAACTACCGCCTGCGCGCCTTCGGCGGCGAGTGGCGAGTGATCGACGTCTTCTTCAAGGGCGTCAGCCAGCTCGCCACGCAGCGCGCGGACTTCGCCTCGGTGGTGCAGTCCGGCGGCGCAGCGGGCCTGGCGGCCAAGCTGAACGAACTCACTGCGAAGATGCGCTAAGCCTCTCGGGTGGCGACCCGCAGCAACGCCGGCTGCACGAGCAGGATCACCACCAAGGTCCAGAACAGCGAGATCAGCAGCAAGACGCCCATGCTGGCTGTGCCGGGATGCTGCGACAGGCCGAGCGCACCGAACGCCGCCCCGGTGGTCAGGGCGCTGTAGATCACCGCCCGCGCCAGGCTCGAGGCCAGCAGCCTGCGCTCGCCGCCCTCCCAGGCGACCACGAAATAGATGTTGAACGACACCCCGATGCCGAACAGCAGCGGCAGCGCGATCAGGTTCTCCAGATTGATGTCCTGGCCGGTGAGGACGCAGGTCGCGATGGTCAAGAGGCCGCTCAACAGCACCGGCGCCAGGGTCAGCAGGACTGGGCGCACCCGCCTGAGGCTGGCGGCCAGCAGCAGGGCGATGGTCGCGAACGACAGCGCCCCGGCCTGGCCGAATGCCCCCAGGATCAGCGCCCGCGTCTGCGGCACCGCCACCGGGTTGCCCGTCGCGGTGGGCGCCACGGCCTGCACCGCGCGGGCGAAGCTGGCGAGGCCGGCGCGGTCGGCGTGGGCGGCGGCGGGCAGCACCTGCACGCGGGCCCGGCCGTCGGCGGCGACCCATTCGGCCTTGAGGTCCGGTGGCAGGCTGCCCAGCGTCACCGGCTGGGCGGCCAGCACGGCACGGACCTGATCCAGGGCCGCGGGAAGACCGGCGACCAACGCCGCCTGCAGTCGCGCGCGCCCGGCGGGCGGGCCCTTGCTCGCCGCGTCCAGCAGATCCGCCAGCCGAAGGGCCTGGGCGCGGACCGAGGCCCCGGCCGGCGCCGCGGCGAGCTCGCGAAGCGCTGCGGTCGCGGCGGTCAGGCTGGCTGTCAGCTCGGCGTCGCTGGGGGCGGCGGCCAGGTCGAACGGATTGATGCTCGGGTCCAGCAGCAGGGACGCGTCCTGGATCAGCGCCAGCTTCGCCGCCTGGTCGGGCGGGACCAGGCTGTCGATCGTGCGCACTGTCCGGACCCCCGACGTGGCCGCCAGCCGCGCGGCGAGGCGCCGGGCCTGGGCGAGGTCGAGCGTCAGCACATCAAGGCTGTCGGACCCGGTCTCCGGGTCGTTGGCCAGCTGCAGGAAGGTGGCGACTGATTGGGTCTTCGGATTGCGCAGGCGCAGGGGATCGAAGTCGAACCGGAGCAGCGGGCTCACCGCCAGACCGGCCACCGCCAGTACGACGGCCCCGGCCAGGATCGCCCGGCCGCGGGTCAGTAGCCGCCGATCGGCGTCGCGCAGGGCGGGCAGGCCGACCTCGTCGGCGGGACTGCGGGCGCGGGCGAGCGTCAGCAGCGCTGGCAAGAGGGTGAACACCAGCAGGAAGGAGATCAGCATCCCCGAGCCGGCGATCAGCCCCAGCTCGGAGACGCCCTTGTAGCGGGTGGGCAGGAAGGCGAAGAACCCCAGCGCCGTGGCGGCGGCGGCGAGGCTGAGGCCGCGCGCGGCGCCGGACCCGGCGTTTGCCAGCGCCTGGGCGATGTCCGGCTCGGCGATGGCCTCGGCGCGATAGCGCACGGCGAACTGGATGGCGAAATCGACGCCCAGGCCCACGAAAAGCGGCAGGAAGGCGATCGAGATCAGGTTGAAGCGGCCATAGACCACCAGCCCCAGCGCGGCGGTCAGGGCGAGGCCGACCAGCACGGTGCCGACGATGGCCCCGACGATCCGGGGCGAGCGCACCGCCAGGTAGAGGATCGCCAGCGACACCGAAAAGGCGAGCAGCGCGATCGGCCCTGTCGCCTCGCCCAGGGTGGCCAGCTCGTCCGCCTGCATGGGGATCGCGCCGGTCAGCCGCAACGTCACCCCGTGCGCGGGGTCGAGGCCAAGCCGCCGGGCCTCGGCGCGCACGCTCGCCAGGGCCGCGTCCGGCGCACTGCCCGAGCCGTCGAGCTTCGGGTAGGCGATGACGAACTGGCGCGCATCGGCCGCGGTGGCAGCCTCGCCGGTGATCAGCGGACGCCAGGAGAACACCGCCGGCCGTCCCCGCGCCGCGTCCTCCGCGGCGTCGGCGACCGCGCGCAGCGGCCCGGCGATCTGGTCCGGGGAGGCGAGCCCGGCCGCGACCGCCTGGGCCCCGGTCGAGAGGCTGGTCAGCACGCCGCGCAGGCTCGGGTCGGCGGCCACGGGCGCCACCAGCGGCTGGGCGCGGATCAGCGCCTCGGTGGTCGCCCGCACCTGCGCTTGCGGCAGGAACAGCACGCCCTCGCTGGCGAAATAGGGCCCTGCGCCTGGCCGGTCCACCCGCCGGAACAGGTCGCCTCGGCGGCTGAGTGCGGTGCTCAGCCGCGCTGCTGCGGTCTCGGCCAGCTCCGGCGTGGCGGCGTCGATGACCACGCTGATGTCCTCGCCCTGCTGGACGAAAGCCTCCTCCAGCACCCGCTCGTGGACCCGCCAGGGCGTGTCGGGCGGGATCAATGCCGCGAGCTCGGTGTGCACCGAAAAGTGAGCCGCCACATAGACCCCCGCGACCAGGGCGGCGACCAGGGCGGCGAGCGCCAGCCCGGGGGCCCGGCGGCAGGAGAAGGCGACCAGCGCCGCTAGCCGGCCGGACAGTCCCTGGGGCGTCACGGCTGCGGCTCAGCCGGCCCAGGCGAGGTCGGCCCGGGCGGGGTCGGCTCAGAAGATGTGGGCGGAGGCGGCGACGGCAGGTCCGGCAGCGACTCAAGGCCGGCGTCGTCGCCCTTGATGGCGGCCTCGCGCGACTGGAGATAGACCGAGCGCAGCGTGGCGTAGGGGTCGGCCGCCGTCGCCTCCAGCGCGCGCAGGTCGGCCTCGGCCTCCAGCCGGTCGTCGACCAGGGACAGGCCGGTCCGCGCCATGTTGATGGTCTTGGCGTTGCGGACACGGGTCCAGGACAACGGATCGGCGACGAAATCCACGCCGGAGCCGAAGAGGTCGCGAACGCTCGTCGGCCCGATCAGCGGCACATAGAGATAGGCGCCGGGTCCGAACCCATAGCGGCCCAGGGTCTGGCCAAAGTCGTTGTCGTGGTGCGCCAGGCCGGCGCCCGTCGCGGGATCGAACAGGCCGGCCAGGCCGATGGTCGAGTTGCCGACGAACCGCAGCGCAGTGCGGCCGGCGGGTGCGAACCGCGCCTGCAGCACGTCATTGAGGAAAACCAGAGGCTCGTCGGCGTTCTGCAGCAGGTTGTGCACCGCGCGGCGCAGCGGACCGGGCGCCAGCTGCTGATAGCCCAGGACAAAGGGACGCAGGATCGCCCGGTCGATCGCATTCCCCAAGGCGAACAGCCCGCGGTTCGTATGTTCCAGCGGATCGCTTGGCGCGGCCGCCGGTCGCTGCGGCGCAAGCGCCGACGCCGGCATGCCCGCGGTGGCGCAACCGGCGAGCATCAGCACGCAGGCGATGACCAGCGTGCGGGCGGCGAAACGATAGTCAGGGTATCGGCCCACCGAGCCTCCGGTCGTGTGATCCTATTGACGCCGCGGCCGGCCGTGCGCCGCCACGCGATCGGCATGGCGGCGACTCATCCCACCCTATGCGACGCTCCCCGTCATCGGATATGAGATGCGGCGTCGCGTCACCTCCGAAAGCTGTAAATGGGTCTCGTCTCCTGGCTTCTCTTCGCCCTGACCGTCGTCCTCGACGTGTTCGGGCAGACGGCGTTCAAGCTGGGGCTGGACGGGATGGACGCCGGTGACAAGAGCGGCGCGGGCCGCCTGTTCTGGCGGGCCGTGGCGACCAGCCCGTGGGTGGCCGCCGGATTTCTGGGCTATTGCATCGAGGCGGCCAGCTGGATGTACGTCCTGGGCCACGCGCCGCTGTCGATCGTCGGGCCCATGGCCGCCCTCTCCTACGTGGGGACCGTCCTGACCGGGCGGCTGTTCCTCGGCGAGCGGCCGCGGGCGCGGCGATGGCTGGGCGCGGGCCTGGTGACCATCGGCGCCGGCCTGGTGGGAGCCAGCCTTGGTTGAGGCCCCGCGCGCTCGCCGCGCCGGCCCGTCGCGCGACCTGCGCCTGGCGATCGGCGGCTGGCTGTTGTTCATCGTCGTCGAAACCGCCACCCAGGTGGCGTTCAAATACGCCGGCGCAACCCTCGACGACGGCGCGGGCGTCGCCCACCTGATCGGCCACGCCCTTGCCACCCCGGTCGTGCTGCTGGGCTTCGGGCTCTACTTCTGCGGATTCCTGATCTGGCTGACCATTCTCAAGGACGTCGACCTTGGCCGCGCCTTTCCGATGACGGCGGTGATCTACGTGAGCACGCTGACCTGCGCGGTGCTGCTGTTCCACGAGACCTTGAATTTGACACGTATCGCCGGCGTCGTGGTCATCGCCGCGGGCGTGGCGCTGCTGGCGTCCGACACCCGGTCGCCGGCCACGACGCAGGGCGGCGAGGACTGACTGTGGCGATGGCGATGCGGGAACGTCTTGCCAGCATGCGGCTGATGGAGCCAGGGAAGCGCTTGTGACCTCTTCTGCGTCAACCCGGCGGGTCTTCCGCGTCAGCGCCTGGGACGCTGTGCCCGCGGGCCTGGCGATCGTCCAGCTGGGGCTGGCGCTGACCCTCTTCGCCGTCTGGCCGGGCCTGGGGTGGGGCGCGCGCCTGGGCTGGCTGGCGCTCTACGCCTTCAGCGTCGGCTGGAACCTGAACTCCATCGCCCACAACTTCATCCACAACCGGTTCTTCGTCGACGAGCGGGCGAACCGGCTGACCAGCCTGGTGATCACGCTGGCCCTGCTCTCGCCGCAGACCATGTACCGCTACGTCCACCTGCGGCACCACCAGGGCAACGCGGACCGGCCCGACGCCGACGGCGTCACCATCGATCCGCTGTCGATCTACCAGCACGGCAGCGACGGAAAGCCCGAGCCAATGCTCTCCTACGTCTTCCTCGAGTTCTTCCGCGGCGACGCGCCCTTCGAGATCGCCCGCAAGATCGGGGTGAAGCGTCCCGGTGAAGCCCGCCAAGCGCGGTTCGAGTTCTGGACGGTGATCGCGGTCTACGGCGTGCTGCTGGCGCTCGGCGCCGTCACCGGCCGCTGGGCCTTCGTCCCGTTGATGGTCGTCGCCAGCTACCTCGGCCAGTGCGTCTCCAACCTCAACGGCTACTACGAGCACCTGGGCGGCAACCCCGACAAGCCGATCGCCTGGGGCGTCTCGACCTATGGGCGGCTCTACAACTGGGTGTTCCTCTACAATGGCTACCACGCCGAACATCACTACCGGCCGAAGGTCCACTGGACGAAGATGATCGCCCTGCACCGCCAGATCGCGGACGAGCAGCGCCGCGAGGGCGTCGCCGTGATCCGCCCGGCCCATTTCCTGGGCTTCCTGGAGCCCGCCAACCGCCGCGCGCCCACCGCGCGCCGGCCGGCCAGGCCCGCATGACCGCCCCCCCGACCATCTCGGCCGCCGCCAGGAAGCGGTCGCGCCCGCGGGCTCACGCTTGGCTGTTCCGCTATTCCGCCTGGGACGCGATCCCCGCGGCGCTGGTATTCATCCACATCGCCCTGTTGCTGGCCTTCTTCCTGGCCTGGCCTCAGCTGGCGTGGCCCTGGCGGATCGCCGCCGCGGCGGCCTACGGCCTGGCCATCGGCTGGAGCCTGGACTCGGTCTCGCACAACTTCATCCACAACCCATTCTTCGCCTGGGAGCCCTTGAACCGGCTGACCAGCCTTGTCCTGACCCTGGAGCTCGGCACGCCGCAGACGATGTACAAGTACGTCCACATGCGCCACCACGCCGGCAACTCCGACCGGATCGGGGCCGACGGCCACACGGTCGATCCGATCTCGCTCTATCAATACGGCTACGACGGCAAGATCGAGCCGACGGCGTCCTACGTTTTCAGGCAGTTCTGGCGCGACGATGGCCCGTTCACCGTGGCCCGGGCGATCCGCGCCAAGCGGCCGGCCGAGGCGCGGCAGGCGTTGCAGGAATTCTGGGCCATCGTCGCGGTCTACAGCGTGCTGCTGGTGCTCAACTGGCGGTTCGTGCTGGTGCTCGCGCCCTTCTACTACCTGGGCCACTGCCTCTCGTTCCTGATCGCCTGGTATGAGCATGCCGGCGCCGAGCCGGACGAGCCGATCGCCACCGGAGTCTCTACCTATGAGCCGCTCTACAACTGGGCGTTCCTGAACAACGGCTATCACGCCGAGCATCACTATCGGCCAAAGGTCCACTGGACGAAGATGCACGATCTGCGGGAGGAGACCCGCGAGGCACAGCGGGCCGCGGGTGTGCGCACCCTGAGCGTCGCCCACTTCCTCGGATTTCTCGATGGCAAGGCGGCGGCCGTGCCGACAGCGAGACCGCCCCGGGAACCAGCCTCCGCCAGCTAGGCGGCGGCGAACACCAGGGCTACGTTCAGCCCGCCGAAGGCGAAAGCGTTCTGCAACAGCAGCTTGGCCGCGATCGGCCGCGCCTTGCCGACAACCAGGTCCAGGTCGCAGGCGGGATCGCGGCGGGTGAAATTCTGGATCGGCGGCGCCAGGCCCTCCGCCAGGGCCCGCAGACCGATCGTCGCCTGCAGGGCGGCCGAGCCGCCGATCAGGTGGCCGTGGGCCGACTTGGTGGCGATCACCGGCATCGACCGGGCGCGCTCGCCGAACACCTCCACCAGGGAAAGGGTCTCGGCCGCATCGTTGAGCGGGGTCCCTGTGCCGTGCGCCGAGATCAGGAAATCGTCACGGTCCTGGACGCCGGCCTGGCGCACCGCCTGGCGGATGGCGCGGCCCTGGCCGTCTGAAGAGGGCTGGGTGATATGGAAGGCGTCGGAGGACATGCCCCAGCCGATCAGTTCGCCCAGGATCGCCGCGCCCCGCGCCTCAGCGTGGTCCCAGGCCTCGAGCATCATCACCGCTCCGCCCTCGCCCAGCACCATGCCGTCGCGGTCGGCGGAGAACGGCCGGCAGGTCACCGGCGACATCGCCCGGATGGCTTCCCAGGCCCGCACGCTGCCGGCCGTGGAGACCGCCTCGCTGCCGCCGACCATCGCCGCATCGACCTGGCCCGAGGCGATCATGGCGGCGCCCTGGGCGATGGCGTGCGACGACGAGGCGCAGGCGCTTGAGGTGGCGAACACCGGGCCTCGGATCTCGAAAGCCATGGCTGCGGCGCTGACCGCGGCGCTGACCATCACCTTGGGGACCGTTGAGGGGTGCATGCGCGCGGACTTCATGCCGAAAAACCGTTCGTAGCCGGATTCCAGGGTGGCCAGCCCGCCCAGGCCGTGACCGAAGATCACCGCGGTTCGTTCGCTGAGCACCGGGTGGCCGCGCAGCCCGGACTGTTCCAGCGCCTCCAGCGCCGGTCCCAGGGCGAACTGGGCGAAGGGGTCGAGGCCGCCGGCCACCGGATGGCCCATCGCTGCGTCAAGCCTGGCGTCATAGCCGTCGGCGACCCGCGCCATGGGCAGTTCCAGTCCGCCGGGGCCATGGGGCGAATCCCCCATCACGCAGCGGGCGATGCCGCCCTGACCGGCGAGCGCCGCGCGCCAGTTCTCTTCGACCGAGGCGCCCAGCGCCGAAAGCGCCCCTAGGCCGGTCACTGCGATACGCTTCACCCGCGCGCCTTGGCTCAGGCGGCGGCTTGCGCCCGGGCCTTCAGCTTGTCCATCAGCTGACCCAGGGTCTTGCAGTCGGACAGTTCACTTTCCTCGACGATGATGCCGAAGCGCTCCTCGACCTCGAACAGGACGCTGATCACATCGAGGGAGGCGATGCCGAGATCTTCCAGGGCAGCGTCGCGGTTGAGGAGCGCGCGATCCACGAGGGCTTCCTTGGCGATGACATCGAAGAGCTGATCGTCGGTTGGCGTTATCTGAGGCATTACACTTTCATTTCCGTGGACCGACCGCCCCCGTTGGCGCCCCTGCACCCTGGACGCCGCCAGGGCCCTGCAACCTCAACCTGACCGGTCCGGGGGTCAAGCAAGACGCATCTGCCGGGATATAGCGTCGCAGGCGCGCAAATCCACCCACTCTTGTGCGGATCGAGGCTCAAGCGGCAAGGTCGGCGGTCGGATCGGCCGCGAACAGCGGGGCAAAAAGCTGCATGGCGCCGTTCACCAGGGCGTTGCGGTGACGGAAGTAGATCGAGGTGCTCGTCAGCCGGCTGCCGAGCCGCAGCTTGTTCTGGTAGGCGGCCTGGCCGGACCGGTAGCAGCCCAGCCCGCGCTCCAGGCACAGCCGCACATTGGTGAACCAGCTGAGGAAATAGAGGTTCAGCGGTCGGCCGCGCTCGGCGTCCATCAGGAAATACTTGTCCAGCAGGACGTCGCCGTCCTGCAGCAGCAGATTGGCGGCCAGCAGCTCCTCGCCCTGGAAATAGAGCACGTAGAAGGCCCGCTCGCCCATCTGCCGGGTCACGCCGCGGAAATAGTCGGCGGTCAGATGCTCGAACGATATGTCGGCCCGCGACCGGGTCTGCTCATAGAGGGCCATCAGCCGCCCGGCGATGTCGTCCACATCGGTGCGGATCTCGACGCGCAGGGCGTCCAGGGCGCGGAGCTTGCGGCGCATGTCCTTGCGCGCGCTGTAGGTCAGCCGGGCGAGGTATTCGTCCATGGTGGCGAAATCGATGTCGAGGTCGGCGATCGGCAGGCTGGCCATGGGCCGGTAGCCCAGCGGGCGGGTCGCCGCGTCCCAGAGCGGCCGGTCGGGCGCCGTCACGTCCTTTGAAGCGTAGAGCCCGCAACGCGCGCGCGCCGCCTCGCGCTCGAAAGCCTCGATGAGCAGGCGCAGCAGGCCCGGCCGCTCGTCGTCGCGAACCTGAGACGCAAAGCCCAGGCCGGCGGTGGTCGTGCAGGGCGAGCCGATGCAGGCCAGGCGCAGGGTGAGCGCGCCGGGAACCAGCCGCCGCGCGCCTTCCAGGATCCTGCGCGGCGCGCCCGTCAGGGTGGTTTCAAGCCCGTATGCGGTGAGGAAGGCCGGCGCCGCGGCCAGCAGGGTCTCGCCCTCGTGGACCATGACATAGCGCCACTGGAAGTCCGGCAGGCCGGCCCGCTCGATGGCCAGCAGGTAATCGTAACCCTCCGGCACGCCCGGGAACAGGCTGTCCCAGGCCGCCCGGTCGACATTCACCAGGCTGTCGGCGACCCACGCCTCAGGCATCGACGGCTTCGCGCGCGGGTGTCGCGGCGGCCGCGCCGAACAGGGCCGCGGTCAGCTCGCCGACGCGCAGATGCTCCTTGTCCACATGGACCATGTGGTAGCTGTCCTCCAGCACCACCAGTTCGCTCGGCCCGCCGAGCGCGGCTCGCAGCCGGTGCGCGTTGCGCAGGTCGGCGAGGTCGTCCTGGCGCGCATGCACGATCAGCACGGGGCAGCCGATCTTGGGCGCGATCTGCTCGACATGCCGGGCCAGGCGATAGAGCTGGTACATGCAGCCGAGCGGCATGCGTTCCAGCGCCCCCGGGATCATCGACTGCAGCGCCTGGGAGGCCATAGTCCTTAAGCGCTCGTCCTTCAGGCCAAACGGGCTGGGCTGCACGAAGCTCAGGCGGCGGAGCAGGGGAAGGTTGGCGACCGCCTGGATCAGCGGGGCGCCCATGGTGATCTTCGGCATGTTCCAGCCGTCGTACTCGAAGAGGACCGAATAGGCTGCCGCGCCGCGGATCGCGGGAAACTCGGCGCAGAGCTCCAGGCCGATCTCGCCGCCGGCGCAGATGCCGGCCACATAGACCTCATCCACCTCTTCGGCGAACTTGAGATAGGCCGCGCGCGCCGAGGCCACCCAGTCGCGCCAGCCGGTCTTCAGCAGGTCCGCCTCCGTCCCGCCGTGCCCGGCCAGCATCGGCGCATAGAGATCGAAGCCCCGGCGGTGCAGCACCCGGCCGACCGCCTTCATCTCGGCCGGCGCGCCGGTCAGGCCGTGCAGCAAGAGGACGCCCTTCTTGCCCTCGCCGCGGACCCGGAAACTGCGATCCTTCACGCCGCCTGCTCCCCGGCCAGGAGGTTGAGGAGCTCAAGATTGACCGCTTCGTTGGCGGCGCGCGCGGTCGGTGGCGGCTGGGTCCAGGGCTGGTCGATCAGCGCCTCGCCGCGCTTCAGCAGGCCGGCCAGCAGCCCGCCGCCATAGACTGCCTGCGACCAGTCGCCCACCACATCGGCCCCGATCAGCCGGCGCTCGGCCAACAGCGGGGTCAACAGGGTGCGCAGGAAGGCCAGGCTGGTGCGCCCCTGGTCCCAGTTGGTGGCCGCGTCGTCGGGACGCAGCACGTCCTTATCTATCGTGAGATAGACCGCCTTGGTGGCGATCCGGCCCGGCAGGAAGGCGGCGAACGCCCCCTCGCCCATGGCCTCGATGGTCGGCCAGCTCCGGCCGGCCAGTTCGACGGTCTGGCCGCCGTCCGGGTCGCGGTAGGCGTAGAGCTCGAGGCGCCCCTCGCTCAGCAGCTCTAGGTCCGCCCGCCCGGGCTTCGGCCGGCGGATGTCGGGGCTGCAGACGCCCACGGTCACCACCTTGGCCACCCGGTCCATCCGCGCGGCCCAGGCTACCCAGGAGCCGCAGTGGGCGCCGTTCTCGTAGCGGACCCAGTCAGGGTGGTTGTCGAAGTGCAGCACGGTCACCGCCTCACAGCCCGACGCGGCGATCG
>JANXXK010000018.1 GCA_025350685.1 Alphaproteobacteria bacterium | reverse complement strand
GGTCGCCGCGGCGCGCCGCTTAGACTCGAAATAGGCCAGCAAGGCGTCGGTAAGCGGCTGGTTGAGCGCGTTCAGCCGGTCTGGCCGGTTGAGCGTCACCCGGTCGACCCCGTCTGCAGCGTCGATCGTCAGGATGTCGGTGTCAGCCATCAGTGTCTCCGCTTGCCCCGCGCGCTGTGCGGCGGGAAACTCAACCATCGCGGCTGGGAGGACCGGACGCAACGCCATGACCCTTCCGCAGGGCGCCTGTCAGGCTTCGTCACCGTGACCCTCGGCCATGGGCTGACCGATCAGGGAATCAGCGTCGCCGAGGTGGCCGGCCTGGTCAGCCTCGAGCTCTTGCTATCGAGATGGAGTTTCCTGGCTGTACGGCTAGCCAAGCCCCAGGGCCTGCCGCAGGCCCGCGGCCTGCAGAGGCGCCCCGATCTCTTCGAAGAGCGCCATCGCCTGCTTCAGCAAATCGACCTGACGCCCCGGTTCGCCCGCCGCCGCGGCGAGTTCGGCCCGCCATGCCAGCAGGAGCGGCGCAAGGGTCCTGGCCCCGGTGCTGTCGATCAGCTCCGCGGCGCGACCAAGCGCGGCCTCGGCGCTGGCCATGGCCGAGACGCCATCGCGCCGCACCAGGGCGCGGGCCAGCACGCCCATAGCCTGGGCCTCGACATTGCCGCGCAGGGCCTGGCGGCATATCTCGATCGCCTCTTGCGCCGTGGCCACCGCAGCTGAGGCGTCGCCGGCCTGCAGTTGCGCCTCGGCCAGGAACATCGCCGACATTCCGGCATGCTGCCGTTCACCGAGCCGGTGAATGGCCAGCGCCGCGCTCGCGGTCTCGATGGCCTCGGCGAACCGGCCGAAACCCAGGTGCGCATAGGTCTGGCAGAGCAGGCGGTGGGCCACGATCGTCGGCGGATCGCCAAGCAGGGTGCAGACCTTGTCGACTTCCTGGGCGCAGGCGACAACCCGCGCGAGGTCGCCGGCGGTGAGGTAGGCGAGCGCCGACCACGACCACACATAGGCGGTAGCTTCCGGCGTCCCGTCTTCCTCCGCCAGCCGGTGGCACACCTCGTATTCCCCGATCCCCTCCGCCAGGCGTCCGGTGAACGCCAGGCAGGTGGCGCGCCAGAAGCGCAGCGCCGAGCGGGGATTGAAGCCCATCAGCCACTGCGACCGCGGAACCTCCTCCTGCATCCGCGCCAGCGCGTCTTCCGCCACGGACAGGGATTCCGGAAGCCGCGCGGCGTAGACGAAGGCGTCGGCGACGTAGAGGCTGGCGTTCACCTGTAGGGCGACGTCGTCGAGCGCCAGCGCGGCCTGGTGCGCCTCGGTGGCGAGGTCGGCGTAGGCGGCGACATCGCCGAGCGAGCCGCAGGCGCGGGCGTAGACCAGCGTCAGCCGCAGCTCGGCCCGCCGATCGCCGGCGGCGCGCGCGAACGCGCGGCCCTCCTCGCCCAGCGCCTTGATCTCCTCGGGGCTCACCGTGTAGCGCCAGCTGAGGTTCAGCAGGTGCTGGCAGGCCGCGGCCCCCAGCTCCGCGGCCTCCGGATCGTCCCCGAGATCGCTCACCAGGGACCGCAGCCTGCGCCAGTGCCAGGCGGCGGTGGCGAGGTCGGTCAGGCTGACCCACTCGGCCGCCTGCCGGTGGCAACGCGCGGCGTTGAGCGCTTCGCCGGCCTCGTCCCAGTGATAGGCGAGCAGGGCTGCATTCTCGTCCAGGCGCCCCTGGTGCTGCTGTTCGATGGCGCGGGCCACCGCGGCGTGGACGTGGCGACGCTGGTCCTTCAGGAGGGCGCCCAGCGCCACCTCCTGGGTCAGCGGGTGCTTGAAGGCGTATTCAGCTACCGGAAACACGGCGCGCTCGACGATGAATTCCGCGCGACGCAGGTTGGCCAGGGCGGCGCCCAGGGCCTTGGCGGAAAGCTCAGAGACCGCCGCCAGCAAGGGCTCCGAGAAATCCTTGCCGATGACAGCGGCGACCTGCAGCACGTCCCTTTCGGGGCCGCGGAGGCGATCGATGCGGGCGGCCACCACAGCGGTGACGGTCACCGGCACCTCGAGTTTGTCGACCGGCGTGACCAGGCGATAGGCGCCGCGCGAGCCCTCCAGGTGGTGGGTCTCGATCAGGGTCTGCACCACCTCCTCGACAAAGAACGGATTACCCTTGGTGCGGGCCTCGATGGCGGCGCCGAGCGGGTTGAGGCTGGCGTCGGCGCCCAGGAGGTCGGCCAGCAGTTCGCCGATCGCCTGACGCCCCAGCGGCGCAAGTTGGATCTGCCGACACCAGGGCTTTCCCAGCCAGTCGGCCTGGTATTCCGGGCGGTAGTTGACCAGCAGCAGGCTGCGGGCGCCCTCGCGCGCGTCGATCATGTGCTCCAGGAACTGGGCGCTGGCCGGGTCCAGCCAGTGCAGGTCTTCAATGAAGGTGACCGACAACTGGGTCTCGCCGGCCTTGCGGTTGATGTGGCGCATCAGCGCGAACAGCTGGCGCTGGCGCGCGTCGGGGTCGATCTGCGGGGCCGGACGCTGCGGGTCGGAAACCCCCAGAAAATCGAACACCAGCGGCGCGGCGTCGCCGAGCGTGGAATCGATCGCCAGCAAGCGGTCGTCGATCTTGTGGCGCGCGGCGACATCGTCGTCGTCCGGCCCGATCCTGAAGAAGGAGCGGAACACCTCCAGGATCGGCATCAAGGGGATGTTGCGGCCGTGCGCCACGGCGCGCCCCTCCAACACCGGCAGGCCGCGCGCCCGGCAGGCTTCGAGGAATTCGAAGCACAGCCGGCTCTTGCCGGCGCCAGCCTCCGCCACGACGCCGATGACCTGGCCATCGCCGGCGTCGGCGCGCGCG